>DASXKZ010000088.1:0-26020 GCA_036496525.1 Candidatus Angelobacter sp.
TTCGTCCACCGTCCCAATCGCGCGGTCAATCTCTTCCATCGTATTGTAAAAATGTGGGGAAACCCGCACTCCGGCCTTCGGTCGATAGTCCACCAGCACGTCCCGCCGCAGCAGTTCGGCGCATACTTCCTTGGAATTAGGCATATCGATGGCTACGGTCCCGCCGCGCTGCTCAGGATCGCGCGGCGCATTCACGCGCCAGCCGCGCTGGTCGGCCAGTTCGATCAGGCGCGCGGTCATCTTTTTGGACTTCTCCCGAATGCGATCCACGCCGGCTTCGCGAATAATTTTCAGTCCCGGCATGGCGGTATAAAATCCCGGGACATTGGTCGTCCCCTGCATGAAGCGGAATGGCGCTTCACCGTACTTGCTTGCGCCAATCTCAAATTCAAATGGATGCTCATGGGCAAACCAGCCGGTAAATCCCGGCTTCAGCTTCTTGCCCAGATCAGGACGGACGTACAAATATGAGGTGCCTGCTCCGCCGCAAAGCCACTTGAGTACGCCACCCACTGCAAAATCCACGTTCAGCGCCTGCACGTCTACCGGGACATTGCCGAGAGATTGAAAACAATCCAGCACCACGTGTGCGCCCACGCGATGCGCTTTTTCAACGATGGCCTTTACGTCCTTGATATAAGAACTGCGAAACACCACATGAGAAATGGGAACCAGAAGCGTCTCTTCATCGATGGCATCGATCAGGCGCTGGGTAGGAACGTGAACGCCGTCATCGGTGCGGACCATCTGTACGCGAGCGCCGCGGCTGCGCTGGCCCTCCCAGAAATACATCACTGAAGGAAAATTCATGTCACTGTAGACGATCTTGTTGCGCTTGCCGCTGAAGTCAAAACAGCTGGCAACCACTGCCTGGCAGCTCGTGACATTTAAGTGCGGACTCACTGAGCCGGGCGTGGCATTCATCAGCACACCAATGGCATCGCCGACTTCCTGCGCCATCATCCACCATTTTTCTTCCCAGGCGCGCACGCCGCGCGTGGCCCATATATCGCAAAAGTCGCGCGTTGAGTCATACACGCCGCGAGGCATTGCGCCCAGCGAGTTGCTGATCATATAGGTGGTGCGCTCAAGAATGGGAAATTCAGAGCGAAAGCGAAGCAGTGAGTCGGTCATTGTGCCCCTCAGTGAACAGCTTAAAGTTTACCTGATTGGTTGTTTTAATTAGCCGCGAAGTCACGCGAATAAGCATGAATAACCAATCAGCGTACTTTCGCGACTCCAACATTTAATCTGCGCTTATCTGCGAAAATCTGCGGCAATAAATTCTCTTGCCAGCCCTTGCGATGCTGCTATATTGCATTTCACGAAGATGCGAAAAACTCAGAATGGTTCCCGCCGCAAGCTGACGGTCTTGTCGCTGGCCGCGGCCACATATTTCATGGTCTCCGGCGGCCCGTACGGCGTGGAGGAACTGGTACAGGACACGGGCTACAAGCTCGCCATCGTTATTCTTTTTATTATCCCCTTGATCTGGAGCCTGCCCACAGGGTTGATGGTGGGTGAACTGGCTGCCGCGCTGCCTGCTGAAGGCGGCTTTTACGTCTGGGTGCGCCGAGCTATGGGACCTTTCTGGGGCTTTCAGGAAGCGTGGCTCTCGCTGGTGGCCAGCATCTTTGACATGGCCATTTATCCCACGCTGTTCGTGCTTTATCTGGGACGGCTCTGGCCTGCCGCCATCGCTGGGCACCGAGGCGTGGCAATTGCCGCCGCCATGATAGCGGTCTGCATGGTGTGGAACCTTCTGGGCGCAAAAGCCGTAGGAACCGGCTCTGTCTTGTTGGGCGCTCTCATGTTGACTCCATTCGTGCTCATTACCGGTTACGCTTTTTTTCGTCACCTGACGCTAGGACCAACGCCTCCCGCGCACGGCAGCCTTCTTACCGGCATGCTGGTGGCCATGTGGAATTACATGGGCTGGGATAACGCTTCCACGGTGGCCAACGAAGTGGAAAACCCGCAAAAGACTTATCCGCGCGTGATGCTGCTGGCGCTGGCGGCGATTTTTCTTTCTTATGTTATTCCGGTGCTTGCCGTGTGGCACCTGCATGTCCAGCCGGAAGTCTGGTCCGCCGGAAGCTGGGCCAGCATCGCATCAATGGTGGTTGGGCCGTGGCTGGGCGCAGCGTTGGTTGGTGCCGCGATGATCAGCGAGTTTGGCACTTTTAATTCGCTGGTGATGTCTTATTCCCGTCTGCCTGTGGCGATGGCGGAAGACGGACACTTGCCCAAAATTTTTACCCGCAAACTGAAAGACGGAGCGCCGTGGGTCGCGATTATTGTTTTAGGCATTGCATGGGCGGCGTCTCTGGGCCTGAGCTTTGACAAGCTCATCATGCTCGACATCCTTCTTTACGGCGCAAGCCTGGTGCTGGAATTTCTGGCGCTCATTGTGCTGCGCATTCGCGAACCGCAACTACTGCGTCCATTCAGAGTGCCCGGCGGCATGTTCGGCGCGATTGCCATCGGGATTGGTCCCACTGCCCTTCTGCTCATTGCGCTGATCAAGAATCGAGGAGAGCAACTGGATCTGGGCCGCCTGGGTAGTGGGAGCCAGCTTGGCTTTGGCCTGGTACTGATGGCGCTGGGCGTTGTTTATTACTTTGTTGCAGGGAGAGCCTCTTCCGTCATCTCGAGCGAAGCGAGAGAGCCATATGATCTTAAAGAGCTTTCAGAGGAGAAACGCGAGCCTTAACTGGAGAGGCGGGATGCAGTTATATCACTGCTAAGGATGGACGCCGACTGCACAACGTCTTGCGGATCGATTCCTTCGCCCTGACAAAACATTCATTCAGCTAGATGTGGCAGCACTCGTTTCTCCAGAAAGCCGGTTGGCTCGAAGCCGGCAATCACGTCCTGTGTGGAGCGATAGCCTAGGTGCCGGCCCGTTGGCGTCGACAAAGCTGCCACATCCGTAAAGTCCTGCTTTGGGTCAATTCCGGCGTTGACACCGCTGCGGTAAAGAAACTCGAGGCTGATTTCCGTGTTTGAAAGCGTTCTTAAATCGTAAAGTGATACGGCAGAGAGGCCGGATTTCAGGAATTGCTGGTTCTTTGTGGCATCGAGTTGAAGCGCACACCACTTGGGATGGCGTTCAAGCCCATACAGCAAACTTGCCTGGTCTCGGGCGAACTCGCGCATCAACTCTCGATCTTTCGCCTCTGCCGCAAGATAAAACCTGCAAACGTGATCGAGTCTTTGGTGGAGGTCTGTGTCATAGGGGCCCATGAAGTCGATTGCGATGTCTTTTCCAACGCTATCCATCGCTCGATTCTTCGACCAGTCCTTATCGAAGAGGTTGCGCATCACCACGTGCCACCTGTGCAGCTTCCTCTCCAAATATCCGCGGTGCACGAGTTTACCCAACCAGTTCTGCTGAGCTAAAGTGGCTTGCTCATAGCCAGTAGTGAAATGCCGGCCCAATTCCTTCATCTCGAGTTTGATCTGTTCAAGGGTAGCGCTCATTGAGGTATCCTTCCCCTTCGCACGACCAAATACGCCACACTTAGCACTACCAGATATATCCCCGCGCTCTGTGCCGCAACGCTCGACTGCGACACCCACCACGTACACGCAATCGCAGCCATGATGGCTACAAATCCCAAGATCGATCCCGTTGCGCCCAATGGTGAGCGCAATCCTGCTTCCGCCAGTTGCTCAGCGGAAATCGTGCGGCGAAACCGAACGTGGGCAATCAGTGAGACAAGCCAAGCAATCATTCCTCCCACCAGCGCGGCATTGATGATATAGAGATAGGCATTCGCGGTGCGCAGCTGCAGCAGGATGGCGCCGACGATTCCCGCCATCGAGACCAGAAGCGCTCCCATGGGCACGCCGTGCTGATTGAGGACGCCCATGCGTTGCGGAGCGTAGCCCGAGCGGGCCAGGGCAAACAACATGCGTGAAGCGACGTAAAGACTGGCATTCGCGCCGGAAAGCGCGGCGGAAAGCACAACAAAGTTCATAATGAAGCCGGCTGCGGGGATTCCGGCGACTTTGAATACCGTGACAAACGGGCTTTCAGAAACTCCGGCGTTTTTCCACGGCATCACGCCCACCAGCACTGCCATGGCCCCCACGTAAACTAGTACCAGCGTGGCAAAAGCGATGCGAGTTGCCCGCGCCACGTCCTTGCGGGAGCGGGCCTCGCCGGAAGAGATGGCCACCATCTCAATGCCAAGAAAGCTATAGAGCCCGAATGAAATTGCCATGAGCGGGGCCGACCATCCTTGCGGAGCGAAGCCGCCGCTGGCGACATACTGCGGGCGCACCTTGCCGGCAAAAAGCAATGCCGCCCCGATTACGATGAACAGGAAGATCGTAACGACCTTCAGCAGGGCAAACCAATATTCAAATGTCCCGTAATGGCCCACGGAAAAGAGATTGATCGCCACCAGAAAGAGCCCGAACGCGACCATCCACACAAGGGCCGGAACCGCCGGATACCACTGGCGCATGTAAGTGGCCGCCGCAACTACCTCTGATCCAACCACGATGACGACTGCAAACCAGTATCCATAGCGGGCAATGAACCCGGCCCAGCGATTGACATAAAGATCAGCGTAAACGCCGAATGATCCCGCCGCGGGATGGACAGCAGACATTTCTCCCAGCGCCATGGCCACGGTCCAGGAAATCAACGCGCTCAGCACAAAAGTTAAGACCACAGCCGGCCCTGCAACCTGAATGGCTGCGCCGGAGCCAAGCAGCAATCCGGTGCCAATAGAGCCCCCAACAGCCACCATGGCCATCTGGCGGGCAGTCAATTCCCGTTTTAAACCCTGCTCCTGGTCAGTCATTCTTTGGCGAATCTTTTTGTGGTTGATTACCGGGGAAAGTTATAACGGTTGTTAAGGCGGATTGCCAGATTCATTTGCTTATCGGGGGCCGTGACCGACGGATTGACATGAAGCATTGAGTGCTCCGGCAATTGCGCATAGAATTACATACTCAGCCTCAATGCGTCCCGGCGCTACCCCCTTCCGAGAGCATTTTGAGGAATTGGCCCCATGGCGGATATTTCCAAGCGATTAGAAAAAGCGGAAAAGTACCTGCAAAGAAGCAAGCCTGAGCCTGCGCTGGAAGAGTATCTGGGCATTCTGGAAGAGGAACCCAGGAACATTCAGGTGCTTCAGGCCGCCGCCGATCTGTGCCTGCTCCTGGACCGCCGACAGCAAGCGGTGGACTTGTTCAGCGCTTTGCTGGAGCAGGAATTTGAGGCCGGCGAAACGGCCAAAGGGTCGATCACCTACAAAAAGCTCTGCAAGATCACCACGCCCACCCCGACACAGACATTCCAATACGCCCAGCTCACGGAAAAGCGTGACCGCAAAGAGGCCCTGGACGCTTACACCACCGCTCTGCAAGGATTCGAGCGGCAGAAGAAAGATAAGCAGGCCCTGGCCGCATGCAAGCGCATTGTTGAACTTTCACCGACAATCGAAAACCTGCAACTCACGGCGGAAAAAGCTTCTGCGCTGGGCGAAGGCAAAACCGCCGCGACCAACTTTGTCCAGCTTGGGCTTTTGCAGGACCAGGAGTCGCCGGGGTCAGGGTTCCAATCCTATGAGCGCGCTTACAACTTTGATCAATTGAACTTCCAGGCAATTTATCTCTATGGCCGCGGGTTGTTTTCCCGCAATGCGGTAAAAGAATGCCTGGCCGTGCTGGAGCCTGTTGTAACCAGGGTAAAGGGCCTGCCGGAATTGCGTGAGCTTTATGCCCACGCGCTGATGGCCGCCAAGCGTCCAGCGGAAGCAGAGCCTTTCACTTGGGAAGCTTTTGAAAAAGACCCGCAGCAGCTGGAAGAAGTGGCTTCTCTCGTGGGCGTTTATCTGGATATCAATGACACGCGTGGGGCCCTGGAATTGGCCAGGAAGCTCGAGTCGCATGAAACAGCGGCAGGCCGCCGGCGCGAGTTCATTACCAGCATGTATGAAATGTCCGACCGGCGGCTGGCTACGCTCGGCTTTACCGAATATCTGGTCAAACTGTTTGATACGGCCAACCGGGAGCATGAGTACAGCAATACGCTGCTCAAGCTGTTCCAGCTCTATTATGCGGCGGGCAAATACGGTCAGGCCGGTGAGACGCTGGACCGCGCAGCTGAGCTTGATCCTTATGAACCCGGCCACGCCAAGCGCCTGGAAATGCTGCGCGGACGAATTGACGATCACGCTTATAGCAGGATCGCCAACAGGTTTCATCGCACGGACAATAAGCCGCAGGCCGCGGCCGTTGCCGCGCCTGAGCCTGAAATCGCAGCGCCCACCCGTGGCGAATCCGAGCCAACGGTGCTGGAAGATTTTATTCTGCAGGCGGAGATTTACCTGCAATACGGCATGCGCTCCAAGGCCCTGGAGCGGCTGGAACGCGTCAGCAAACTTTTTCCGCGCGAAGAACAGAAAAACGAGAAGCTGCGCCACCTCTATATTTCGGCGGGATTCACGCCACAGTATCAAGTAGCGGAAGCAGCAGCACGCGCCACGGCCCGAGAAGCAGCACCGCAGGAGAAAGCCGCTGCGGCCCCAACTCCGCCTGCCTCTCCCGCTACTTACGAAGAGAATGCCGTAGATAATTTTGCCCGCGTCACGGAGATTACGCGGAATATTTATCGCCAGGCCAACGTGAAGAGCGTGCTGTTTACCGCAGTCAACGATATTGGACGCCACTATAACGCCAGCAGATGCGTTGCTGGGCTGTGTACAGTCGGCAAGCCGCCTTCTGCGGCGCTGGAGTATTGCGCGCCGGGCATTAAGCAGTCTGACGTGATGGCGATTGTGAAATTGATTGGACTTACACAGCAACTTGCGGCGAACGGAGTGGTAAACATCGCAAATGCCAAGGCATCGCGCGAGCTGGCCCCGGCAGCGGAGCATATTCACGCTTTGAATATTGAGTCGCTGCTGGCGGTGCCGCTGCTCGATTCAGGCGAGCAATCCGGGATCCTGATTCTGGAACAGACGTCTCCGCGCCAATGGCAGCAAACGGATGTGGTGGTATTGAAGACCATCGCGGAGCAAATGGTGCTGGCGGTGAGCAACGTGCGCCTGCGCACATTGATGAAGACGCTGGCCGTGACCGATGAAAAGTCCGGTTTGCTGAAACGTTCTTCTTACCTGGACGTTCTTCTTTCTGAAGTCCGCCGGTCTTTGCAGCAGAAAATCCCTATGACCCTGATGCTTCTGCACTTTGGCAAGGCTTCCGCCATGGTCAAGGAAATTGGCGAAGCTCAGGTGGAAAGCATAATGCAGCAAATCGGACAGTCCCTGGCTTCCCATATCCGCCAGAATGACGTAGCCATACGCTACGATCTCACTACTATTGCGCTGGTGCTTTCTGACACAACAGAAAAGAACGCTTTCCTGGTGGTGGACAAGATGAGGAAAGTGCTGGCGCCAATAAAAATTCCCGGCACCGAGCGCACACCGCCCATCAGCGCGGGAATTGCTGAAGCCGTGCTGCAGGAAAGATTCGATGCCGTGGACATGGTCACTGAAGTCATCAACCGCGTAGAAAGCGCGTTGGAGATTGCGCGGGCCGAAGGCGGCAACAAGGCGCACTCTCTCGCGCCAGTGCTGCAGCCTGTGGCGAGTTAACTATAGTGTTCCCTCGCTTCGGGATTGTAGAACTCTAGAAAGAAAACATCACTTGCAAATCAACGCGCCGGTTGGCCGATTGCGTATTGAATACGCCTCCAGCTAGCGCGATAGACTGGCCGAAAAGGCCGGAGCTGAGATTGCCAACGGGCGGAGCCGGATTGACGTGGTTAAACAGGTTGCGCGCGTTGGCGCTGAAGGTAAGGCTATAGCGCTGATTCGATCTCTCAGGGCCGCCCATGGGCCCTCCGCCTCCACGAGGACCGCCCATTCGAACTGGCCCACCACTGCCGGGGCCTCCTCTTCCCTCGACATGGCCATGGTCTCCTTGACCCTGCTGCGGATTGGGATTAGACGCTTCAAGCTTGGGACCGATGCCAATCGTCTTACTCAAGCGCAGGTTCAGAGTGAACTGTGCCGGCCCACCGCCGAAATTGGCTGGAATAGTTGTTTGTCCTGGCGCGGGAGAAGTATTAAACGATCCGAACTCTGTATTCACAATGGTTGGGCCTGTGGCCCCGCCGGCGAATGCCGGACGGTCGTTAAAGATGGAATCGCCATTCAGGTCAGTGCCTGTGGTGATATTAAAAGGCGCTCCGGCATTCGCCACCATGAACGGACTCACGCGGAACCCATAGGGTAAAGCGATTGTTCCCCCAAAGAAAAGGCGCTGCCGGACATCAAAAGCAGCACGGCCGTAATCGGCGGCAATACCCCTTGCCGGATCGGAAGGAAAACTGTTTGCGCCGGCTGTGTCACTATTGGCGTGGCCGAACATGTAAAAGCTAAAGATGGTGAGCTTAGTCCCGGCGCGCATGTTGAAGCTGAGAATGAGTTGATTCTGGTTAAAGACCCCGCCGGATTCAAACTGATATTGCGGCAGCGGGTTTGGCGTAAGCACGCTGGAAAATAGCTGATGGACGCCATGCGAATGGATATAGGTGCCCGTCAGCGTGGCGGTCTTTGTGAGCTGGCGCTCAACCGATCCGGCAAACTGGACGGTATAAGGCGTGCGCAGCGCAGGGTCAATTGTGTATGTAGTGGTTCCCGTTCCGGGCAGAGCTGGGATATTCGGATAACCTGCGAACAACGACGCCAGCAGTGCGCTAGTGGCAGCATTGGCAGCAGCAGAAGCAGTTGGATCGATGGTGATGGTGACCTGCCGTTGGTTCACGCCGTTCAGCCGCTCTGCCTGCATGATCAGGTTTTGCGAAAAACGGTCATAAAAGATGCCGAAGCCAGTGCGGATGACCGTTTTAGGCGCGGCATTTTTCTTGCCACCCAGCCCCCAGGCAAACCCTATGCGCGGAGCCCAATCGCCATGGTCCTTGATGCCGTTTTGTGTTTCATAGCGCAGACCATAGCTGAAAGTCATGTTAGGGCGAATCTTCCAGTCATCTTCAGCGTAAAGTCCGCCATCGACAAAGGTGTCCTCAGTGAGAGGATTGCCGGTAAGGACAGTAAACTGCGTGGGCTGGCCGTTGTTAAAGTTCGCCAAGGGAGTGATGGTCTGTTGCGTGACGAGATCTTTTGTGGCGCCGAAGGTAAACGTGCCATTGAAGTTCTGCGTGGAAGTGCTGGAATTGCCGGTAACGCGCAGCCTGCCTCCGAGACGCAGAAAATGATTGCCTTTGTTGATTGACGTATAGTTCTGCAGCTCGTAATGATTGGTAATGACAGAGCTGATGCCGAGCGGATTGCCGCCGTCGATAAACTGTCCCAGCACGTTGATTTCAGGCGTGAGAAAAAGCGAATTCTGGTCGGTTGCGCCGCGCTCCCACTCAAATCGGGTTTCATTGATGGCATGCGGGCTCAGTATTTGCGTGTCGCTAATCTGAATTTCATTCTCATTGCCAATCTGGTTATAGCCCTGGGCTGGCAGGGCCAACTGGCTTATGCCATTGTTCTCTTGATTATCGTGCGTGAACTGGTATCGGGCCATCAGCGTGTTGGAAGCTGAAACCTGGTAGTCAAAGCGTGCGCTCACATTGGTGCGCACACGCGGATTGAGCACGCCAATCACAGGCTGGTTGGCCGCCTCAAAAGCTCCGGGAAAAATGACCGCAGCTTCATTAATATTGCGGTGCTCCGCGTTGATCTGGTAGGAAAGCTTCTTTCCCAGTGGTCCACCCACGTTGCCGCTGATCATCTGCGTGCTGAAATCAGGCTCGGTGGCGGCGAAAGGGTTCAGCGCATCCATGAACGAATGGTTATCGCTGAAAGAAGCCTGGCCGTGCAGCTTGTCTGTGCCCGGCTTGGTGAGGATCTCAATCCGGCCAAAGCCCATGCGGTCATACTGCGCGGAAAATGGGTTCTGGTTGATGCGGATTTCGCGGATGGAAGATTTTGGTGGAAGTTGCCCGCCAGTAAATCCGTCAATATAGATCTGTCCGCCATTGGGGCCTGCGGAAGGCCCGGCGAGCGCTTGAAGCTCCGACTGCAATTCATCCGGATCGTCTGAGAGCGCGTCAAGGTCTTTGCCGGTGAGCACAAGGCTGCTGGCGTTAGCGTCAGGGCTGGTGCCCACTCGGGCGGCATCGCTCTGCACTTCAATATCTTCTTCTTTCACGACGATCGCCAGAGGTATGTCAATGTCCTTCAACTGGCCGGCCACGATTTCCACTTCCTTGGTTGTGGGAGCAAAGCCTTTTGCCGTGACCGAGACAGTGTATTTGCCGGGAGCCAAATTCTTGACGTCATAAGCGCCTGTGCCATCTGACGTGGCAGACAGCACCAGGCCACTGGAATTTTTTACCGAGATGCTGGCCCCTGGAATCACTGCTCCGGTAGCGTCGACAATCTGTCCGCGCAGCCTGCCGGTCTGAGTCTGCGCCACCAGTGCACCGGAACAAGCCAGAAGAAAGAAAAAAACAAAAAAGGAGGCCCATGTGCGGCGTCCCGAAGGCCAGAATTTCATCAATGTCTCCTCAACGGTCATTACTACTTCGCTCTTTACGCGCCATTTCATTGTGGGCCGCCGCCTTCTCCACCTGGCGCTCCCAGATTCCATCCGGAAAACAGCGCAGCGGCGCTTGTGCCGTTGGGCGATGCGGTAAGAATCGGCTCAACGCCGCCCAAAAGCGTAATAGCGGTCACTTCATTGCCGGTAGTTCCCCGCGTCGCCACAACCATAACCGCTTCTTCTTTCTGTAAGTCAGCCAGCGTGATGCTGGGTATCCGGTTCAGCATTTGCTGAAAATCAGGTCCGCCGGCAGGGCGCGCACCCGGCCCCGCTCCAGCTGGTCCGCGTCCGGCGGCAGGTGCGCTGCCAGCCGAAATTTGCTCACCGGCTGGAGCGCCGCCTTGTGCGCTCTTCAGAAAGAACGCGAGCCGTTGCGCCATTTGCGGCGCAAGCTTGCGCAACTGAGAATCAGAATTGAATTTGATGACGACGGATTTTTTCGCCAGTATGTCTTTTACCGTAATGCTGTTGTTCGCCGTGTCAATGCTGCTGATAGTCCCGGCAATGTTGCGGAAGGTTCCGGAGATAACTTCTTCCGCGGCGATTTCCTTGCCGTCAGCGCTGCGGCTGCCGCGCGCGCGTAACTGATCGCCGGTCTTGATCTGGTCGATCGTCCCTTTTTGTGCATCGGCAAACTTCACTGAGTCGGGTGAATAGCGCAGGAAGCTCGTGTCTTTTGTTGTCTTCACCAGAACGCTCAGAGTTGGCGTGACTGAAATGGTAAAAGTGCCAGCCGCCGCATCAATGGCGTTGACGATTCCGCCTGCACCGCGCTTCTGCCAATCTTCGCGATCATGCTGCTGTTTCTGGGCCACATCAGCCTGCTTCATCACGACAATCGTTGTAGCTTCGATTTCGCCGTTAGCGCCTGCGCGCCCGCGCAATAGCATTCGGTCGCCAACCTGGATTTCAGCAAAAGTAATTGTGGGAGCACTCTTGAGATCGGCCTGTCCGGCAGCAAGACGGACAATGCGTGCGCCATCCGGCACAGAGATCGTAACTTCAGGGCCGGCATCCGTTTTGAGCACCAGGGCTTTTCCGCTGATCGACTTCACCGCGCCAACATTCTTGACCGCAGCGCCTGCAGTGGACTGAGCGTCTGCAGCGGCTGGACGGTCCTGCGCTCCCAGCGGCGCGCCGAAGAACAGACCCACAAACGTAGCGAGTATGGCCACCGAGTGCCGCCAGTTCACCACAAACTTGCCTTTATTTGTAACCAATCAGAACTCTCCCCGGCACTTATCATTTAGCAGGATTTTTTCAGGACATCCAATCAAGACGGCCAGCCGGCAACCTCTGCCTGTTGCTGGCCATGTCCGATGTATTTCAGTATCTATTATGAGAGATAGGTGCGGATTATCATCTCAAAAAGACACCCATTTTGTGTAAAAAGATAGCAAAACGTTTTGTTAAGTTGAGCCGCTTTGTGGGCGTCAGCCCACAGGCGAAATCCCGACCGCAACCGATAGATCTGTTTTTTCTTCTTGATGCCGTTTTGGGAATGGGAGCCTGAGCGTTCTTTGCAAAGCAAACCCGAGCCAATCGGCAATCAGCTTTCAGCCCACGCAATTGACTATTAGCGACCGGCAATACCCAAGAACAAATTAGCGCGAACACGCGAATCATTTATTTAGTTCTTGATTCGCGTTGATTCGCAAAATTCGCGGCTGCCTTTGAGCTATCTGCCAATGGCTAATCGCTAGTTACCTGGTCGAAATATCTTCACGCAAGAAATGTTAACTGTCCTCACGGACATGCCAGTACAGTGAGCCGCTTCGATGAAGGACATGTACTTTGAACTTGTTCTGCCTGCTCACGCATGCGTGTCTTACCCAAGTTAGCAACATTCCAGCGCGGCAAAAAACCGGCGGAGTGTGGCAACAGATTTATCAATCAGGGTCAATCGGCTGAATCATTCTATCCGGGCCAAATGATCGTCCGTCCCCCCTTAAAACCACTGGAGACACCTAATGAAAACGCGTGCAGTCAATTTCATCCTTGCAGTCATCCTGGTCCTTGGCGCATCTTGCTCCGCATTTGCCGCAGTCGCAGTGCCAAATCCCTTATCACCAGCGTCCGGAACAAACCTGCAATCACCGCTGACAATCTCGTGGTCCGCAGTCACCGACCCCAGCGGAATCCTGGGTTATAACTGGCAGGTCAGCACCTCTTCAACCTTCCCCACTATTGCACTGCAAAATTCAACGAACGATGGAACCACGCAGGACACCGTAAGCGGCCTGCCCAACGGCACGTATTTCTGGCGAGTGCAATCGGTAAGTGGAGCGTTCGTAAAAAGTGCGTGGTCGGCAGCACGCAGCTTCAACATTACCGGCGCAGGTCCCGGCCAGCCGGCAGCGCCAGTGTTCTCCCCCACCAAAGCATATTCAACTTTTCATCCGCTGGAAGTCATGACGTTTAACTGGTCTCCGGTTACCGGCGCAGCGAGCTATGTGCTTCAGGTTTCAAAGGACCCAAGTTTTCCTACAACCACCACGGCCGCATTCAATAACATTCCTAATCCAACTTATTCCTTCTCAACTCCTGATGAAGGCACATACTCAGCCCGCGTCTTTGCGGTGAGCGCGACCGGTGTTGCCGGAGTACCTTCAAACACCATCAACTACTCGGTCTTCTATAACAATCCGATTGGAGCGCCACCGGCGCCGCTTTCACCTGCAAATGGCGCGTCGCTCACGCTGCCGGTACAGTTGGCGTGGACTAATGTCGCAAATCCGCAGCCCAGCGGCTACGAATTGCAGATCGCCAAGGACTCCGGCTTCCAGCAGATTGAAGACGATTCGCCGCAGCTCAACGAACCCAACCGCACCGTGCTTTCGTTGACGGCGGGCCAGAAGTTCTGGCGCGTGCGATCCGCCCAGGGCGACTCTTCTCCTACCACCGCTGCTGAAACTGCATGGTCTGCGGCAGGATCGTTCACCATCAGCGCAGCGCCTCCGGCTCCCGCAACCATGTCCCTGACCACGAGCGCGTTTTACAGCGGCAACACCACGTTTGTGCAGTTGCAGCTTAGCGGAGCAGCGCCAGCCGCCGGATCGATAATCAATCTCAGCAGTTCTAACCCTGCAGCCGCGCCGGTGCCGGCATCAGTCAACATGCCGGGCAACACCGCATGGATGCAGTTCCAGATTCAGGCTGGACAAGTCACCTCGCCAACGCCGGTTACTATTACCGCCACGCTCAACTCAGGCACAGCGACGTTGCAGTTCAACGTATTGCCGCCGTCGCTCAAGGCCATCTCAATCAATGCTGGAACCATTAGCGGCGGCGCACAGGTAGGCGCAATCGCAATGCTCAACGGTCAGGCGCCGGCAGGCGGAGCCGTGGTGGACTTCAGCAGCGATTCTGCAGCCGCCATGCCTCCCGCGCTGGCAACTATCCCGGCAGGCACTTCGTCTGTCTCAATCTCGATTCCGACGAACCAGGTCTCAGCCAACACGGTGGCCAACATCAGCGCGGCGTGGAACGGCGTAAGCGTTCAGTCACCGCTTACGATTACGCCGCAAGGCCAGCCCGCGTCCATCACTCTTAGCCCGGCATCGGTAAGCGGATCGGCCGGCTCATTTGCAACCGTGAGTACGGCAGCGTCTTCCGCAACTGACCAGATCTTCCAGGTCAGCAGCAGCAATCCGACCGTTGCTGGGGTTTCAAGCTCCGTGCTGATTCCGGCGGGAAACACGAACGGCGGAGTCTTCGTCAATACCACGCCGGTAAGCACGCAAACGCAGGTAACGATTTCAGTCTCAGGCGGCGGAGTAACGCGCTCAGCCACTCTGACGCTGAATCCTGTAGTTGCACCAACCACAAGGTCACTGGCGGTAACTGCCGGGGGCCGCAGTGGCGATCGGGTTGTCTCAAACCCAGCAGGTTTGAGCGTTGCAACCGGCAGCACCGGCAGCACGCAGGTTGCGCCGGGAACTGTGGTGACGCTCAGCGTGGCCAGCGGACGCGATGCAATCTGGGGCGGCGCTTGCTCCAGCAACGGCGCCAAAACCAGGAGCTGCAAGCTGACGGTGAACGCAAATTCCTCAGTGACAGCGAACGTGCAATAAACACCGAACGAAGAAGCGCTCCTGCCCCCGGCAAACAATCGGGGGCATTTTTATTGTCAAAAATAAAGTGGAATGCTTTAGCTGGCCGCGGCAATTGGCGGTGCTGCCTGCAGACTCACTTCAGCATCGAAACATCCCAGCGCCTGGCATGGATGGCCGGCGTGGTAACGCATGGTAAGATCGCCGCCGGTAAAAGCCACTTCTGTATAGCTGACGGTTGCCGCGTCCGGGCGGTGCACACAGATGCTGAAAGAACCTCTCACAGGCGAGTGCGAGGCGTGAAGTCCGCGCAGCCATTCGGCTGAACCTGCATCGCGGCGACGCCAGGCTTCATAACACGTGCTGCCGCGGACTTTGCGCGCCATCTCATCAGAAACGCCGGATGAAAACCAGTGGCGAATGTCCCAGCCGATGCGAAGAAACCGCAACTCATTTCCATCCCATTGGCACTGGCTGATGATTTGCTCGGCGGGAAAGATACCAACCAGCACAAATGGAAACAAACCGTGCAAATCCAATTGCTGAAAGCGGCGCATGGCATGCGGAAAGCGTGTGGATTCCAGAAGAGCTGGAATAATTTCACCACGGCTGCGCTCTTTCACCGTTGCTTGCGGCCCGGAATTCTGGTTCAGCAAGGCAAATGTTATTCCTGCAGCGTTGGAGCTAATCCATGTGCCTCCGCCGCTCTCACGTGGATAAACCGCAGGCAAACCAGATGTGTTCATCGGCGCAGGCGCAAGCGCAACTTCGCGGGTAAGCCGCTCGTCACGGTTCATGCCGAGCAGATATCCCTGGGGCTTCGGGATGAAAGTCAGCGTGCACATCGTGGATCCGCCGCTCCAATGACCTTATAGTACTGCGCAAAATATGCCGGTTTCCAATTGATTTTTTTAATAGGCTCGATCAGTGATCCTGCCCGTAGTCTCACGTCTCCTGCGGAAAATCAGCTGCTTTGCACTTCAGGGACTTTGGCGCCGTCTCCAGCTTTTTGTTTCAAAGAAAGTTCTTCAATCATTTTGGTCACCAGCGCAGTCCAGCCGGTTTGATGACTGGCTCCGACGCCCGCACCGGTGTCGCCATGGAAGTATTCATAAAACGGCACGTAATCCCGCCAATGCGGGTCAGACTGGAATTTTTCATTCTTGCCGAAGACCGGACGACGTCCCTGAGAATCGCGCTGGAACGTCGAGACCAGACGGCGGCTGATCTCATCGGAAACCTCGTCCAGGTTCATCATTTTTCCTGAGCCGGTCGGGCACTCAATACGAAACCCTTCATGGTAGTACTCATAAAACCGCCGCAGAGCCTTTATCAACAGGAAATTCACGGGAAACCAGACTGGCCCGCGCCAGTTGGAGTTGCCGCCGAATAGCCCTGTTGTCGACTCGCCGGGCTCGTAATCAACCTGATGATTTACCCCGGCAACATCCAGCATGTAAGGATGCGCTTTGTGATAGCGCGAGAGCGCGCGAATGCCATGCGGCGAGAGAAACTCATTTTCATCGAGCATGACCTTTAGAATGCGCTGAAGCTGTGCGCGGTCTGTAATGGAAAACAGCCTGCGCTTTTTGTGGCCTTCAGTTTCCATGCAGGCCATGTGCTCGGTAAGGTCTTTGCGATTTTCAATAAACCATTCCAGCCGCATTTTGAAACCCGGCATGGAATCCAGCAGCTCCGGCTCCATGATCTGCACGGCATAAAGTGGAATCAGGCCCACCATGGAGCGCACGCGCAAAGGCACCCGCGATCCATCGGGCAGGTGCAACACGTCATAAAAGAAGCCATCCTTCTCGTTCCACAAACAAAGACCATCGTCGCCCAGGTGGTTCATGGCCCGCGCAATATAGATGAAGTGCTCCCAGAATTTGCTGGCCACGTCCTGATAAGTAGAATCGCCCGCAGCCAGTTCCAGCGCGATGGCCAGCATATCGAGTGAATATGTGGCCATCCAACTGGTGCCATCAGACTGCTCAATGTGCCCGCCGGTCGGCAAGACGGAGCTGCGATCAAACACGCCGATGTTGTCCAATCCCAGGAAGCCGCCTTGAAACACGTTCATGCCTTCCGGGTCTTTGCGGTTGACCCACCATGTGAAATTCAATAGCAGCTTGTGGAACACGCGCTCAAGAAATTGCGTGTCGCCTGTGCCGCCGTTCTTCGCTTTGTCGATCAGGTAAACCTGATACGTGGCCCATGCGTGGACCGGCGGGTTCACGTCGCCAAATGCCCACTCATAGGCTGGGATTTGTCCATTGGGATGCATGTACCACTCGCGCAACATCAACACTAGCTGTTCCTTGGCATAGTTGGGGTCGATCATGGCCAACGAGACGCAGTGGAACGCCAGGTCCCACGCTGCATACCACGGATATTCCCATTTATCGGGCATGGAAATAATGTCAGTGTTGTAGATGTGCCCCCACGCGTGATTGCGTCCGTTCTTGCGTTCAGGTGGGGGCGGCGGCTCCGCAGGATCTCCCATGAGCCAGTCGCGAACAACATAGTGATAATACTGCTTCGTCCATAGCAGCCCGGCAAAGGCCTGGCGCATTACGTTGCGCGTATCGTCGTCTGCGGTAGAAGAAATGATGTTGGCGTAAAAGGCGTCGGCTTCTGCTTTGCGCGCGGCAAATGTTGTTTCAAATTCCGCGTCTAAAGCGCCGGCCGATGTAGTCCCCGGCTTATCTTTGCTGAGCCGCAGTTTGAGGGAAACTTCTCCGGCTGAAGGCACGTTGAATTGGTACTTCACCGCGGCTTTGGTGCCTTTTAGCTCAGGATTTACTGCCCTAGTCTCACCGTTGATGACGTAACGATGAAATGCGTCTTTCACATACGGTGAGAAATTCTTTGCGCCGAACATGCGCTCAAAATTCGTTTCGTTTTCAGTAACCAGCGGCGTGCCGCCATGGTCAAAGAAGAGACGGTAATCGCCGATCTCGCTTTCATGGGCCAAAAATGTGCCGGTTGTTTTGTCGAATGCCAAAGCGGGCTTGGTCTTCCCTGCCCATGACCACGTGTTGCGAAACCAGAGGGTTGGCAAGAGATGAATTTCAGCGGCTTCAGGGCCGCGATTGGCTACGGTGATGCGGATACAAATATCATCCCAGTCAGCCTTGGCGTATTCGACGAACACATCGAAGTAACGGTCTTTATCGAAAATGCCGGTATCGATCAGCTCGAATTCCGGATCGCGTTTGGTGCGCCGTCCGTTCTCCGCTACTAATTTTTCATACGGATACTCCGCCTGCGGATACTTATACAGATACTTCATGTAGGAATGTGTTGGAGTGGAGTCGAGGTAAAAGTAATACTCCTTCACGTCCTCGCCGTGGTTGCCTTCTTCTCCGTTAAGACCAAACAGGCGTTCTTTCAGGATAGGATCGCGGCCGTTCCAAAGCGCCAAGGCAAAGCACAGACGCTGATGCCGGTCGCAGATTCCCGCCAGCCCGTCTTCACTCCATCGATAAGCGCGGGAGCGGGCATGATCATGCGGAAAATAATCCCACGCTTCACCGGTGGCGCTATAGTCCTCGCGGACAGTCCCCCAGGCACGCTCGCTTACGTAAGGGCCCCAGCTTCGCCACGGGGCGGTGTGGTCTGGCGATTCCCTGAGGCGGCGTTCTTCTGCGGTTATCTCTGGCACGGTAAGTTCCTGAGCTCATCATTCCTGAATGAGGAACAGCCACAAAGGGGGATAGCACGAGCTGTCTTCGTCGCCGCGTCTTGCTATCTCTTTTTCATCTGGCGGCGAAAGAGCGTATTCAGCCCGGCCTTGCTTTTCTCATATTCTTCCTGAGAAATTTTTCCGCTCACGCGATCGGTCTCAAGCTGAAAAAGTTCATCTTTCAGTACGTCCAGCATGTCTCCCTGCGGCTTCGCCGCCTGGGCCTGCGCTTGCGTTTTTGCTTTGGACGCTGCCCTGGCTGCTTTAGGATCTTGTGCAGCAGCTCTTGCAGCCGCGCTCTTGCGCCACATTACAAACGCGCCACCGCCGATCAGGATCACCAGCGCGCCCACGATAAACCACACAGCTTCTCGCGTACCGCCGGAAGAACTGGGAATGGGCGTGCCGCCACTCTCGCCTGCCGGCTGGCCGGGATTGCCGCCTGCAGGCGGCTCAGTGGGAATGAGACCTTCGCCCGAAACGGAGAATTTCACTTCCTGATTCGCCGGCACATTCTTGGCGAAAAAGACGGCGAGCCCGGCTTCGTCAACATCCTGGGCAAAACCGCCGGAAACGCCATTGAACTTCATGCTCTTGGGCAGAAGCACGCCAAGTTCACTTAGAGATGATTCCGGCTTCAGGGAAAATTCATGCGATCCGCTGTACGGCACTTTGTAATTCACTTCAAAACGCGTCTGTCCGGGTTTAATAGCAAAATCATAGGCGTAACGGTCCTTCGCTCCGGAAGGAACTGCGGCCACGGTGACCGGCATGCCGCTGGGATTAGTGAGAGAGGCTTCACCCATCTGAGCACCATCCGGCAGCGTGATGGTAAAAGTCTGGTTGCCGATTTTTGTGCGCGGAGGCTGTGACTGGTTGTTGAGAATGTACAGCTCTTGCACGTCCATATTGCCGCCGCTGGCCTGCAAGTGAAAAACTCGCGCATCGGTGACCAGGCCTTCTACTTGAGTGCCTGAGTCATAAACCGTGACGTCAACGGTCGTTGTGCCCGGCGGAGCAGCCTTGAAGTAATTCACGCTCTGGCGCGCCACGCGGACCAGATGCTGCGCGTTTTCATCCGCGACATTCAGTGTGTAATGGCCCTTGCTATCGGTCTTGGTGGTTCCTGCTTCCTCCATCCCATTGGCCAGCGTGAGCAAGGTTACTTCGTCGCCGGAGGAAGGTTTGTTGGTGGTGGCGTTCGTCACCGTCCCGGAAATTTGCGCGGCAAACGCACCCGCAGACACCAACAAGCTGAAAATGAATGCTGCGACCCGGTATCTCAAACGTCTGGTTCCGCCATGATTTCCGCTCACTTTGATTGCTTCCTGGCCCAGGTATCTTTGAGCGCCACGGTGCGATTAAACACCGGCGCTCCTAGCTTTGAATCGGTATCCACGCAAAAATATCCCAGCCGCTCAAACTGGTAACGCGCACCCGGCTCCGCGGCCTTTAATGAAGGTTCGAGCTTTGCGCCGGTCACAATCTCCAGTGAATTTGGATTCAAGTTGGCGGTAAAGTCCTGTCCTTCAGGAACGTCATTGGGGTTCTCTTTGCTGAAGAGGTTGTCATAGAGCCGCACTTCGGCATTGATGGCGTGCGCCGCAGAAACCCAATGGATCGTGGACTTCACCTTGCGTCCATCCGGAGCATTGCCGCCGTGCGTCGCGGGATCATACGTCACGTGGACTTCCACCACTTCGCCCTGATCATTCTTGACAACACTTTGCGCCGTGATGAAATATCCATAGCGTAGGCGCACTTCTTTTCCCGGCGAAAGACGGAAGTAGCCTTTCGGCGGCACTTCCTGAAAATCGTCGCGCTCAATGTAAAGCTCGCGAGAAAACGGCACCTTGCGCTTGCCCGCGCTCTCATCTTCAGGATTGTTGACCGCATCCATCTCTTCGGTCTGGCCTTCAGGATAATTATCGATCACAACTTTTAATGGCCGCAGCACGGCCATCACGCGCTGGGCGCGTCGGTTCAGATCTTCGCGCACAAAGTGCTCCAGCATGGCCAGCTCAAGAGTGCCGTTGGTCTTGGTCACTCCAATGTTCGCCACAAAATTCCGCAACGCCTCTGGCGTGTAGCCTCGGCGGCGGATGCCGCTCAGCGTGGGCATGCGCGGATCGTCCCAGCCTTTTACGCGGCCTTCCTGCACCAGCCGCAGCAGCTTGCGCTTGCTCAGCAATGTGTATGTCAGGCTGAGCCGGTCAAACTCCATCTGTTGCGAGGGGAAAATGCCCAGTTCCTGGATAAACCAGTTATATAAAGGACGGTGATCTTCAAACTCCAACGTGCACATGGAGTGCGTAATGTTTTCAAGCGAGTCTGACTGGCCGTGGGCAAAATCGTAAAGCGGATAGATGCACCACTTATCGTCGGTGCGGTGATGCGGCTTGCGCAGAATGCGATACATCACCGGATCGCGCATGTTGAGGTTGGGCGAAGTCATGTCGATCTTGGCGCGCAGGCAGCGCGAGCCATCAGGAAATTCTCCGGCCTTCATGCGGGCAAACAGGTCAAGATTTTCTTCGGCCGAGCGATTGCGATGCGGGCTTTCTTTTCCCGTCTCCGTCAAGGTACCGCGATATTTGCGGATTTCGTCCGCGCTTAAGTCATCGACGTAAGCTTTACCCGCTTTGATCAGTTGCACGGCCCAGTCATGCAGCTGCTGGAAATAATCTGACGCGTAATAGAGACCTTCCCACTGAAAGCCGAGCCACTTCACGTCGGCCATGATGGACTCAACGTATTCGGTCTCTTCTTTTTCTGGATTCGTATCGTCAAAGCGGAGATTGGTGCCACCGCCGAATTCATCGGCCAGGCCAAAGTCGAGGCAGATGGCCTTGGCATGGCCAATGTGCAGATAGCCGTTCGGCTCGGGCGGGAACCGGGTCCACACACGACCGTTGTATTTGCTGGTCTTCAAGTCTTCAATAATGGTGTCGCGAATAAAGTTGGAAGGACGTGCGGGCTCAGGGACTTCGGGCCCTTCCGGTTTGGGATTCGATGCAGTCATAGGGATTTGCGGGCTCAGCCGCGCAATCCACTATCTTAATTGCAGGCGGCGAAAATCAGAAACCGCGGCGGAGCAGGGCCGAAGAGATTAGACTTGAGTTAGAGACGAGGCCCAGATGCGCAGAGCGATCTTTGCAATCACAATGATGGCCTGCATCGCATTCTTCGTGCAGGCAATCGCCCAGAGTGACAAGAAATTCTCAGCCAAAGCCCAGGAGCGCATTACCAAAGAAGTTCGCCACCGCATCCTGATGCTTCCCGACTTTGGCACCTTCGATAACATCGCGTTCAAGCTGAACGGTTATGACGTGGTCCTTTTCGGACAAGTGGTAGAACCATCGCTCAAAGATGACGCCGCGAAGGTGATCAGGAAAATTGAAGGCGTAGAGCGTGTCGACAACCGTATTGAAGTGCTGCCGACCTCAGGCAATGACGATCGCCTGCGCCGCGACTTGTTCAACGCGATCTACCGCTATGCGCCGCTGCAGCACTACGGCGTGGGATCAAATCGTCCGATACGGATCATCGTGAACCACGGAAATGTGACTCTGGAAGGCGTGGTGGACCGCGAATCAGACAAGAACATGGCCGGGCTGCGTGCCAATGGAGTGCCGGGAGTGTTTTCCGTCAGGAACAATCTGGTGGTGCCGAGCAAGGGGAAGTAGGCCAACGGGAAGTAGCCAAGGCCGAGCCGGGGATCACGTTGCGGGCGTGACCAAACCCCGCGTGAATCCTCAGCAAACCTACACCCTTCTTTGCCCAGGTTCCACAAATCTTCATAAATCCAAATCTCACATCCAGCTTCTCTGGACGTTAAATGAGTGTGCGCTGAAGAGAAGCAGCTCCTTCCTAACGGCGTGGGGCCGGCGAGCGGCTAGAGCCAAGCGCGCTGGCCCGGTAATGAAGGTGGCCGATATGGCGAACCTAGATTCAGGCAATCCGTTCAGCCTTATGCGCTGGACGCACTTGAAGAAAACCATGTTCGAGAGCGCAAAGGAGTGTCTTGCTCTCACTGTCCTGCTGGCGACGGTAATATCGTCCCAAGCAGCAATCGCTTTCTCACAAACGTCTGTGCCGCAAATTCCTGCTCAGCAGGCCGTTCCTCACCAGTCTTCTTCCCCGCAAGCCGGACCGCCGCAGAGCCAGCAGGCAAACTCAACTTTTATGCTTCCTCCGGGGACGAAGCTGCCGCTGGGACTGTTGCGCCCATTGCGGGTCAAGCCGGGACAAGACATATACCTGCAGATTACATTTCCGGTAACAGTCGGGAACCAGATGCTGATCCCTCCGGGCGCTTACCTTCAGGGCGTAATTGAGAAGATCATCAAGAAAGACCGGCGGTCACTGCAATTTACCATCAGTTCCGCCAACCTGATTTTTCCCAATGGCTACACCGTCCCGATTACCGGCACAGTGACCGTCAGCACCACGAGTGCCGCGTTGGTTCCTCCGCAGCCTGGTTCCAATGATGGCCAGCCTGTGCCCGCCATGGCTGCTGTGGGAAGTGTGGCTCCTCCGCCGCTGCCGCCATTACCGCCTTTGCCATCGATGAACGGCTTGCGCAATGCCATGATCGGCGTGGCAGTGGCCACCGCAGTGGGAACTACTGTACTCATTGTGCTGGCGCATAACCGCGATTCAGAAATAGAAGTCGGCACGCCGCTGGAAATCATTTTGCCGGGACCGGTCTATCTGGATGCTACGCGAGTTGCAGCAGCGATCCAGCAGTATGACCAGCAGACCAGCAATGCGCCAGTGCAGATCGTAAAGCCTCCGGTGAAACCCAAGATGTGTTATGACCCGGGCACACCCGGCACGCCGGATACTGTAATCCCCGGTTCTCCCGGAACGCCTGACACTGTGATTCCGGGCGTGAACGGCGCGCCGGATACGGTAATTCCAGGCACCCCAAGAACCCCTGAGACGGTGATTCCGGGCACGCCAGGAACGCCCAGCAGCACGTATCCGTGCCCGCGATGATGGGAGCGCGGAGTACCGGGCTTAGCAGAGTTGTTTAAAATAGCAATCCAGCAAGAGGTCGACAAACATGTTTGCAGGCAAATTGCTCTTGGCTATTCTGCTCTCCATGGTGTTCGTTTCAACCATAGGCTGCGGAGGTAGTTCTCCCGATTGCGGTGTCAACGGCTTAAACGTAACTCCGGCGTCCATTACGGTAAACCATGCCGCCGCGCCGCCCGGCAACAGCCAGGTATTCAGCGCCAGCTTTCTATTCAAGAGCAATCCGGGGTGCCCGGCGATAACAGCGGCCCTGGTGAATTCAAACTGGACGGTAAGCGATCCTTCTGTCCAGCTATCAGCCCCTCAAGCCACGCAAGTAACGGCCACTTGCACTGCCGCAGTTGCCGCGCCCGTAACGATCATGGCCACCCCGGTCAGTGGCGAGATGTTCACGGGAAAAGCTTCATTGACGTGCAATTGAATGACCTGCAATTGAATCGCTTTCACTTTGCATCGGCCATCACTACAGCTTGAAGTCGATTTCCAAACGCATGGCCACTGCCACCGGTCGTCCATCTTTGGTGGCGGGCGCAAACTTCCAGGTTTTTACCGCTTCAATAGCATTGGCGTCGAGCGTTGGCTCCAACGAGTTCACCACTTTCACATCGTGCGCCTTGCCGTCAGCCCCGATAACAACGGAAAGCGTTACTACGCCCTGAATTCCCTGCTTTCTTGCACTCTTTGAGTACTTTGGTTCCGGAGTGTGGAGAGGACGCGGCGCTTTTACCGACGGATCCTTAGCCGTGTAGATGATTTCCGTCTCATGGGTGCATTCAAAGTTCGCGGCGTCGTTTGTATCACCCGTGCCTTTATAGATTGCCGCCTGAGGATAAGGACAGAGCGGACGAGTCATGGCCACGCCCTTCTCAGACTTATCGTCGACAAACTTTGTGGCAATGAGTTTGTCCAGCGCGATTCCCTTTTCCACCCAGCGCTCCAGGGCCTGGTTGAGATCGTGGCCGGCATCGACGCCCGGCGCAAATTGTCCAAAGGAATTTGCTCCCGGGCCGCCGCCGCAGTGCTGCATGCCAGGAGCCATAAAGAGCCTCATGAAAAGCGCAGGCTTGCCCGACCCCATGGCTTCTTCCACGCTGTTGTAATACTTGATGGAGCCTTGCGGAGGCAGAGCAGCGTCACTCCAGCCGTGATACATGATGAGCTTTCCGCCACGCGCAGCAAAAGGCTTAAGGTTAGGATCAATGGCATTGAAGGTCTGCCCCTGCTGGTCATCAGCCAACTTCACCGCGGTTTCCACATTGATGCTCTTCAGATCGATGGGCTCTTTGCTGGAAATCATGTTGGTATAGAACCCGTGGGCGAAGACGCTTTGCAGGTCCTTCCCAGGGCCGCCGTCAATCCATGTTTCCCATCCGCCCTGGCCTTCTTCTCCGCCGGGAAGAAACCCCGGAAACATCTGCTGGCCCTTGGCGTCCACAGGACCGTCATAAATCTTTTTGAGAGCGGCCACTTGAGGCGCGGTCAGGCAACTGTCGAAGTCGCCTTCTTTGCACAGCAGCGTTTTAGGATCGAAGTGGCAGGCAAGCGGATCATTGAGTACGCCGTCCTTCACGCCATCACTGGCGTCACACGCCGCAACCACTGCCTGCGCGATGGCGGGATTTTTATTGGCGCCAATGTAGCTTCCGGGCTCCGCCTGCATGGCCTGTATGTCCCAGATGAAGGTGGCAAAGACCTTGGTCCAGTAATTCGCGGGCGCGCCGGCGATGATGCCGTCATAATCCTCGGGGAAGCGCTGCGATTCCATCAGCGCCTGGCGGCCGCCGTTGGAGCAGCCGATGAAATAAGATTTCTTTGGAGCGTCGCCGTAAAATGCCTGGATGATGCTTTTGGCTTTGACCGTCATCTCATGGATGGCGCGCCAGCCGAAGTCAACGATTTTATCGGGATGACCGAGAGCCCAGTGGGCGTCGACCGGCGAGCCGGAGTGCCCGGTGTCTGTGCTGGCAGAAGCATATCCCTCGGACACCGCCACAGCCAGGCCGGGGTAATAAATGCCTCCGGCAAATCCGCCGTTGCCTTCTCCGCGATACTTGCCGTTCCATCCCGTGAGCGGCAGCCATACTTCCATCTTGATGTCGGAATCCTTGGCTGGCTTGATCGTAGCGGCAACGCGGCAGAACGCCGGCAGATTTTTCACCGAAGCAGGCGGCGCGCTGGCGCCCGGAGGAACAAATGCACCCGCAGCAACCGGCTGCGCCAGAGTGATGGTGGTATCAGGCAATTTCAGCGCGGCCAGGCTCTCACAGGTGGCGGCAAAGGCCGAGCCTGGCAGGACGAGAAGAATAAGGAGCAGGGTCAGGCGGACGAGCGTCACGAATACTCTCCCGGTAGAAGAATTAGGGGACGCAGAATCGTATCAGAATCGCTCTTAAAAGAATGCATGCAAGGGTCAGGACTCAGTGGAGAGGGATGAGTCGATGTAGAGAATAGTCCCAGTTGGCTGTGGTTTGGTTTCTAGAGCGTTCCTGAGTTGCTATATCCACTACACACGTGGAGGTTAGCGATCCATCTCACTCTCGCGACGCGCCATCCTGAGTCGAGCCACGCGAACTGCAAAGTGTTTCGACACAATTTCCGCGAAGCCGAAGGATCGGCTCTGCTGGACGGTAGGGCTATCCAAACTGCCTGGATAATATGCTGCCCT
>DASXKZ010000089.1:0-93223 GCA_036496525.1 Candidatus Angelobacter sp.
TAGCCGGTGCCGTTCAATTTCTCATGGTGGCCGCGGGCAATCTCCGGAACGTTGCGCAGTTCGCTGGTCCAGGGAATCTGCTGCAGGAAGCTGACGGTATGGACCACGTGTGCCTCGATTTGAAGGCGTTCTTCTTCATCGAGCGAGCCCTTGCGAATGGAAAGCATCTGGACTTCGTCCATGGTCAGGATGGGACGCTTCTTTCCATCCAAGTCTTCGTAATGAAGGTTGGCGATGTCTAGCAACATCTCAAAATTGCCTTCCGGCAGCACGGTAGGCTCGTTGGCCCAGACAATCGCTTCCTCGTATTCCGTTACTTCGCGCAGACGCTCGGCCAGACGAGCCTCAAAATCTTTTTGCGCCGCCTGGAATTCTTCATTTCCGTGCTTCGATAGGAACTCCATGCGCGCTTTGAGGTTCTCATTTTCCAGCGTACGCCGGACGAGCCCAAAGCGCTGCTGAATGACCTCAAGCTGCGCAGGATAAAGCTTTTTGGCTTTCACCAGGACTTCTTCACGGACGCCGACCTTGCCAAAGTCGTGCAGCAGGCTGGCGTAGCGCAGTTCACGCATCTGGTCGCGAGAAAAGCGCACCGCAGAATAAGCCCCACTATCCGAGCGGTCCACGGCTTCAGCCAGCGCCACTGTGAGGTTTGCCACGCGGAAAGAGTGTCCGGAAGTTGCTGGATCGCGCGTTTCAATGGCGGTTACGGCGGCGCGGACAAAGCCTTCAAACAAACGCGTGATGGAGTCATACAGCTGGCTGTTTTCTAAGGCCACAGCGGCTTGTCCGGCAAGGGATTGCACAATTTCCTGCTGTCGGGGCGTATAAGGAAGGACCTGGCGCTCGACGGCATCATGCGAATCGAGCCGCGCGGAGAAGTCACGCTTGGCATTGATCAACTGGAGCACCGCAATGATCTTTTCCTTCTGGTTGCGGATGGGCACAGCCAGAATCGACTTGGTGCGATAGCCGGAATCTTCATCGAACTTGCGATTGATGGAATATGGAACGTCTGGCGGGAGATGATAGGCGTCTTCAATATTGACGATTTCACCCGTCAGCGCCACATACCCTGCGATGGATTTCTCGTTGATGCTGATAGCGGTTTCGCGGAACGGCACGGCGACGGTATCGTTCTGCGCCAGCTTAAACCGCAACTGCTCTTGCGGTGCCTGCGGCGGCACGGGCGTTCCGGGCCGCTCTGGAGGATACAGCAGCGACTGGCTCTTTCCGCCTTCGCCGGTGCTTTCTACCAGGTAGACCGAGCCGGCGTCACTGCTGGTGAATTCGCGCGACTTGGTGAGGATCAGCTCCAGAAGCTTTGCCGGATCGTGTTCCGCGGAAAGCGCCATCCCAATCTGGTTCAGTTCGTGAATTTCCCGGCTGGCGCCTGCCAGCTTCTGGTTTACTTCATGGCGCGTGTGAACAAGATGAATATGGTCCAGCGCATTATCGGCCATTCGCTCCAGCAGCGGCTCTGGAACGTCATAAGGAAGATAGGCATAAACCACGCCATCATTGCGCGGGTCTTTGAATCGTGAATTGGTGAGGGCCAGCACACGCGTATTGGGAACGCGAAGCTGATTGTAGTGCTGCTCCACCAGATCTTCATTGGAAACCAGGACGATTTTTTCCGCTTCTGCGTGGTTTGCCGAAAGCTGAGTGAACAGTATGCGGCGAAAACGCTGCATGCCAATAAAATACTTTGCGGCAAGCGCATCAGATTCAAAATACGTAATGATCGGTAAAGCCCTGTTGCCGGGCGTTTCGCGTCGCTTTGGAAAAACGGCGGAGCTCATTTGAGTGGCGGGATCGCGGGAAACAGGCCGAAACCAGCGAATTGTGGAGAGATATTACCAAATAGTTACGGTTTGGAACAGACTGGAGTTTGTGGTACGCAAGTTATCGTCCTTTTGGGTATAGATAGCACTGAATTTTGAGAGTAATACCCTAGCGAGAGGAGACTCGGGAGCTTTGCACAAACCCCAAGCCTCACCACAGATAACACTGATTACACGGATCAAAAAAGTTCAATAGTGCCATTTGAATTTGTGAATCTGTGTCATCCGTACTGAGATTTTCTTTTTTGTACAAAGCAAGCCGGGGCGGAGTTATGTGCTGAGGAAGTCGTTGCGGCGCTCAATTGAAAATGCGCAGCGACACGCCGTTTTATTCTTTGCCCAGAGCTTTTTTGAGCTGCGCAATCATTTCCTTGATGGAAGGCGCGAGGCTTCCTTCAGGATCGAGGCGCAGGCATTCCTGAAATTCCGCCAGCGCGGCTTCCGGGTCTTCACGCTGGAGATAAATATTGCCCATCATCGCGTGTGGCCCGGCATAGTCCTTGTTGAGTTGAATGGCCTGCCGTACGTGCGGTTCCGCCAGTTGCCACTTGCCTAAGCCCCATAAGCTACGTGCCAGCTCATAATGCGCTTCAGCTGAGTCAGGACGGATTTCCAGACTGTGCTGCAGCGCTTTCTGCGCTTCCGGATAGTTCTTTTCTTCATTTAACGCTGAGCCTGCGCCAAGGTAAGCTTTGGCATTTCCGGGCTCGACTTTTGCGGCTTCCTCGAAGGCCCACTGCGCATCGCTCCACTGCTGAAGCTGCATCTGCGCCAGGCCCAACAGCATGTAGGCATCTCCAAACCAGGGATCAAGCTTGGCGGCGCGCCTGAATTCATCGAGGCTGGCGCGAGGATCATGCTTCTTGAAGAGCAGGTCTTCTCCCTTGGCCATGGCGTCTTCAACTTCAGGAATCGAACGGCGCTGGTGAGTTTCGGGAGTGGAAGGCGATTGGGCAGCTAGAACGGGCTGCGTGGGGCGCGTGGCGGTGCTGGAGCTGGCGCTAGCGCTTTTCTGGGCCAACAGGACGGATGGCGAAATAGCCAGCAGGAGTATTAGAGCCAATAAACGATTGTTCCGCATTGCTTATGATTGTATGTGCATCGTGGTTCCAGATTCCATGTGCGGGCGTTCTCAGGTTGAACGAAAAACCGCTGTGTTCTTGCGAACACAGCGGCGAAAAGTAACGAACCTTGTTTTTTTGAGCTAGAAGGACACCTTCAATCCGAATTCAACCACGCGAGGTGCACCCAGGTCGAATACGCCCGATCCGGGAAGGACACGGTTGTTGGTGCTGTGCTGCACTGAGGTCGTGCTGTTAACGGAGCCAGTACAGTTATTGGTTTCCGGAGGCAGGCTGGGATTGCATGCCGCATTGGCCAGATTCAGGACGCTGCTAATAGGAGCATTGGGCAGATCGAAGTTGGCGTTGTTGAAGGCATTGAACACGGAAACACTGGGTTCAATTCCAAAGTGTTCGCCAAACTTGCGAGGATAGCTGAGTTTGAGGTCGAAGGTCTTCAACCATCCCAGCCCTACCTGTCCCGGAGGCGGCGCGGCAAGCTGCTGGAAAACACCGCCCAGGCCCTGCAGCTGTGCCATGGTCATCAAGCCATTGCTGATAAGCATCTGTCCAGCGGGCGTAGCTGTTCCAGCCACATTGGCGTTGTAGCTGGAAATGAAACCAGCCAGATCGTTGGTTTTGACGGAGCGGCCAAAAGCGCCCAGCTTGGTGCCGGGAACCGGGTCGCCGTTGGGATAAACCGCGCTGCCATCACCTGAGCCGTCGCCGGTGGCATCACTGATGAAGATGCCGCCTGCGCCGCCGCCAGGCAGAATCATGTTTTGCGGCAAGGGGCTATACACGTGGCCAACAGCGCCGAAACGGAGGCCCAAGGGCACATCCATGGTGCCGCCAAAAGAGAATTGATGGGTGCGGTCAAGGCCATTTGGACCCAGGAAAGCGTTGGGACGATTGTTATCGACCGCAGCGTTCACAAAGTCCAGGTCCTGTGCTGAGCCGAGAGATCTGGATAATGAGTAAGAAACGATCCAGTTCATGGCTTTTACGCCGGCAAAAGGAGCGTGGACATTGGCCCGAAGCGAGGTTTCGAGCGCATTGAAGGTAGATCTTCCGGAAGGGAAGAGCATCTGGTTTACACCCAGGTTCGGGTTGATACCGCCGAAAGCTGCTGTGGGACAAGGACCTCCGCTGCAAAGATCGGCTCCTGAGGTGAGGCCGTTAGCGGCAAAATCGGCGATGGTTGCGCCGGCCCCAATAGCGCAATTGATGGCTGCAGGGCTTGCACCCCCAGGGCATCCTGCCGCCGCCGTGGTGGCTGCAATTGCATTTACCGCAGCAGTTTTATTGAAGAACTTGACATCACCCACGTGATTTACATCAATTGCGAGCAGAGTATGGGTGCCGACATTTCTGAGATAGTCGGCGCTCCAAACCACGCCTTTGCCGAGCTGATGTTCAAATCCAATGTTCATCTGCACGGAGCGGGGCGTCTGGTAGTTGGGAGCAAACATGTTAATGCCGGTAATGTTTGCGCCTGCCGCCAAAGTATTGCCGATAAAGGCGGAGTTGCTAGCCGGACCTACAGCCAGGGTTGCTGCCTGATAAGCCGCCTGTAACTGGGCCAACTGAGAATGGACTAGCCCCATAGGCTGGCCACAGATGGTGGTTAGATCCACCGGTGGCGGGCCACCGCCAGGCAATGTAAATCCAGTTGACTGGCCACCCGCGCAGGGCGCCGCTTCGGCAAGGAACAGGCCTTGGGCAAGGCGTCCGGGACGGTTGAAGAGGTTGTTATTGAAGATGGAGTTTTCGTAGTATATGCCGGCCCCTGCACGAATCACTGTCTTGCCGGTGCTGGTCGGGTCCCACGCTATACCAAGTGTTGGACCAAAGTTGTGTCCTGGGACGCGAACTCTATTGCCGAGCCCTTGACCCCAAAGATCCAGAATGTTTCCGTTGCAAGGCGTGCCCGCTGTGACCAGGCCTGCTGCCAGCCCGGGATCAAGTTGTGAGCAGGGAATCGGAGCGATGTCTGAGTCAGTGCGTCCGGTGTCGCGCACGTAGCGCAAGCCGGGGGTCATGGTCAGATTCGGCAGTATTTTCCAGGCATCGCCTATGTAGAACTGGATGCGATTGTCCGGTCCCAAGCCACCGCCGGGGAGGCCGTAGGCCGGCTTCTCTGAGGAGAATCCCTGCCCATTGCCCATGAAAACCAGATCAGCGGGATAATTCAAAGGATTGGCTGCGCCGCCGGGAAAAGCATTGGCAACACAATCCGTTGTGACTGCTCCCCCGCACAAAGGCGTATTAGTCTGGGCATTGACGGTTGGGGCGAGGGAGAAGAACTTGGCGAAGCCGCCGCCCTGGATGTGGTTGTAACCGAAACCATAGCGCAAAATATGCTTACCGATAATCTTGCTGCCGTCATACTTTGCCTGAGTGTTTTCCTGGAAAGTCTTTTGGGGAGCCAGCAGGTTGCTGCCGGAGCAGAAGGAGTCCTGACCGCCCGCGAGACAGGTCAGGCTAGGTCCAATGGTGATGCTGAGATCAGGAGCAGGGTTGAAGACGCCGGCCTTAGTCGCGTCGGCGATGCCGTTGCGAAACTTGGTAAAGCCGAAGCGTATGGCGTGGGTGAATGACCCGGTCTGGAAGTCGATTCCGGCGGCATGAACCGGCGTGTTATTAACGTTGGTGAAGGGCTGGAAGCTATTGGGAATAAAGCCCTTGGTGCTGTGATTTTGCTCGTAAGAGAAGCGATAAAAGGCTTTGACCTTCTCGCTGATTGTCCAGTCCAGTTTGGCTACGCTTTCGGTATCGCGGAAAGGCGAATTGAATCCCCCGGTAATTGACGTAAACGGACCGCCGCTGGCCACAGTTTCAATCAGATCCTGTTTCAGTCTTTCGGCATCGATGAAGAAGAACAATTTGTTCTTGAAGATGGGGCCGCCCAGTTCACCGCCGAAATTATTCCGTTGGAACGGAACGTCAACATTGGCGATGTTCGCGGCCATCGAGTGATCGCGGAAAAGATAAAAAGCCTGGCCATGCCATTTGTTTGAGCCAGACTTTGTTACCACGTTTACGGCGCCAGAAGACGTAAGCTCAGTGGAAAGATCGAGCGACGACTGGCTGACCTGGAACTCCTGAATGGCGCTGGCAGGAAGGTTTTGCGTCGTGGTGCCCACGGTTTCATCGGAGATATCGATACCATCCACCTCGATGCGGGCGGTACGGCCGAAGCGTCCACCAAAGGAGATGGAAGAGAAGCCGTTTTTGGTGGGATCGAAGTTGCCGCCATCCTGAATCTGTACGCCGGGCTCAAGCTGCGCAAGATCAAGGAAGTTGCGGCCGTTGATTGGCAGATTTTCAATCTGTTGGGTGGTCAGCACACCCTGCACGGTGGCTTGTTCAGTATTCACCGCCACGGCCGAACCCGTAACTTCCACTACTTCATTTGACTGGCCTACTGTCAGCTTGGCGCTGCCTGGCGCAATATTGCCGACCTGAACAGGCACTGTCAGCACCTGGGTCTGGAAGCCCTTGGCTTCAATGCGGACGCTGTACTCGCCGGGGATCAGCGCGCCGGAGGCGTAGGTACCAGAGGATGAACTGGTGAGCTTACTGGCTTGTCCAGTTGCTACATTGGTGATGGTAACGGTAGCGCCCGGAACAACAGCGCCGTTTGGATCTGTAACCGTGCCTTGAATGGTTCCGGTGGCAACGGTGGATTGTGCGTCTGCAGGTAGCAGCGCAAATGACATCAGGCTTATACATAGGATAAAAACGAACCAGGACCTTAGACTTCTCATTCTTTCCTCCTCACTGTTATGGCTCGATTTGGAACGGGCCGGGGGATAACAAGGCGCAGGGAGTAAATCCGAAACGATCAAAGGGATGATGGTGTTCCACAATCATGTACGCGGTTCTGCAAAGCATGAAGCGTGCCATCTTCAAAAAACCCGTAACCACAAAGAAACAAGGGACAAATTGCAAATCAGGTCGAGAAGCATCTTATCAAGATATCGAAACTCATAGCCAGAGCTCCGGGATCCTACGGATTCCCATAATCTGAGCACCTGCTGCTTGAATATTACCGGCCAGCGATTTGCGCCGCGGTGTTTCAGTGTGGTAACTTCCGCTCCAACAATTCTTTACGGGAAGATCGAGAGCAGGAGCAAACGATGATGCCACTGATTGTGATCGGGATATTGGTTGTGGGCGCAATCTTCATTCTGGCAGGCATGTACAACAGCCTGGTGCAGCTGCGGGTGCGCGCGGATTCAGCATGGTCAGACATTGATGTGCAACTCAAGCGCCGACATGACCTGATTCCCAACCTGGTGGAAACAGTAAAAGGTTACGCCGCGCATGAAAAAGGGACGTTTGAAAACATCGCCAAGTTTCGCTCTCAGGCCATGCAGGCCACCGGCCCCGCCGACAAAGCCCAGGCGGAAGGTCAGCTTACCGGCGCGCTCAAGAGCTTGTTTGCCGTGGCGGAAAATTATCCTGAATTGAAAGCTTCAGAACAGTTCGTGGGACTGCAGAACTCGCTCAACTCGATTGAGGACAACATCCAGAACGCGCGGCGTTACTACAATGCAGTGGTGCGCGACTTCAACACCCGCGTCCAATCGTTTCCAACGAACATCATCGCGGGCATGTTCGGTTTCCACACGCGGCAGTTCTTTGAAATGGAAACACCTGCCGACCGCGAAAATGTGGCTGTAAAGTTCTAAGCCAAGTGAAATTCACCGGTCATTCCCGAAGCTGGGTCTCTTCCGCACAAGTTCTGCTTGTGCTGCTGCTGGTTTTCAGCGTGCCGGCATGGGCGCGCAGCTACCACATTTCAAAATTCAACAGCAACATTCATGTAGAAGATGATGGCTCTGCGCGCGTTGAGGAGCAGATCACATTTGTCTTCAAAGGCGTGTACCAGGGAATTTATCGTGACATCCCCGTGGACTACCCTGGCCCAAGCGGATCCAATTACACGCTTTTTATCAAGCTGGACTCAATCACGGATGATAGCGGCAACAAGCTCAAGTATGAGAAGAAGACCAACAACGGCTTTCTCCATTTAAAAATTTATGTGCCTGGAGCGACGGACGCAATGCGCACCGTGAACATTGAATACTCGGTGGCCAATGGCACGCGTTTTTTTGAAGATCACGATGAGTTTTACTGGAACGTGACCGGCAATGACTGGCCGGTGCCGATTGAACAGGCATCGGCGATGATTTACTTTCCGGCGGAGGCAAGCGGCAAGCTGCGGGCGCAGGCCTTTCAAGGTGTTTATGGCTCTTCGCAGCATGCATCGGCCTCAGTAACGGGCCCAAGCGTGAGCGTTGAAACCACAGATCCATTGCCGATGCGCGGCGGGCTTACGGGCGATGTTTATATTGAAAAAGGCGTACTTCACCAACCCAGCGGAATCGCGCGGTTTTTCAGGTTCATTCGCAGCAATCCGGTGGTGACAGTGCCCCTCTGGGCGTTCGCGGTGATGTTTCCCATGTGGTGGATAAAAGGCCGCGATCCCGATCCGGGAATGTCCGTGGCACCGATGTATGAGCCACCGGAAAAAATGGGGCCTGCCGAAGTGGGCACGCTGATTGATGGCAGCGTGGATCCGCGCGACATTACTTCTGTACTGGTCGATATGGCGGTGCGCGGCTATGTGAAAATCGTGGAGACGGAGCACAAGGGATTTCTGAGCAGCACCAAGGACTACGAATTCCATTTGCTCAAGAACCGTGGCGAGTGGAATGACCTCACCGACTATGAAGTCGCAATGCTCGGCAATGTTTTTGCCGGAAGCGACGTGGTGCTGCTTTCCAGCCTGCGCAACCATTTTTATACGGTTTTGCCGGCAATTAAGCGCGGAGTGATGGGCGCTCTGAAGTCCAAAGGGATGTACACACTCGATCCGACTTCAGCGTCCGGCTATCAGGGGCTTGGCCTGATTCTGGTGCTCTTGCCTTACTTTGCCTTACAGGTCTTTGGTTTTGCCGACTTTTTGAGTTCGGTGCCTCTAGCAATTGGTTCGGGGTTGATTGGTGCGGCGATTATCGTCCTTTTCGGGCGGCAGCTTACGGCAACCAGCATGAAGGGCGCACGCACACAGGTACAGATCAAGGGCTTCCAGGAATTTATGAATCGCGTGGATGCCGACCGGCTGAAGCGGATGCCTCCAGACACGTTTGAAAAATTCCTCCCGTATGCCATGGCGCTGGGCGTGGAACATCGCTGGGCCAAGGCGTTTGAGGGCATCATTCAGAATCCGCCCTCGTGGTATCAGGGATCGTACGGCAGCAGCTTCAGCACATTCTATTTTGTGAACAGCCTTGGCTCCATGGCGACAACGGCAAGTTCGACATTCGTCTCTGCGCCGCGGGCCAGTTCCAGCGGATCAGGATGGAGCGGCGGAGGTGGTGGCGGTTTTTCCGGCGGCGGCTTTGGCGGCGGTGGCGGCGGAGCGTTCTAACGCAGCCGCTGAAGTGCGGGAGAGGGAATCGCGGTGATAAGTGTTCAGGGACTCGCCAAACCATCCCGTACCGCTCTCGGCGTCGCCATTCGCAGAGCGTCGCATCAACTTTATGATTCTCGTCCGCTCGTACTGGACGACCCAATCGCCGTCCCGATTCTGGGTGAGCGCTACCGGCCCGCGCTTGAAGAAGCGGCAGCGTCCATCGGTGAGAGCTTTTCGGTATCAATGCGCGCATGGCTCGTTGTCCGCAACCGATTAGCTGAAGATAATCTCGCGCGGGCTGTCCGTTATGGCGTTCGCCAATATGTTCTGCTGGGAGCAGGACTGGACACATTCGCCCATCGCAATCCACATCCGGGTCTTCAGGTCTTTGAGGTTGACCACCCTGCCACGCAACAGTGGAAGCGCGAGCTGGCGCTTTCCAATGGATTGCCAGACCCCTCCTGCCTGCACTATGTGCCGGTGGATTTCGAACACCAGGACCTCGCCCTGCAACTGGCAATCTGTGGTCTGGATTTTGCGGCTCCAACTGTCTTCGCGTGGCTTGGGGTAGTGTTGTATCTTACCCGTCCAGCGTTTCGAAAAACTCTCGATCTTATTGCACGCTTCCCTGAGGGCAGTGGCGTGATTTTCGACTACGCCTTGCCCAGTCATGCGCTGGCGCCGCATAAATTGGCGGCCCGCGATGCTCTTGCTGCTCGTGTTCAGATCCTGGGAGAACCCTTTCAACTGTTCTTTACCCCGGAAGAGATGAAGATGGAACTGGCACAGTTTCAGCGCGTGGAAGATCTGGATGCCAGGGAACTGAATGCCCGTTATTTCGCCCATCGCACGGATCGATTGAACCTTCTGGGCCGCTCAGCGAATATTGTTAGCGCATGGCGTTGAGCGTTCGCACCGTCCCTGGCTAGCTGCCACACGTTTGTGGTTTGCGATTCATTTCCCCCGCGATGAGCCATCCTGAGGCAAGCCACGCCAAACTGCATCATCTCCATACCGTTTCCGCGAAGCCGAAGGATCGGCTCCGCTGCACCCTAGGGCTATCAAGACCGCTTGGATGATCGACTGCCCTGAAAAGCAGCGGTGCAGATCCTTCGCCTCGCATCCGGAGCACGATAAAGGAGAAGAGCATCGCGCGCGGCTCAGGATGGCGTATTCATTAGGATAGAGATTGGTGTGCCCCTGCCAACCTAGTTTATTCAAAACGCAGGTAGCGAGCTGCATTCCATAATGCGCCATCAGCTCGGAATGTGGATGACCAGATCAATCTGGCAAGGTATGGGCGAGCCATCTCGTTTGGCGGGGATGTAGGTGAATCCGCGAATGGCTGAGAGCAGTGTTTGCTCAATTTTGGGAGTTGCCATTCCAGAAGCGAGCCGCGCATCAGCCACCCGGCCATCGATATTGATGGTGACTTCCACGACGAGATATTGTTCGAAACGCGGCGGAAGGTCGTCCGCCGAAATGGTGGGAATCACTCCCGAAGTCTGGACCGCGAGCTGATAGTTGATTGTGGAGAACCCGTAGGTCAGGCGCTGCTTGATACCAATCACCATCCCAGCTGTTGCCTGTTTTGCGTGGGCCCGGATAATTTCCACACCGGCAGCATCTCCCTCAACACTGGGATTTTGCACGCGCGCCTTCTTTTTAGTGCGTGGCTGGTGAAACGGGCTGGGACGTGGCGCACCTTTTGGTGGAGGCTCATACGCCACCTGAGCTGTCCCGGAGACGGCTTGGACCGCTACGTATTTTGCGGGCACAATGTGGGGTGCCGTTGGGTGCCGGAAAACGAAAATCGCCAGGACCACAAGGTGGGCCAGTACCGACAATGAAAATACAGACACACGGGGGACGGGATAGCTGGGAACAAATATCTGTTGTTGATTTAGCATCCAGCCGCGAAACCTTTCATTTCCGTCATCATAAAAGACTTCTATAACAAGAGGGCGGTAGCGGCTTTAGCTTTTTTTGTCCTGTCGCCAGAAAGTACCGCCACGAGCGGGGATTCGCCTTTTTATTCATTGGCTGTAGAGTCGTTTCGGCAGCTCTCGAATCCTTCCTTCCTGCTGCAAACACGCGGCCAGAATTCGACATCCTAGTAACCCAGAGGAACTACTATGGCCGAGAGCATACCCAACACCTCAGACATTCCGAAGTTTGATACATATCCCTCAGTGCCGCCAGAGCGCCTCCTGGATACCAGGAGCGCTGAGAGATCTTCTCTGGAAGAGCGGGCCGCCGAACTGGGTGCTGCCGCCGGCAGAATTGCCCTGATCCTGCGGCAAACCAAAGAAAACGTGGAAAATCTGGCCCAGCATGAAATCTATGATCGCGTGACCCACCTGACCGAGAGCGTTAAGGCGCGGACGGAACGGATGCGCAGAGACGCCAATGCCCGTGTGCATGAGCTTGCACACGCGGCGCAGGACAAAGCGTCAGAGCTCAGTATCCAGGCCAGAGAAAAGACAGCGGAACTGGGGCGGCAAGCGCGCATTAATTATTTCCGTGCCCGCCTCAAGGCCAAGCAGACGGTCCGGGACTATCCGGTGGAAACGGCGCTGGCGGCCGGAGCAGTGGGGGTCCTGATAGGAGTGGCACTAAGAATCGGGAGGGCGAGACGTGCATACTGAGAGAACCGTGCATACTGAGAAGTCCATTGCAACCATCCTGGCTGAGACGAAGGATGAATTAAAACAGTTTGTAACCACGCGGGTAAACATTTTGAAAGCGGAGATGGACGAAAAGATCCGTCACATCAAGGCAGTCATTCCGCTGGCCGTGGTGGCCGCCTTATTTCTTGTTTCCGCCTGGATGGTATTTACCTTTGCCCTGATCGCCCTGCTGCATGCGCTGTTTTTGCCCAGCGTTTATGCGTGGCTGTGGGCGGGCCTGATTGTGGCTGCGGTTTATCTGCTGGTAGGCGCGATAGCGGGCTGGCTTGCCTATTCTGAGATCAAGGCCACCAGTTTGACCCCCACCCGCACTCTCAAGGTGCTGCAACAGGACCAAGTCTGGATCCAGAATGAAGCGAGGACCGCATGACTGAAGGAATCCCGGTAGACGTGCTGGAAAAGCGCGCGGCCGATGAGCGCCGCCAGCTCCACAACTCAGTGCAGCAACTGCGTGAAACAGTCCACGAGCGGCTTGGCGTTAAACGCAACGTAAGAAACCACTTGTGGCCTATTTGCGGTGCGATGGCGGTGATCGGACTGGCCCTGGGCTACACCGTGACAGGCGTTTTTACCCGCGACTAGACTTGCCCCGGCTAACGGGTTTTCACCGGGGAACGCGGTAAGGGTTTTACTTGATTCGAATGGCTGCGTGGCGTTTCCGCCGGGCAGCCGTTTACTTTATAGCGTCTTTATTGGGCTTTTCTCGCCAACTAAGTTGAAGACCATCTACTCTGCTTTGCGGTTTCGTGGTATAACGCTCATTCATCGACTTTCCAATCGTTTAAAAATGCCCCTTTTACCCCGGGAGGGGGCGTTGCTGAGGAGTAGTGAATGTCTGAAGAGGCTAGAACAGGGAAACGATTTCCGCTGGAGCTGCCGATCAAGATCCACGGCAAGGGCGTTGAAGACAGCGCCACCACCGGAAACATGAGCGCCGCTGGCGTATATATTATGGCCGATATTGACCTGGCCATCGGCTCCAACATTGAATTTGACATAACCTTGCCCGCCAACGTGCTGGGGACGCCGGGAGATGTGGAAGTCCACTGCACCGGGCGCGTGGTGCGCAAGGACGCAAGCGCGGCTGCCGCGGCCGGCGCGAATTCAAATTCCACCACCAAGAAAAAGAAATCCAAGAGCGGAGTTGCTTGCGTGATTGACCAGTACAAATTTATCCGCAAGAGCAAAGGGGCCAAGTAAATGCTGAAGATAATTTTGGCTGACAACCAGGCAATCTTCCGCACCGGCGCGGCCAAGGTACTGGCCGTTGAAGACGATCTGCGCATTGTGGCGCAGGCGGAAAACACCGAAAAAATGATGATGGCGCTGGAAAAGTTTCATGCAACGGTCATGATCTTTGGCGTTGAGACCCATCCCAGCCTGCCAACCGTGGTGGAGATGGCAAGAAAGTTCAAAACCAAGCTGGTGGCCATCGCCGAGACCGGGCAGGATTCACGCCACTACCTGACCAACGGCGTCCACGGCGTGATCTACCGCAACGTGAGCGGCGAAGCACTGGTGCAGTGCGTGCGCAAGGTCAGCAAAGGCGAAACCTGGGTGCAAGACACGCAGGAAAGCAAAGAGACTGCGGAGAATGACCTGGTGGGAGCGCGCGTTCGCGACCGGCTGACGGCAAAAGAGCTGAAGATTGTTGCGCTGATTGTGCAGGGATACAAAAACAAGGAAATCGCCACGCAGCTTGGCACGACGGAGCAGGTGATCAAGAATTATCTGCGCAACGTCTATGACAAGATTGGGGTTTCTGACCGGCTGGAGCTTGCGCTGTTTACGATTCACCATCGCATCCTGGCGGAAGCCGCAGCAACTTCAGTGGCGTCAGTGGCGGCAACTGCGCCGGCAAGATAGCGCCATAAATCCAAGAAACTGCAACGGCCGAAATTTTTTTCGGCCGTTTTTCTTTGTGAGCAGGTTTCTATGCTTGTATCCAAGTGAAAAGAGGAACCTAATTTTCAAGGACACGCGATTTGGGTAGTGGGCTACTTTGCATCATTCATCGCTTCGCGATGACGTCTGCCTAAAGGCCCGCGATTCGCGAGCGAATCGCTAGACGCTGATACTGTTAGTGGGTCAGTTTTCTAACTGACCCACTAACCGATTTTGACGCCTGTACTGTTCGCACTTATAGTGAAACACATGTCAAAAGTTCGGGTCAGCGCATTTGCAGTGTCGCTTGATGGTTACGCCGCCGGTACGCGTCAGAGTCTTGAGAATCCTCTGGGAGTCCGCGGCCCTGAGTTGTTCCAGTGGTTTTTCCCTACACGCACATTCAGGCAGATGCAGGGGCTGGAAGATGGCTCAACTGGCGTGGATGATGAATGGGCTCGGCGCGGCATGGAAAACGTGGGCGCGTGGATCCTGGGACGCAACATGTTTGGACCTGTGCGGGGCCCGTGGCCGGACGAATCATGGAAAGGGTGGTGGGGTGAAGAACCTCCTTATCACGTACCCACGTTTGTGCTGACGCATCACCCAAGGAAAGCGCTGGAGATGAAAGGCGGAACAACGTTCCACTTTGTTACTGACGGAATCCACTCCGCCCTGCAACGCGCAAAGGATGCTGCAAAGGAGAAAGATGTACGAATCGGCGGCGGAGTCGCGACGATTCAGCAGTACCTCCGCGCCAAGCTCATCGATGAACTGCATCTCGCGTTTCGTCCGATTCTGATGGGTTCTGGCGAGAACTTATTTGCCGGTATCGACCTGGCGGCGCTCGGCTACTCATGCACTCAACACGTTTCCACCGAGCATGCGATGCACGTTCTGCTGCAAAAGCAGACTTGATCCCTATGCCTGTTCAATCATGCATTCCAATCATTCCGAGCGCGGACCTGGAGAAGAGCCTACGCTTGTGGGTTGATGGTCTTGGATTCTCCATGAGCAAAGAAATGCGTAAAGACGGCAAGCTGATCTTCTGCATGCTTGAGAAGGACGGCTTATGGTTCATGCTGAACCAACGCGCGGGGAATCCGGCCAAGCCCAAAGACTATGAGGGTATTCGGCTCTACTGGGCGCCGGCGGACATACACGAAACCAGAGAGCGCTTGAAAGGTCTTGGGTACAGAGTTTCAGAGCTCATACATCGAGAGTACGGGCAGACCGAATTTTTCTTTACGGATGATGATGGCTATTCGCATTGCTTCGGCGTCGCTACACAAGAATAGACAACTGGAGCCGTCCCGGGATGCTGTATCCCTAATCACCAATATCTATCCTCATGAATGCGCCATCCTGAGCTGAGCACGATGCCCTGTTTCCTTTACCATGCTCCGGATGCGAGGCGAAGGATCTGCTCCGCTGCTCTTCAGGACAGCCGATTATCCAAGCATTCTTGGATAGCCCTACGATGCAGCGGAGCCGATCCTTCAGCTTCGCGGCAACCGTATGGAAACACTTTGCAGTTCGAGTGGCTCGCTTCAGGATGGCATGTCCCGGGGATGAGATGGATCGCTAACGGCAACGTGTGTAGTGTACACAGCACGCAGGAAACGATTTAGAGCAAAGCAGAGTAGTGCGTCAGTCGCAGTGAAAAAAGAAGTGGTTCCCGATCGATGTCTTTATGGCAACGGAGGCATGGGAACCTGCTTGGCAGAAAGCCATGCTGCCGCAATTAAACATAAGGTAGTCAGAAGTGAGAAAGCGAGTGGCACGGCAAAGAGGTATCTCCAGCTCACAACCGTGATGGCGGCATAACAAAGGGCGAACGCCCATGCGGTGCCGCGCATGCGGGCCAACGTGGCTGCCGGAAGGCCGCCGAGCTGCCATGCCAAGATCGCCGAGAATAGAAAAAACACGCCGACGGAGAATCCCGCCCCCAGAAAGAGGTCCCAATACGTGCGGTCGGAACCTTGCAAGCTAAAGTGAATGGACCGCATTGAGCTGAGAAGGGCATCGACTCCCCATTGGGGATCAGACTGGCGAAAGCCGAATGTATGTCCTGCCGCGAAAAGCAGCAGAAGAACCGCAGCGATTCGATAAAGCACAGATGCTTTCATTCTTGCCCTCCAGGGCCGCGGAGCGACTCTTTTACTGCCGCGCAGGTTCAAACTCTACCATTATCGAATTATGGTGTGAATGCGATTGACACAGCCTCCAAGCTTCTTTTAGCCTGACCGTGGCGCTAAAGGGCGCATCCAGTCCGCGGAAAGGGCCGTGCCCACCTTGAATAAAAACTGAGAGTGCGAACTTTCTTTCAGCCTGATTCATGCGGACTTAAACAGGCGCAACCGTGAAAGGAAGGTCGTTGATGGCCCCCAAGCCGCTACCCGCCCACCCCAGCCTGGAACAATACAAAAAACAAGCCAAAGAATTATTGAAGGCTTACCGCTCCGCGGATGTGGAAACAATTCGCCGCGTTAGAAGAAACCATCCACGTTTTGAAAAGCTTTCTGAACCGGGATTTGAAATCAGCAAATTCGCATTGGCCGATGCGCAACTGGTGATCGCCCGCGAGCATGGTTTTGAAAGCTGGCCAAAGTTTGCCCAACGCATCGAAGTGATCAACAGCGAGACTGCCGCGCTAAAGAATCCTGTGACGGCATTCATCGAGGCAGCCATCTGGCACGGAACGCTGGAGGCGGCTGAAGCGATTCTGGCTGCGCATCCGGAGATTGCGCGCACAAGTATTCACGTGGCGGCAATTTTGGGAGACGATGCTGCTGTGAGGCGCTTCATCGCTGCCGATCTGCGAAACGTCACAAAGAAAGAAGCGCCTTATGACGGCGATGCGCTGGTTTATCTGTGTCTTTCAAAATATTTGCGGCTGGATAAAACGCGGTCGGAGGCCTTTCTGCGTGGGGCCACCGCCCTGCTGGACGCGGGCGCTGATCCGAATAGCGGTTTCTGGAGCAAGGAAGAATATCATGAGTTCGAGACCGCTCTTTACGGCGCTGCGGGAGTTGCGCACCACGCAGAGCTGACTCGTCTGCTGCTGGAGCGCGGAGCCGATCCCAACGACAACGAAACTTTTTATCACGCGCCGGAGACATACGATAACGGCGCGCTGAAAGTATTAGTGGAAAGCGGCAAGATGCGTCCGGACCTTCTGGCGGGCATGCTCCTGCGCAAGGCCGATTGGCACGACTACGAGGGAATTAAATACCTGCTGGAGCACGGCGCCGATCCCAACCGGATGACAATGTGGGGCTATACCGCACTGCATCAGGCAATCAGGCGCGACAATGCTCTCAGGAACATTGAGCTAATGCTGGACCACGGTGCCGATCCCATGATCAAGACGATGACGAAAATACGGGCGCAATTCACGCCCGACTTTGAGCAGAGATCTGGCTTGACGATCGTTGCGCACAGAGGCCGCGGAGACGTGCTGGAGGCGATGGAGCGCCGGGGCGTCGCCATGGAGTTCAGTGGCGTAGACAGGCTGATTGCCGCCTGCGCACGCAACGAAGGAGCGGCTGCCAGCGCAATCGCCGAACGCAAGCCGCAACTTATCCAAGAACTGCGGGCCATAGGCGGACGCCTGCTGGCAGAATTCGCCGGTAATAATGCTGAAGGCATTCGCATGCTGCTCGATCTCGGCGTGCCCGTGGACGCGCTGTATGACGGCGATCCTTATTTTGACATCGCCAAGGACAGCACCGCGCTGCACGTTGCCGCGTGGAAAGCGTGGCCAAAGACAGTGAAGCTGCTGATTCAACGCGGCGCAAACGTAAACGCGCAAGATGCAAAAGGCCGAACACCGCTGGTGCTCGCCGTGAAAGCCTGCGTGGATTCTTACTGGACGAACCGGCGCTCGCCTGAATCAGTGGAAGCGTTGCTGCAAGCGGGAGCTTCAGTCAGCAGTGTAGATTTTCTGAGCGGCTACGCAGAAGTGGACGAACTGCTGCGAGCGCATGCGAACAATTCAGCCGCGAATGCACGCGAATGAACACGAATTAAGAAGAAAGAAATTGCAGATCAGAAAAGCAAACGCAAGCCTGAAGCCAACCGCAAAGTCTCCCCGCTCTCTTACAGCCGCGCGAGGCCGCCCACGCGCCGAGCGCGCTGCAACAGGCGCGGATTAACTGTGAGTCGGGGGGGGACGATCTGCGGCGGTTTGGAGCGTAGCGACAAAAATTAATGTGACGTCGCGCGTTCGCTGCTCTTGAGCAGTTCGTTCACAATAGTGACAAGCTCTTCAGGATTGACCGGCTTTTCCAGATACAAATCCGCCAGCGGCTCGGCTGCTTGAAACGCTTCCGCTACATAGCCTGACACAACCACGACGGGCATGCTGCTGTTATTTTTAGCAGCTTGAACAACGGCGCGGCCATTGGCGTCACCCAGTCTCCAGTCTGTTACGACCGCGTCATAGGTGTTGCTCTGGAGTTTTTCCATGGCGTCGCGGGCCGATGTGGAAGCGGTGACTGTGTGTCCGGCAGATTCAAGGATGGCGCACTTCAAAGTGACAACATGCGGTTCATCGTCGACGCAAAGGATCCTGGCCATAATTTTGGGACATCCGAAGCGCAGACGCGCGGGCGCGTCTACGGAGAATGATTAGCTGCGGAAGCAGCAGCTAAGAACTGGCCCTATTCTCAGGCAGCGATCATGCTGAAGTCAAATAATCCCTGCGTTTTGTCGTCCTTTTTAACACTTTGGCCCGGAACCTTAGTTCCTGATCTCGGGCGCAAGCTGGACTTCCGGCCAGTGCCCAAAAGCAGCAACTCTGGCCGGAAATCGCCGTGAAAAACCTGGAACCTCCAGACCTTAGAACCTCCACACCAGTCCAACGGACGGCTGGGCCAGATGGGTGAAATTGTCACTGGCCAGGCCAGGGAGCTGGAAGTCGGGGATCTTGTAAACGTAGCCGCGATATTCGGCGCGGAACGCCAGGTATTTGCTGATATCAAAATCAACGCCGCCGCCGTAAACAAACGCCGGCTTGGTCTGGTTATTGCCCGTGTTGTTTCCTACGCCGATGAAAGCATTATCGATCGAATTGGTTGGGCGGAAAAACAGCCCACCAATCCCGGCGAGTCCGTAAGGTCGCACTCTGCTGCTGGAAGGCGCAGAGATCACAGCTTCTCCGGTGAGCTGATGAATGTTGGCTTGAATATCGGTCTCACCAAAGAATGGATCAAAATACTTTTGCGTGTCGCGCGTGTAGCCGTAATCGCCCTGCAGGGCAAACCATGAATTCAGGTGGTAGCGGTAGCCGATTAAAAATCCTCCGCTCTTGGTTGCGTCGTGCGGGATATCAATGTTGGTGGAATTCTTGGGCAAATTTGCCGTGCCCTGAACGCTGAATTCCGACTTAAAATCCTGGGCAAAGCCCGTGGCGATGAATAAAAAGATAAATGCGGCAAATACAACTGGGGATAAGACAGACTTACTCCTCATTGCGTAAAACTCTCCTTGCTGGGATTTTTGTGCTCTGTTTTACATAAGACGCACACTAGAACCCCGCAGGTTCAAGGAGGACGCATAACTTAAATATTCTTAACCTGCTGAGCAGCAATTCGTTGGGACTAAGGGGCCTTAATACGGCGTGTGACACAGCCCGGAGTGGACTGTGCCACACGAAAATTCTTTACCGCGACTCTTCACCTTTCCGATTCATGTCGTCGATCACTGGTCCAGCGTCGCCGATTTTTTCTGCCACGGATTTTGCCTGCGTAAACAGCAGCAGATAATCCGGGCCGCCGGCCTTTGAGTCCGTGCCGGACATGTTGAAGCCGCCAAAAGGATGCGCGCCCACCATGGCTCCGGTGCATTTGCGATTGAAATACAGATTGCCCACATGGAAGTCCGTGCGCGCCTTTTCCAGCTTGTCGCGCGACGTCGAGTACACCGCGCCCGTAAGCCCGAACTCAGTGTTATTGGCAATGGCCAGCGCGTCATCAAAATTACGCGCCTTGATCACGGCCAGTACCGGCCCAAAAATTTCTTCCTGGGAGATGCGCGCCATGGGTGCGATGTCGGCAATCACCGTAGGCTGAATAAAATAGCCATCGCCCGCGTCTTTGGTGGGTCCGCCGCCATGAATCAGCCGGCCTTCCTTCTTGCCCACCTCAATGTATTCCAGGATGCTCTTCATCGCCTTCTCGTTCACAACGGGTCCCATCGGCTTGTTCTCTGTAGGATCGCCGATCGTGATCTTTGCAACGCGATCTTTCAGACGCTCAAGAAACACGTCATAAACTTTTTCGTCGACTATGGCGCGTGAGCAGGCTGAGCATTTCTGTCCCTGAAAGCCGAAAGCCGCCTGGGCCACGCCTTCCACAGCCGCGTCAAGGTTCGCGTCGGCGTCAACAATGATTGAGTCTTTGCCGCCCATCTCCAGGATGGTGCGCTTGATCCACTTCTGTCCCGGCTGCGGCTTGGCCGCGCGCTGGTTAATGTCGAGCCCAACTTCTTTTGATCCCGTGAACGCCACGAACCGCGTCAGCGGATGTTCCACCAGCCCGGCGCCAAACGTCGAGCCTGAGCCCGGACAGAAATTCACCACGCCGTCCGGCATGCCAGCTTCCTGCAGGACTTCAAAGAACTTCGCGGCAATCGCCGGAGAATCGTGTGAAGGCTTCATCACCACGGTGTTGCCGGTAACAATCGCGGCCATGGTCATGCCGGCCATAATGGCGCACGGAAAATTCCACGGCGGAATCACCGCGGCCACGCCCAGCGGAATGTAGATCAGGCGGTCAGCTTCGCCCGGCATCTGCGTTGGCGTTTTGGCCTGGGCCAGCCGCAGCGCCTCGCGCGCATAGAACTCGGCAAAGTCGATTGTCTCGGCAATGTCGGCGTCGGCTTCCGCCCAGTTCTTGCCCACTTCAAAAACCATCCACGCGGCAAACTCAAACTTGCGCTCGCGCAGTATGCCCGCCACGGTGTGTATTAACGATGCGCGCTGTTCGACGCTCGTGCGCTTCCAACTTTCAAAGGCCTGCTGCGCGGCCTGGATCGCGGGCTCCACGTGCTCGCGTCCCGCGCTCTGGAACACCCCGACAATCTCCGTCGGCTTTGCCGGGTTCACGCTCTTGATCTTCTCCGTGGTCTTGATCAGCTTTTCGCCAATCACCATGTCATACTCGCGTCCCAGCTCCGCGCGCACCTTGGTGATCGCGGCTTTCATCTTGCGGGCATTTTCCGCATTGCCAAAATCGGTGAGCGGCTCGTTCTTGAACGGAGTGGTGGGCACGCGCAGCGAGCGATTAGAGATTTCAAGCAGGGTCGCCATAAATGATTTCCTTTTTTGCGCTCACCATAGCGGGAGCGGATGATGTGAGAGAACCTTATATTTTACATCGTTTAGATGAGTCCTGTTCTGCCCTCGATTCTTCGCGTGTGGCGCCGCCCGGGGTCCCCGGCAAGCCCGATTCTGGCTTGATGGGGTGGAGGCGCCCTCGGTGGTGTTCCTGGTTTTGCCCTCCTTTGTCTTTCTTCGTGTCCTTCGTGGTAAAGGCTTTTGATTTTTCCCCGATTCCGGCCTTTCCTCGGTGTTCCTCAGTGCACTCTGTGGTGAAAGTTTTGGTTTTCGGTCACGCGCGATGTCGGCGATCACCTGATCCGCCCGCGGTGGGCCCATCAAGCCGAGCCCAAACTGGTCTCAGCGATTCACGATTCAGTTAAGTTGGCCTGCATGATCCTGCGAGAGGTGGAGGGGGTGAGCTAAAGCTCCCGTGTCGCTGAACGTGTACGATACCACCTGCGAGATAAGCTAAAGCCGATGCCTCTTTGCTACTTTGACACGGATGCGTTCCGACATATCGGCACCGGATTTCACGAACAGGCGCTTGAGCCAGAACTGAGGCGGCATATTCTAGTGTCGCCTATAACGGCTCTTGAAGTGATGTCACAGCTTGTGACCGCAGATAGAGCAGTAGTCCTCCGGCAGATCCAAGCCATGCGCAACTGGCTGCCTGATCCCGCCCGTGTTCTACCAATGGGAACATATGCCATCGCCGATGTCGCGTTTGGAAAGACCTTGCCTGACAAAATGCATGTCGCAATAACGCGTTCCTTGGACGCATGCTTCCACACCAGAGATGTGAACCAGATAGTAAGAGACGCCGGGCGGCTCCGCGATTATTTAGACGCCTGGAAGGCCAAAGAAGCAGATATCCTCTCCCAGTTCAAGAGGAGCTGCGAGGAAGCTCGTGAGGCCGGATTGGGCCAGCCCGAACGGAGCAAGATTGAGGCCGCCATTCGCGAGGGGCTGACCATGCGGGTAGGGGAAGCAAAAACGGCCACGTTGGCGTTGGGCCTTCGAAGAAGTTTTAGTGCGCTCTTCGAGTACGAGGAAAAACGGTCGCTCGTTATTGGAAACGATCGCCATTACAATCCAGCGAATCCCAAGAACATCAACGATGCCTTCGACTCAGAGCAGCTGGTCTATTTGTATGACCCAAATATAAGATTTATAACATGCGATCGTAAGTATCAACGTCGCGTAACGGAATGCAAGCAATCCGTTCAAATCATTACTGTTAATTCTGCCGAACTGCGAGATCCAGTGTCAGCTGCAACACTTCTTAGACGAGTCACAGCCTAGTACTTGCCAACCGCGGGCGCTTTTCAAAAGTTACGGCACCCCGCCCCTTCAGGGTTGGTCAACCCTACTTCAGCTCCCTGGCTGCGGCCAGCATCTCGTCGGCTTTGGCGCGGATGCGGATATCTTCTGTGAAGTTCGTCCAGCGCACCGTGCCCAAGGTATCCACCAGAAACTCCGCCGGACGCGCAATGTCACTGCCTTCAGGCCCGCCTGCTTTGTGCAGCAGGTGATAGCGGCGGATGGTCTCAGCCTGAGGATCGGACAGGATAGGAAATGTGTATCCGGCCTTGCTGGCCAGGTTGCGCGAGACTTCCGGCGCGTCCACGCTGATGGCTACGGGACGCACACCGGCGGCTTCAAACTCTTTCAGGTTTTTCTGTATGCCTCGTAACTCGAGGTTGCAGAATGGTCACCAATAGCCACGATAGAAGATGAGCAGGACTGCCTTGGGCCACATTGCCGAGCCAGCCGCAGCGGGCCGCAACTGATTGGCCATACCCAGCTTCTCCAGAACTTCCTTGGGCGGCGCGACGAGGCTTACTTTGCCGCCGGCTGAAACTGGGTCAGACTTGCCCAGCAATTCCGCTAACGACATTTCGTTGCCATAGGTATCCGCCAGGGTGAAGTCCGGCGCCTTTTGTCCCACTTGCGGCGCATTGGTTGCAACCGGGAGAGCGCGCGAGGTGATTGACGCAACTGCAACCAGTCCGCAGATCAGCAGCGACAGGACGCCAAGGATTGAGCTGGATATTTTGCCGCCATAAATCTGCGGCTGGCGAAAAGCACGCATGACGCCAATTACGGCGCAGACAATCGCGGCAATTGCCAAGGCAACGCTCAGCCACGGGATGGCACGCTGTCCGGGCAGGCCCAGGAAGAACCCGGCATTGGAAAGCAAGGCCGCCAAGGCAAGCAGCAACGCGATCCATGGCGCCCAGTTACGTTGGCGCGTTCGTTGCGGAAGATCAGTTGGTTGCGGCAGATTAGTTGTTGGCGTCATACAAGAAGGCAGTCTAGCAGGATTGGCGGCTGCGTTAAATGGGGAACCAGACACAGCCGAGGGCGCCTCCACCCCAACAAGCCAACAGCCGGGCTTGCCGGGGGCCCCGGGCTGTGCTACATGAGCATCGCGAACCTCGGCCCGCCACTGCGATACACTCTTTGCATGCTTGCCCCTTACGCGTTGCGAGCGGAAGAGAGCCGTGGACGGCGCTATCCGGAAGAAGCTCATGCGTACCGCAACGTCTTCCAGCGCGACCGTGACCGCGTGGTGCATTCGCGGGCTTTCCGCCGGCTGGAAAACAAGACGCAGGTTTTTACCGGCCGCCGCTCTGACCATTTCCGCAACCGGCTTACGCACACGATTGAAGTCGCGCAGATTTCACGCACCATTGCCGCCGAGCTGCAACTGAATGAAGACCTGGTGGAGGCGCTGGCGCTGGTGCATGACGTTGGACATCCTCCGTTTGGGCATGCGGGCGAGCGCATTTTGAACCTGGCCATGCAGGAATATGGCGACCAGTTTGACCACAACCTGCACGCGCTGCGCACGGTGGAGCAATTCGAGCATCGCTATGCGGAATTTCCCGGGCTCAACCTGACGTTTGAAGTGCGCGAGGGGATCGTGAAGCACTCTCGCGATTATGGCGCTGCGGAATTTCCTGAGCTGGCGGAATATCTGCTGGACCACAGGCCGCCGCTGGAAGCGCAGTTGATCGACTTGACCGATGAGATTGCCTACTCAACCGCAGATCTCGATGATGGCGTGGAAGCCAAGATCCTGACGCGCGAACAAGTGCGTGAGAGCGTGCCGCTGTTTGCGCGCTTACATGCGGAAGTCGGGCAGCGATATCCCGTGGCGGCGGAGAAGCTGCTATTCAATGAGACGCTCAAGCGCGTGCTGGATCGGCTGGTGAGCGACCTGATCGGTAATAGCCGCAAGCTGATCGCCGAAGCAGGAGTTAAATCAGTTGAGGCAGTACGGAAATATCCGCAGCGGCTGATTGCTTTCAGCCCGCAAGTGGACGAAGAGCGCAAGCAGATCAAAGAATTTCTTTACGCCAACGTTTATTACAGTCCGGCGCAGCAGCGCGACAAGCGGCAGGCCGAGCAGGTGATAGCGGAAATGTTTGCCTTCTTTATGAGATTTCCGCGGAAGCTGCCGCCCGCTTATCAGGAGAAAACACGAACCGAGCCGCTGCACAAGATTGTTTGCGATTACGTTGCCGGAATGACCGACACTTATATATTCGAGCAGCATCGGCGATTTTGCGGCGTGAAGAAACGCATCGGGGTATGAGGGATCAGCAAGAGCAAAACCTTTGAAACACGGAGGAAAGGAGGGAACGGAGTCGCCCGTGGCTTCGAGAGATGGGCCACTCCCGTCGGAGGAATAAACCAAACCTTACCACGGATGAACACGGATTAACGCCGATCGGGGCCAAAATCTCTGGAACTTACCGCTCTCCTATCGCGTATCAACACGCAGGTTGCGGTGTGTAGAAGGAGAACAGGACGATGAAACCCATGATCGCGGCGGCACTGTTGCTGGCTGGAATTTTGCTCATGCCAATGAGCCTGATCACGCAAAATTTATTTGCACAAAGCAGTGGAAGTCCGGCGGAAAAAGATTTTGTTTCAGGCGGAAAAGTTGAGATGACGCTGGAGTCCGGTGATTACGATATCCGGGCGAGCTCAGACAATCGCATCCACGTGCGGTGGAATGAAGCCAACGGCGCCAGAGTTAAGTTGACGACGAATGGCAAGTCGGCTGACCTGCGCGTGGAGAACACGCCGCACAATGATTTTCACGCCACTATAGCGGTGCCGGCGGTGGCTGATCTGCGCATACGGCTGACTGCGGGAGACCTGCGGGTATCGGGAATCAAGGGCGACAAAGATATTGAGGCCAATGCTGGAGATGTCATCGTATCCGTGGGCAGCGCCAATGATTGGGGGGATGTGGATGCTTCAGTGACCGCCGGCGACTTGCATGCGCCCGCTTTTAAAGCCGCTACAGGAGGATTGTTCCGGTCAATTAAATGGAAAGGCCCGGGCAAATACAGGCTGCATGTGCATTTAACGGCGGGAGACGTGAACCTGCGGAATTAGGGCAATTTTATATTTGATGCAGTGCGGAGATGGCTTTGCGCCGGGGCAAAGCCCAAATCTTTATAGCCCTTATCGCGGCCTTGGCAAACATGACGGACAACTACATTCCGGACCAGCACCGGAGGGTTCTTGCAGCGAAGAAGAGAGTGCGCATGTAGAAGCGCGAGGGCGGCCCACAACGATTTATTGTTTCGCACCCGAGGACGAGTCTTTCCTCATCCCCCACGTCCGTTCAGCGTGGCGGGTGAGGGCAGGCTCGCAAGGACGCAAAGGACCGGCCTCCGGCTTTCCCTCGAGCTACTTGAGCAGCAGGAGCAGCAACAGGATGAGCACGATGAGCAGCGCCAGCCAGAACAGCCATTTCCAAATCCGGCAATGCTTCTTGGTGCTGGGAGGGGTGACGGGCACGCAAGGACGTCCAGGCTGGCCCACGACCACGCCAGGATCGTTTCCTGATCCTGGGTCCCATTGCACGGGCACGGTGTAAGAACCATCGCCGTTGTCTTTGACCGGGCCGGTCACGGTGGTTCCTGGAATGCCGCTGACGGTGAAACCGTCACTGCGGCCTGGTCCCAGGTTGCTGCCGTAGACGTCTTTGGGTACCAAGGTAATGGTTCCTGTTTGCTGACCACCGGGCAGAGTCCCTGTCAAATTCGGCGTGACGACCGTTTTGCCGGGATCGACTCCGGTATCCACGTGCACTGACCAGAGGAGCTCGCGCGTGGAGGTGCAACCAACGCCATAGGTAGCCTGGAAGTGGAAGGTGTAATTGCCTTCCACGGTCAGAAGATCTTTGAGTTCCTTTCCGAACAGGCCGGCGGATTCGAAGACGCCGCGGGCGTTCAGGGCATCATCGGCCAGATCGAAGGTCTGCTGGGTGTAGGTCACCACCGGTTTGCCGGAGGTGGCTTCCAGGGCCATCAACGTAGCCTGGCGCGCCGGGATCGTGTCGGCATCAATGGTGGTGGGCTGTCCGAGCCTGGATTGGGTGAGGACATTGCCCACGGCAACCGCGGGCCTGGTCACGGTCACCTTGACCTTGGCGTTGTCGGGCGTACCGCCAGCGTCATATTGCAGCAGTACCAGCGGATTGATAATGTCACCGGTGTAGTAACTGATTCTGTCTGCCGCGCAGCGAAGCCGCGCACCGCCTCCGGCGACCACGTTGACGAAATAGCGCAGCTTCGGCGCGGGGGGCGGGAACTCACCTCCGCCGCCAGGACGGAAAACATTTACTTTCCAGACGCCGTCGCGCTCGCCCGCCTGCGGCAGCGGGACGCGCAGGAACGTCCAGGTGTTGCCGGTGGCGGTTTCCGAGCCGGGCGAGGCGCTGGTGATGGTGGCACCCAGCGGCGTAGTCATCTGCACGATCAACGTGCCAGCAGGATCGTCCCAGCCCACCACGGCAGTGATGGTTTCTTCTTCGCAAACGTTGAAGGGGACATCCGGGCCTGACATCTGATTTTCCGGCAGATCAAATTCAGGGTCAGTGAGCAGGCCAACTTCAAAAATATTGCCGAAAGCCTGCGTAAAGAATTTCTCCAGTTGCAGGTTGTTATCGGCCCGGACGTAAGTACCGCTGTGGGCCGAGGCCAGAGCGCTTAACAGCGCGCCATCAAGATTGGCGGCCGTGCCATAGCCGATGGCAGTCAATGAGATTCCGCTGATGGCGCTTTGTACGGAAGCGTCATCAATCATAGGCGGCGTGTTCTGCAGACCATCGGTGAGCAGCAGGATAGAGCGTGGATTGGCGCCCGGCGCCAACTGCTGGCCGCCAGACTTCAAACCTCCGCCAATGGTGGTTGAGCCGCCGGGACTGACCCCGCCGATCTTGCCGCCGGCGTAAGGAGGCAGCCCGATCAAAGCAGTCTTGTTCGCGGCCGTGACCGAGGCCAGGGCAAAATCCACCGGCGAGCTGGCTGTTGTGCTGAACGACACCATGCCCACGTTGTTTCCCGTGCCGGCACGCACCAGTTGGACAAACAGGGACGCGGCATCGCGCGCTTCCACGATTTTTGGCCGTCCTGACCCACCATTGATGGACATGCTGCCAGAGCGGTCCAGCACAATCATCACGTCGCGGGTGATGGCTGGCGGCGGTGTTGGCTCCAGTTTGGGCAGGATTGAGGCCGTGGGATAGTACTTGAGCGGGAAGGCGGGGCCGATGCGCCCGCAGGGATCGCCATTGGACAATACGCCGAGAATGCGCCCAGCCATGTCAAAAAGCCCAGAACCTGAGCTGCCTCCGGAAACGTGAAAGTTCGAAGGGACGTTGACGAAATTGGCATTGCTGGCGGTCACTGTGGCGAGACTGGCGTGAGGAAGCGAAATCTTCTTCACCGCGCCGTTGGGGTGATGGATCCCGAAAACCTGCTCGCCGACGGCGGGCAGGTCATGGCGCATTTGAATGGAAGGAAGCCCGGGCGCGGTCTTCAAGCGGAACAGGCAAAAGTCGACAGTCCCGTCCCAGGTTTGCTTGATGACTTCCTTAACTTTGAAAAAGCGGGCGTTGTAGCCCACGGGCTTGCTGCCGTCACAGTTAACGTCGAAATTAAAAACGACCGAGCCGCTGGCTGCGTCGTCAACGGGATTGGTCATGCAGTGCCCCGCGGTGATCACCAGATCAGGCCCGACCAGAGTTACCGAGCAGGTGGAAAGCAGTCCGGCATCCACGTGCAGGACCATGCCGACCGACTTCCTGACAAAGTCGCGAATGTCTCCCCCCGATGTGGGGATACAACCAGCATTCTCCCAGTTGGGCGGCGGCGAGCAGAACCAGAAGGGATCGTACTTTGGCGGCTCAGTGTAGCTGGCGCCATTGATGAATGGATCGCAATTGGAGGTCGCGGTCGGGTCCTGGATGCCGGCGTGCATCTCGCCGCGGCCGTATTGGTCTAACTGCACGCTGCCGGTGCCGGCGCCGTTGGTAATGTAACGAATGGTGACCGCGCCGGCAGTGGGATAGATGTTGACCGGACGGGTCCAGAAGGAAGAGCCGTCAGCGGAGGTAAAGATGTCCATTTCGCCAGCGCCGTAGCCCAGATCAACTTCTACGCGGTTACTGGCGGGCAAGCTGGCATTCTGGAAATGCAGTATCAGGAAAAGCTTTGTTCCATTTGCCGCAGCCGGAGGATTGAACTTGAAAGTCCAAGTATTCGGCGCGTCTGCCGCAGCCCCGGAATCCGGACCTATGGTAATGGGAGCAATGGTTTGCACCGTTCCAACGCAATGGGACATGGCCGTTCCTTCTTTCGCGGAAATTTGCTTTGAATGTTAGTGATGCCAGGAGGGCAAACGTATCAAGATTCTCTTGCGAAACCCGGGGCCGGCCTGCGGGTGCGCCTGACGGGCGTCGAGGTGGCGGTCACGAAGAAAGATCTATTCATTTCATCTTATTTCCTCACCCTTTTGCGGCGGTGGGGAGCCCTGGTTGTAAGCGAATCGATGGCGCAAAGGATGGGGGCCTCGGATTCCGAACCCTTGATCCACTTTGATCCGCAAAAATCCGCGGTAAGCAGGTATTTTCTATAAACAGCGAAACCAGCTTGCGGCTACGCTCGCTCACAGACGTGAAATTATTTTGTTCGCGATCTCCGATCCGCGTGCGCGGGCTTCCGGCAAATACATGGTGTCCAGTTTGAAAACGCTGTCGCCTTTCAGCACATAGAAAGCGTGGCCAAAAGATCCGATCATGGCATGGTCGCCCACGCCGTTCACTTCGTCGAAGCCGGGAACAACGGAAAGCGTGGTACGCAGCGGTCCCCAATTTCCGCTGCCAAAATTGCGGTTCACGCTGAAGGAGAAAACCCTGCCGCTGGGATCGGGCGCGCTCAGCCCAAAGCCTTTCACAATTCCTTCCATTTCCTTGGTGTGCTTCAGCAGCTCAAGTGGATTGTCGCCCTTGGAATTTTTGACGTCGGGATATTGCGAGGCTTTTTCTGAGTCACGCTTGGCCTGGGCGATGGCGAGCTTTTGCAACTCAGCGAATGCCGCCGGATTGGTGTAATAGGCACAGCCGGGATCGCCGTTGTCCATGATTTCCGCGCTGCGTTCCACGGTGACGCCGATCATCTGCTGCAGCTCTCCGGTGGAAAGCAGCTTGCACATGTTGCCCTGCGAAACCTCAGAACCAAATGATCCGCCGGTAATAGAAGATACTTTGTGCCTGACCCAGTGGACGCCATAGAGCACCGCGCCAAACGCCCCCAGAACCATCACCAGAATGATTCCGCCGACGATAAGCAATGCTTTGCCGGCGCCGGAAGACTTTGGCGGTGCGGTGGCCTGTGGCTGTGGGGGTTGCGCTTGTGATGCAGGTTGGGCCGGCTGTTGCGCAACGGATTGCTGGGTGATCGGCGGCTGGGTTGGAGTTGGCTGTTGGGGAACTGGCTGCGCTGCCGGCTGCGCGGGCGCGACGGGTTGCGGTGTCGAAGAGGTCGGATCAGCAGGCACGCTTGCTGATTGAGCGCGATGACCGCAACGTCCGCAAAAGACGCCGGAAAGCGGCGCGCCGCAGTTAGTGCAAAATTCGGCCATGTAGTCTCCTCCTAATTTCCAGGCAGCACGAGGGAACTCTCCAGCACGCTTATCATAAGGAAACGATTTGGATCTCGCGAGGATTGCGCTGGAAATATCCTTCATGAAAAAAGGTACTGCTATAGCGAAAAATCCTAAGGGTATTCCCGTTCAGCACCGGAGACGCTGCCGCTAATGTCTCTGTGATGACCTTCACGACTTCTTCTGGAGTCACATAGCTTTCCGGGTCACCTGTTTTCTTCATCTCAATAACCTTTGCCGTCCGTACCGTGGGTAAGGCTATGGCATTGGCAACAATATTGAATTCCGAATATTCATTGGCAATGCACCGAATCAATGATTCCACAGCGGCCTTGGCAGCAGTAAATGGGGCCATGTCAGGATAGTTATAAGCAACAGAATTACAACTCAGCGCCACCAACCGGCCACCGCCTCGCGAAATCAAAAGGGGCAGAAGCGCATGGGCGACTCCGCACAAGCTCAGATAATGGCTGCTGATCATCCCGGAAATTTCTTCAAACTTGGTTTTCACCAGGGGCTTATGACGCCAGAAATCACCGACGCAATGGACAATAGTGAAGGGGCCAGAGAAGCGTTTGCCAACCTGCTGCTTAAGAGTGCGCAGGCATTTTGGTTGCGTGAGATCGATGCCGCTGAGTTGCACGTGCTTCCTGCCAAGTTTTGGCATGCGGTCCTTGCTCCGCGAGGTAAGCACAAGATCTGCATTTGATGTGCTGTCAAGATATTGCGCCAAAGCTGAACCCAGATCAGAGCTGGCACCGGTAATGACAAAGCTGGATCTATTCATTGATCGTCTCCGTATCCATTCTCAGGGCCGCTAATTCTTTTGAAACTGAAAGGTGACATTCCCTCTATAGACTGGGGTTTGACCTTCGGCGCAATGGGCAAAAGTTCCGGATAGGCGGATGGGACGATCTTTGCGTATTCCGAACCAGCCTTTTTTCCTAAGGGTTACGCTCATTTGTTCGTAGCCAATGGCTTTGGCAGGAAACCGGGGGGTCTCGTCGGCGTATTTCACTTCATAGGCATAGGCAACTTCCTCCGCGTTGCGGACCGTCATGGTAATGGAATACCAAGTGGCGAAAGTTTTGTCGGTAGGCTTGATTGAAATGGAAAAACAGTCCTGCTCAATCTTGACTTCGTGCTTGCTGGAGAAGGGCTGGAAGGTTTGAGGGTCGATCTTGTCCGAGCCTTTTTCCATAACCTGATATTTAGTTTCGCCTTCCCACAGGCCGGAAAAATTAAGCCAGGGCTTTTCCAGTTTCCACAGCCTTGTGCGGATCAGCCATTCGCCAGCCAAAAAGAAGAAGCCAATCATGAGGGAATAGGCGCCCTCAAGCCAACTCTCACCAAAAGTGAAGCCGTGCGAGTGATACCAATTGTGGATAGCCGGGACGGCAAACTGCCGGTAAAGGATGGCAAAGCTGACGATGGGCGCGAGCATCCATTTGAGACGCTTGCGGTAGTAGTCTCTGAGTTCCTGCATCTGTTACTCCTGCGATTTGAGGCCAGTGCGATGAGAACTTGCACTTGTCCAGATGCCAAGGGGGAGATCAGCCTAACACAGCTCAAGGTGCTCATTATCACGCTAATAATCCTGGGAAATTATCGCACCATGCAGTTTGGCCGTGTCCGGTAGCGCAATATTTACTCGATCAGCCTTAACCCGGTACTAGCCGGTGCTAAGGTATATGCCGTAAGGCATTGAAAATAAAGGCTCTGGTTACGGGCTTTGGAATCAGGAGTTTGGCAATTGCAATGCAATAGTCAAGAGCGTGACGTTATGCGCAATCGGGGGTGAGCTGGCAAACCCTGTCACAAAGCGTGGCCCCGATGCTCGAACGACCCCGGTTCGGAGGATTTTACCCCAATGAAGAATTATCTATTGTCGTTATCGCTTGTCGCCGCCATGGCAATTCCAGCGGTTGCACAGCAGAATCAACAGACCACATCAGATCAACCGCAGGCGCAGCAGACCCAGACCCAGGCCCAGAGCAACGATCAGACCGCAACCGGCAAAGATCCGTTGACCTACACGCGCAAAGAGGGCTTCTGGGGACACCTGAATCCCTTTGCCCGCAAGAAATATGTCAACCGGCAGCTGGATCCCGTTCGCGGCCGCGTCAATGAGCTCGATGAACTCACCGCGAAGAACGCCAAGATGATCGCTGACGTGGACGCCCGTGCGACCGAAGGTATCCGCAACGCGATGAGCAAGGCCAATGAAGCCGATACGCACGCGCTGGACGCGGGCAATCGCGCCAACCAGGCCCAGCAGACGGCGCAGCAGGCGCACACGCGCATCGCTACCGTTGAAGATACGGTCAGCAAGATCGATCAATACCAGCCCATCACGCAGGCTGAAATTCGCTTCCGCGCCGGACAGAGCGCCCTGAGCAAGAATGCAAAAGACGCGCTCGACCAGATGGCTACCTCGTTGAAGAACCAGAAGGGCTACATTGTTGAAGTGCAGGGCTTCTCGCCCGGCAGCGGCACCACGGCCATTGAGAATTCGCGTGAAATGGCGCAGATGGTCGTCCGTTACCTGGTCCTGAATCATGAGATTCCGGTTTACCGCATCTACACGGTTGGCATGGGCAACGCTCCTATCCAGGCAGAAGACGGCAAGATTCACCGCCAGAAGGGTGGCAAAGTTGAGATCAGCCTGTTGAAGAACGGCCTCGCTGACCTGAACGCCAGCAACAGCTCAGCCCCGACGACCGGCAGCGGCGTCACCGCTACTCCGGCTCCGGCAACTCAGACGGCCCCGGCAACGCAGCCCGCTACGCAGCCCGCTACTCAGCCCAGCACCACTGATCAGCCGGCCCAGAAGCCGCCGCAACAATAACAAGATTCTGTAACTTTCTCTAACCAAACGCACCCCTCTTGCCCACGTGGCAGGAGGGGCTTTTTATTGCGACCATGACTCCCATCTGATTTCGGTCTCTAATGCTCCCCTCCATGTTGCTTCGTGTCCTTTCGATTAACGATTTGTTTTCCCGATTCTTCTCCGTGTTCCTCCGTGTCCTCTGTGGTAATTTTTTTTCTCGATTTCCTTAGCGTCCTTTGCGGTGAACGGTTTTGTTCAATTTCCTGATCCGCGATCATCCGCGTAAATCCGCGGTAAGCTGTTGCCTTTTCCCGATCACGTGAATCTTGCAGCTCATAGGCACCCCTCCGGTTACGGGTGTACTCTAATTGAGTGAAGAGAGACTTGCGTGCAGCAGCCGCGACGTAGCTTTTCGCAATCGTTTATTTCAAGGGTGTCCAATCCAGGGCCGGGGCACTTGCCGGCAGTCGCGCGTTACAGTATTTGATGGTTCGGCGGCGCGGCGCTCAACCATCGCAGGCTTGCCGGAGAGGCCCGGTGAACGAATTTGAAAATGAAAAGAGGGGAACAACATGCGTTATTCAACTGCATTAAAAGTGGCCGCTTTGGCCCTGGGTCTGGGTGGGGTGGCAATTACCTGCCAGGCACAGCCGGGCGGTTCTTATCGCCAAACTTGTCGTGACGTGAGGGTACACGGTTCAACGCTGTCTGCCGCCTGCCAGGACCAGGGCGGCAACTGGCGCAACACTGAGCTCCGTGACTTTGATCGTTGCGGCGGAGAAATCCAGAACCTAAATGGAAACCTCAGTTGCAGCGGCGGAAACGGCCCTGGCCCGGGCGGGAATTATGGCGGTCATGAAGGCGATCGCCGCGACCACGATCATGATGGAGATCGGGATCGGGATCATGACAGAAGTTACAGGAATGGCTATAACGGCCCTCGAGGCACGTTTGCCCAGACCTGCCAGGATATTCATATCAACGGAAGCACGCTAGAGGCCAGCTGCCAGAAAAAAAATGGCAAGATGAAAAATACCTCCTTGCGGGACTATCAGGGTTGCCGGGATATTGAGAATGACAACGGCAAGCTCCGTTGCGCCAGGTAATCCAAACCTGCTCTAGAGCTTCGGCTTCGCAGAGCTATGAGCTGCAAATATCAGAGCCGGCAGAAGGCGACACAAATCGCTTTCTCCGGCTCATTGATTTTTCTCCTCACGCCGACTCATCCTGCTGTTACGTTCAAACACATACTTATGCGCGTTCCGCACCCGCGCCTTCCTCTGTGTTCCTTCGTGTCCTCTGTGGTGGGGGGGCCGGTTTCCTAATCCGCGATCATCCGCGTAAATCCGCGGTAAGCTGTTGCCTTTTCCGATCACCAGATCACCCGATTTCCCTGCGTTCCTTCGTGCCTTTTGTGGTTTATTTTTTTTTCGATCCTTAGCGCTCTCTGCGCCCTTTGCGGTGAATGGTTGTGTTCGATTTCCAAATCCGCGATCATCCGCGTAAATCCGCGGTAAGCTGTTGCCTTTTCCGATTTTCCTTTGTGTTCCTTCGTGTCCTTTGTGGCTAAGTTTTTTTGTACTTTCCCACGATCCTCCTCAACTCCACCACCATCATTTCCTTCGGACATGCTTTCCAATTGTGCCGCCAGCACACAATCATGTCGCATCCTTTCGGATCATGCCCATGCTCCGCGAATGACCGGCTGTCCTTTTCAAATTCAATCCTCACGTCCTGCCATCGTCCTGGCATCACTTCCATCTTTGCCCGGCAATCAGGAAATCCCGGTTGTATTGCTTCAAGGATGAATCCCAGGTCTCGCGCCACCATCGCAAACAGCATGCTTACTCCCATCTCGTTCACTGGTTCGTGCGTCAGCGCGGCTGTATGCATCGGCGCTCCCAGCAGCGGACGGTCCGGTAGCACCCTTCTTAAAAATCCGCCGCCCAGCACCGTGCTGGCCACCAGCACCGTAAGCATCGTCGCCGTTACGCACTTCATTTCCCCAGTGGAGGCGGCAGCCCTGCATTCACCGGCTCCATCGCCAACCGTGGTATTTGCCCGCCTCTTCGCGCTGCTGCCATAAACTTTCTCGCCCAGCGCTCCTGCCGTACCGGTCGCGGCTCCGGCGTGCTTCTTATCGTCTCCACCACGTCTTTCCATTCCCCGCGCAGCGCGCCCTTGGCTTCTGCGTCAACAAAGGCCGCCGGTGTCAACCTCCAGCGCTGGAACCGGTCAATCAGGCACCGGTATGAATATTTTCCTGCGCTCTGGTATTCAGACTGTGTAGGCGTCTGTTTCAGCTCTCGCGTTACCCGGCCCCAGTCCTCTAGCAGGTCTTCATTCTGGATCAGCCGCCCCGGCCCAGTCGGCGCCGGCTCCAGCCCCGCCGCTCTCACCGCCGACCTGTGCCTTGTAAAATGTCTCCTCACCACTGCCGGAGAAATCCCGCCCATCTGTTCCAGCTCTTCCCGTGTAGGCGCGCGCCCAAGGTCTGTGGCAAGGTCTTGTACCGCGCTCAGAATCTGCTCTTTGGTCGTAGGGATCTTTTTGCCCTGCATGGCGTGCCTCGCAAAATTGGGAAAATCCCGTCACAAGTAGGTAATGCGGGTGACGGATCGCCGGCCATTGTAGGGCTTGCCGTTTGGCCGGCTGGTGGAGGGCTCGCAGGTGGTTCGTTCGGTCGCTCCAGCAGCTTACTTTGTAGCACGAACAAAGCACGAAAGCAAGAGCTTTGTTTAGCTCTAACATGCTCATGTGGCACAGCCGCCCCGGCTGTGTGTTTCTCCGTCATTAAGCATTAAGGGCTATTGACCATTTTCCTCATTGCGCGTAGCCATAAACCCCGGCTTTGGTGTTGGGCGCGGAAGCCACGCACTAATCGTCTAACGCCTTTGCCTTCCGGATGATTGGTAATAATCTGTCGCTTCCCTGGCTTCCGGGTTGCGCGGTTTTTGCCCGAAAAGATGAGCCCAATATGTACGCGATCATTTGTGCCGCTTGGCCTTTCGTTAGCTCAGCGGGTACCGTGATCCCATTGCGGCGAAGCACGTCAACTTGCTTGTCGCTAGGACGGCCTTCACGCCATGAAGCGTCGCGGGCCACAAATTTTTCGGAGTCAGGTCGATCCGAGGCTACGAAGTCGTCAGCAAAGCAAATTGCTGTTTCTAGGTCATCCACACGTTTTAGCTGCGTCAACCCCGCCCGGTAAGATTTAAGTCGAATGCTCCATGTGTCGAGTAGATCGGATTCAACCAGGAGCGATTCATCCTTCAGGAACAATCGATAACCGCCTGGCACGGCATGCCAGGTGTTCGGCGTGAAATCAGCAATTTCGGCAGGAGGATCAAACTTCCAGAAATTGATTCGCTCTGCGGCCAACTTTATGTCCGTCGGCGTGTGAATGCGTTCGACATTAACCCACGGATAGCGTTCCGTTAGCGCCTCGATATGTTGCTCCGTTTCCAGCACGTCACTTCCTCTTAGGTCAAGGTCAGGCGGAAGATTGAATAAATCGCCCAATCCGGGCAGTCGATGCATCTTCGAGTTGTCGGCTATGTCGATCACCACGAGGTTGGTCTTGTCGGGATGACGGCGTGTTCCACGTCCGACCATCTGCGCGTAAAGAAGTTTCGACCGCGTGGGGCGGGCCATGATGATTGTGTCCACTCGGGGCTCATCAAACCCTTCGGTCAACACGACGCAGTTCGTCACTACTCTGATATCCCCTTGCGAAAACTGAGCAAGCGTTGCTCGTCGATCCTCACGGGGCATACCGCCCCAAACTGCGGACGTACGTATGCCGGCAGCCTTGAACGTTTCGCAAACATCTTGAGCATGCGCAACATTCACACAGAAGATGATTGCACGGCCCCATTTCGCATACTGCTTGTACGCGTTTACAAGCAGGCTGTTCCGGTCGGACGTATTCACTGCCTGTGCTAGGTCGCGTTCAACAAAGTCGCCATGGCGAATTCTAACGTTATCCAGCGATGTCGCGCTGTCTACCCTCCAGCCCGTAATCGGACACAGATATCGCTCGGCAATCATCTCGCGAAGATCGCGTGCATAGCATACGTCTTCGAAAATTGCGCCGAGTCCTTGTTTATCGCCCCGCCGAGGCGTCGCTGTGAAACCAACGAGGTATCGCGGCGTGTTGGGATCGAAGAGGCCGAAATGTTCAAAGATGCGACGGTAGGTTGGGGCTACGGCGTGGTGCGCCTCGTCAACAACTATGAGGAAAAACTCTTCCGGGTTTAGCTGGCGAAGTCGGGCTGATCCAGTTTTCCCGAGGGTTGGGACTGAGGCTATGACTACCTTTGAGTCGGCAGGTGCTCGCGATGCAGATTGCTCGATCCCGATCTTCAATTCCGGATCAATCTTCAGAAACTTTTCGCGTGCTTGCAGCAGCAGTTCCTCTCGGTGCGCAAGTACGAGCAGCCGCTTCTTCATGTTGAAGAAGCGGGGAAAGTGTGCGAAAACGACCGTCTTTCCCGTTCCGGTCGGCAGCGAAACAATAACTCGGCGCTTCCTATCCCTATACGCCTTTTTGATACTTTGTAAGGCCTCGTGTTGGTACGGACGCAGATCAAGCATGCGATTTCGGCGAAAATTGAAGGAATTATAACGCTGAAAACATCTGCAGAAAAATCGGTTTCCCTTTGTAGACTTGTGGAAACCTATTTTCCCTGACGTGCCGCAATCATGACCAGCCCCACACTAGCGTTGCCTTTCGATCACCAGATCACCGATCACGCGCGATCACCCGATTTCCTCTGTGTTCCTTTGTGTCCTCTGTGGTAGGGTTGTTCCGATTTCATGATCCGCAATCATCCGCGTAAATCCGCGGTAAGGGTTTTTGTCTTTCCGATCACCAGATTCCCCGATCACGCGCGATCACCCGATCTACCTTTGTGTTTCTTTGTGTCCTCTGTGGTAAACGTCTTTCACTGCTGCTCCACAATCAGTTCCTGGCAGGTGATGCAATACCGGCTCCACGGGACCGCCGTCAATCGGTTTACGCTGATGTCCTGGCCGCAATGGAGACATTCGCCAAACGTCCCGTTGTTGATCCGGCCAATCGCCGCTTCCACCAACTGCAGCAGCCCGCGCTCCTGCGCTTTTTGCCGGAACGTCATTTCCTTTGAGAGTGACGCCGTAGCGCGGTCGCCTTCATCGCGCCCAAAGTCCTGGGCCTCATTGTGCTCTTCCTGTGTGCGGCTCAGGCTGCGGCGTAGCTCCTCGCGTTTCTTGTTGAGGAGCTCTTCAAATTTTGCAATCTTTGCTTTTTCCATGCGCAATCACTCAACAATCAAAAAAATATCCTGACGCGGTGCTGTGCCCAGTGCGGATTTCATCCTTAATATCTTAATTGAGATTTGCCTTGTCCGTCGCAATGCATTGATTGAATGCTTCCCAGGCACTCCCCAGGGCTCTTACCCCTCAGGAACATGCCATCCCGAATTCCGAGGTCGAGCCTGCGGTGAGACCGAGCGATGAGGGAACGGCTCCGCTGGTGTGTGGCGTAAGCCAACAGTGGCTAACGATCCCTCAGATCTCGGAGGCGAGGGTTCGCCGGCACCCTAAGCGCTTTGTTGAGCTTGTCGCGAACTTTGCCACGCAAACCACGCGACCGTTCCCACCATTCCTGCCCAAGCCACCAACCGCGTGAAATTGCCGATCTGGATCGCATGCGGCAAAACTCCCAGGCTGGAAAAGATTCGCACCCAGTCATGCTCCACCTCGTCGCCACTACCGCCAACAGTCACCAGAGGCAACTCAAGCCGCGCGGCGTCCGCCATGTAAGTGGCAACGCCGGTAAGGCTGTGAAAGAAGACAAACGTGCAGAAAACTGTCCCGGGAAGTTCGCGGCGAACGGCAAAGCTCACTGCCAGCAGCGCGGGAACAAGCAGTTGAAGCAGCGTCCCGCCCCACAGCCCAATCGTTTCTCCCAGCCAGCCAAAAAGCAGATGCCCGCCTTCATGGATGGGAAGATGAACGTTATCGAGCAGCGTCAACTGGCCCCAGTTCAGCCCAAGATAGAAAAGCAGCAATCCGTAGAACAAAGTCCAGCCGACAAGTTGGACGCGCGATACCGGCTGCCATTCGATTTCAGGAAGACGCATTTGCATCATGGCTGCGCAGGCGCTTCCTTCGTCCCGGCATTCAAATCCACATCTCGAATGCTTGCCGGACCCGCCGGGACTCCCACTGTCCGCGAAATCTCTTTGCCATCGCTTTCAACGGCAACCGTGTAAGTTCCCGCCGCCAGATTGCGGAATATATATGCGCCGGTCGCGCCGGTCTTTGTTTCCAGCGAAACTTCCTTCAACCGAACCACCGCGCCTGCCAGCGGAACGGTTTGCAGCGTCGTTTTGTCATAGACCAGCACTCGCCCGGCAATTGACCGCAGCGCCTTCACCTTAAATTCCGTGCTAGCTGGCTTGCCTGATTCCACTTCTATGGTTTGAGCAGCCAGGTCCTGCAGCGCGTAGCCCGGTGGATAAGAATCCGCCAGCGTGGCCAACGAATAATTGCCGGGAGTTAGTCCGGTGAAAGCGAACTTGCCGTTCACGCCGGTCTGCACCCGATGCGTGAATTTCTCGCCTTTCAATTCCACCGTGATTCCGTTAATGCCGCTGCCGGCGTCGTTGAGCAGGAAGCCGAAGATCTGTCCTTTGGCAAAGTTGATGCCGAAATCCGCCGTGGCGTTCATGTCCACTGTGGCGGGTGAATCCGTCGTGTAAAAGAACGGCTCGTCGCTCTGCAACTTCGCCTCCACGCGATGCACGCCGAACGGCACATGATGGAACGCATAAAAGCCGCTGGAATCGGTGCGCGTAACGCGGTCCTCGTCCAGCCGCACCTCCACTCCGCCCATGGCAGGCATCTGCGCGTTGTAGAGCCCCGCAGAATCATCGTCACGGAAAATATGGCCCTGAATCATGCCGTGGCGTCCCGGCAGCAGAAGTGTGGGAACCGTGAAAAACCTATGTTGGATCGAAATACTAAATAGCGGATGCGTTGAAGTCACGCCATTGTTCGTGGTCTGCACTATGGCCGCTGAGCCCACAATATCGTTCGTCGACTTCAACCGCTGCGAGTAGCTGAGCGTGGCCGTCTTTAATATGAAATGGCCTTGCAGCAACTCGGTGTCGCTATCAAAATAACTCAAGTCAATCTTGCGGCGGTTTTGGCTGTGCGACATCCAGCTCACCGCGGCGTTCAGGTCATTGCGTGACGGCGCAAGGTTCACGACGAACGCGTTGGTAAACCCCAGCAGTTGCAGGATCGCGGTATTCTGCAGCAGGCTGGCAAGCTGCTCCGGCGTGGACGCAACAATCCCCGCACGGTCCAGCGCGTCCTGCAGTCCGGGGACCTCAGAGAAGATGGCAGCCAGCGTGGGTACCTGAACGTCATGCCGGTAGAAGCCGCTCACCTGGAATTTTCCGGCGGAAGCGCGCGCATTCACTGCGTAATCATTACCTCCGCCCCCGCCTTCAATATTTACTGTGCGCTGATATTGGAACCCCGTTCCAAAATGTCGCGTTGAATAATCCACCCCCGCAGGCAGGTTCACCGTGGTAATGGCGGGTCCAACTGGGATCTTCGATTGAAACGTGGCGTATCCGCCGCCGCCGTTCACAGAGAAATTTTTGTTTAGCTTGAAGTTCAGCAGCCCGCTGCTGGTGAATGTATTCTGGCTCAGCGTCAGCAGGTTGTAGTTCGATTGGTTCAGGTCAAGGCTGGCATAAAGACGCTCCGTCAGCTTGCGGCTGGCATTCAGGTCGGCGAAAGTTCCGTGCTGGTTGTTGACAGCCAGCGATGCGAAGTTACGCGACTGTATGTGGAAGTTTCCCAGCAGGTGGTTGCGCTTGTCGTCAAAGGTGGCCCGCATGGCAAACCCGACGCCGTGGCTCATGCCCAACTCGGCCAGAAAATTTCCTTTGTCGCTGAGCTTGCGCCGATATACGACCGAGCCAACCGCGCCATTGCTGGCGAACGCGCGCTGGCTGTCAGGATTCTGAAAGTAATATGCGTTGGCTTCCAGCGAATTTACGTCGTCAATATGAAACACCCTTGTGACGCCCGCTGTGTATTCACGATCGGTCGAAAGAAAGAGTCCTTGAAATGTGGCGATGGAAGTAAAGCCGCCGTGAAACTCCCACGGCCCCTGACGCATATGAAAGCCGCGAACCAGAAAGCCATCAAGCGTGAGCGGAGAGTTCAGCACGTTCTTGTCCACGAAAGTAATGTCCCTGTCAGGCCGGCTGATCTGGTACGCCAGAAAAGGGAAGCCAATGGCCGACGTCGATCCTGAAGCCGAAAACAGGTTGGCGTTGATCACCTGCATGCGCGTAAAGGATTGTCCCTGCGTCCGCTTCATTTCGATCGAGTTTGTGATCTGGCTGGGATCAGAGTTGTAGCGAAATTCATATGTGCCGCTCTCGCCCGTGCCCTGTCGCTCCGGCGGCTCAAAGCCTGGAGGCAAAATGGGAGGCGGAACAGGCACCATCACGGCGAGCGTCTGCGCCCCGGCTGAAGTGACAACAATGATGTTGGTGGAACCAGGCGCTTTTCCCACAATTTCCAGCACGCCGTTGGAAGCCGTGGCGTCAGCGATGTTGGGATCGAGCGAGTAAGCCGCTGTGGCCCCCGCCACGGGTAGCTGCAAGGTCTTCTGGTAAGCCACGGAAAGCGGAGTTTGTCCCTGTACCGCCAGACAGCAGGCGATCGACAACAGGGCAAGGCTCCAGCAGTGTTTCATTTCTTAGGTATTTCGAAAGCAGCTTCCGTGGTCTGCGTCTTGCCCTCAAACTGGAATGAGCAGAGCGCGCGATAATTTCCTGGAGATAGTTCGCCGGGATACTCAGCTGAAAATTCCAGGCGCTCACCCGGCAGCAAGCGCTGTGGATCAAAAATCGCTTTACCGACCAGCGCGCCATTGGAGCTCAACACCGCCGCCGCGCCTTCCGGCAGAACCGGCTCGGTGCCTGTGTTGGAAATCCACTGCGCGATTTTCATGTTCCCTGTTTCACTCGCCGGAATCACGCGCACCGGCTCAGGCTTGAGCTTTATGTTGTCTGTGAGATTAAAGGTGATCAGCGCGCCCAGCGAAGCCGTCATGCCGACGGCGCCGGAAGAAGTCGGCAGCTTGTCCGTCCCGCGAAACATTGCCACCACGGCGCGAATGTTTGTCTCTGCCGGCAGCGTAAGCCGGACATCGACTGCGGCGGAAGAAAAAGGCTTCACCAGTACGGCCTTTTGTGTGAATACCGCGGAGGCGGCAATGCTGTTTGGTGTTTCTCCAGCCGTCACAAAGACGCGCTTGCCGTCTTTAATGACAACATCTTCCGCCACCATTTCAAAAGCGAAGTCGCGGGCGGTCTGGTTGGTGAGCGTGAGCGTCTGAGACAGCGTTTGGCTAAAGTTACCCTTGGCCATTACTACTGCAGGAGTGAGTGAGATGGAAGGTTTGTCTGTCGGCTGAACTGGAGCCGCGGTCGCAGCAGGGTTCTGCGAAGATCCGGCAGGGGCCGTCTGCGCATGCAGCAAAGTAGAAAGACACAGCAAGGCAAAGCAAACAGAGAAGCGCACAGGCAAGAGTGCCTGCAGCATGCAAAACTTGGACATTGGAAGCGCCATATTAATTCGGAATGACCTGGAAAATAATTGCATTGTTAAGTTGAGAATTCTTCTCCGTAAGAGATGTGGGCACTTCAATTTCCAGGCGATGCATCACCGTGGTTCCCGTCTTTGCCTGGCCCTGCAGCAATTGAGGAACGGTTTGCAACGTGATCCCGTCCAGCCGGAATGTATACGCCGGATCGGGTATGGTAAGCGCCGCCAGCACGGCTGCGGTGGTTGCGGTTTGTGATCCGGCCTGGATGCTCATGCCGAACCGCGTGGAAACAACAAAGCGCCCAGGCAATTTCTGCATCTGGACGTTGGCGGTCTGGGCGCCGCTGGCGAGTGAGACTGTGCCCAGATTTAAACTGCGCTGGCCGGAGGTTCCGCCGGTCAAGGCGGCGCCATCCGGCGCGCTTATAAAACTCACTGAGATTGCCCCTTCACTTGCAGATTTCATAGAGATGGCGCTGGAGGTGCGTTTAACCGTGCTCTTGCGTTGTGCCCACCCGTCGGTCATGAGGGAGGAACCGAACAGCAATAACGGCAGGACATAACGCAGCCCGATCTCGCACCTCCCGCCCAGCTCTTAATCCATCTATCTATCCCAATCTTTCTCCAGGGCAAATCCCATTAAACCCTTAATTGGCGGTTGCAACGTAATTAATGGTGTTGCTGATTAGGGTTCCGCTGGCGGTGGTGAAAGGTACCGTGATCGCCACCGGGAAATTGCTATTTGCAGCATAGGTGCCGGTTGCGGTCAGAGTGGACTGCGCAGCATTCGTAACGGCCACGCCGCCGACCGACCAGGTGTTCACTGCATCTGCCGAACCCAACTGGGCTTTCAGAGTGTAATTCGCGCTGGCGGAGTTGGTCTTTGTTACCAGCACATCAACTGCGGAGCTAACCGTAAAGTTGGTGGCGGTTGTGCTGCGGACGATGCCGGCTGAAATCGCGCCAAAAGCCGACACGTTGCCAAATGCCAGTGTCGCGGCGTTTGTTCCCGCACCGCTGGAAAGCGCCAGACCGGAAGCGTCAGAGTTAAATACCAGGTTGATGCTGCCTGTAACAGTGGCAGTCACGGTGAGTGTGCCGCTGGCGGTTGTTTGTGCAACGGCCGCCGAAGAAATCATCATCAGGGCCGCAAAGATGGTTAAAAGCATTACTTTTTTCATTGTGTTCCTCTCCTCATGTCAAATTCGAACGTTCACTTCAAAAACCGTACTGCAAGAAACTCAGTTGGCTGTCGCCGTAAAATTGATCGTCGTGGTGATCGGCGTATTCACTGCCGGACCGCCCGTGCCGGGCGCTGCCGTTAGAATCACCAAATCCAGATTGTGCGCAATGTCAGTGTTGTAAGCGCCATTGGCCTGGATCGTCTGCGATGTCGTTGTCAGCGTGACCGCGTCCACTTTGTAATTCATGCCGGTTGGGGCAGCAGCGGCCAGGTTCGCCGAGAGCGTGTATGTGGTGCTGTTCAAGCCACCCTGCACCACTTGCACATCAAAAATTGTCCGCACGGTAAAGTTGGCTGCGGTAACGCTGGGCCGGGTCACCCCCGCTGCAAGCGTACCAAAAGCGGAAACCGTGCCAAAGTTGGCAGTCGCGGCATTTGTGCCGGAAGCGCCAAGCGTAACGCCTGCCGGGTCGCTGTCAAACTGGATCGAAATCCCGTTCTTGTTGATCAGGGTGCCGTTGATTACGCCCGTGGCCGTGTTCTGCGCCTGTAGTGAAGCGCCGCACATCAGCAGGGCCGCCAGGGCCGCACCGCGCATGATCGAAATGTATTTCTTCAGCATGGTCAAAAACCTAATTTGCCGTGGCCAAAAAAGTAATCGTCTCCAGCAATGTTTGCGCCGCAACCGTGTTCTTCACCTGCACCTGCAGGGTCTTGGTGATCGGCGTCGCATAGTTGTCTGCTGTATCCAATGTGGTAAAGCCCGCAGTTGTTAGCGTTACGTTATTCAACAGCCAGCTCACGTTTGCCGGCGGCGGCGTGGAAATCTGCGCTGCCAGCCGGTAGTTCGGGCTGCTTGAGTTCGCCTTGCTCACCACCACATCAAAAGCGCTGCTTACCTCATAAACTGCGCCGGTCAGGTGCGTGTAATTTACGCAGGCTGACGTATGAAAACTTCCCGGAAAAGCGGCCGTGCCAAAATCCAGACCAACGTTATTCGTGCCTGCATTGGTCAGCGGACAGAAACCGGTTGTCCCTACGGACGGATTGTTCTGGAAAACCAGCGTGATGGATGACTGCACGTTCATGGTGATGGTGAGCTGTCCGGAGCTGGTTTGCGCCGCAGCGTTCGATGCCAGCAGGCACAGCAGGCTGCCCATCATGAGCAGAGCTTTTATTCCGCCGAATTTGAAGTTGCAGCTCATCGTCTAATGAAACAGCAAATCGTAAGCGCCTTACCGTTTTGGACCTGTGACGCTAATCACTGCTCGTTTGGCTTGACCTCGGCAAAACTTGCTGACCGGAAGGATCTATTGCCGGAAGTACAATTCGCCATGGGGCCTGGTACATTGGTCTTTCGTGATGCCAGCAGTCTAAGCGGAACCCTAAAAATGGAAAACGGTACTTCAGTCACCATTGGCAACTAAATCAAAACACTGCATTTGGGGGATTTGCCTGAGCTTTGCGCAATCATAGCGCGGGCCTGACAGATGTAAATAAGGTGTTTGTCAGGTATGTGCCGGAATAGTACTGGGAGAAGGCCTTTTACGTTTACGGTTGCGGCTTGTTTGGTGGTTGTTCTTGATTTTCTTTTGGCACAGCCGCTTCAGCCTGTTTCTTTCTTGCGGCGGCAGCCCGGTCTGACCAGTCCTCCGATTGTTTCATGTCAGCGTGATAGGACTTTTTGTTTTCGCACTCCAGGTCTGCGCGCAAACGATAGAGCAGCTCCATATACATCATGGCATCCACGTAGTCTTTGCGAAGGGAAATGGCCTTGTTCAGCATGGCAATGCCGCTATCAACCATGGTCAGCGTCTTCGCGCGCACATCCGGGCAGCCTTCCGACAATATCAATGAATATTCTGATTCTGCGTCCAGCTTTGCTTTTTCCGCCGTGATCTCGCTACTCGCCATGGACCAATTTGCCACGCCTGCCGCATAGAGCAATTCAGGATCATTGGGTTCCAGCGCAATGGCCTTGGCGTACGCTTGTCTGGCCGCGTCAAAGTTGTTCAACTGTAATTTCAGGTAGGCCATGCCCTTCAGGGATTCAACATCGTTAGGGTTGCCGCGCAGTATTTCTGAATACTGGTCCAGCGCCTTTGTGGCCCGGATAACATTGTCTGGCGTATCGACTCCGGGCTCAAAAATCTGTAAATAGGTTGCCGCCAGATACATCCGCGCCACTACCAGATCAGGGTCCAGCGTGACCGCCTGCTCAAAGTGCTCAATCGCATCTTCGTAGTGTGCCTGCCGAAAAGCCTGTACGCCTTCATTCACTGCATTGCGCGCGGATGCCTTTGCTTCATCTTGCGCCACGCCCGCCGTCGCAAAGCAAACGAGCAACCCCGCCATCAGCACAAATCTGGAAATCATAGGATATTGATCAATCCTAGCGTAACTTTTGCGGCTGCCAATTGGTGAAAACATTGAGTTCAGAGAAATTCCTTTACGCGCCGGCAGAACCAGTGGTCTACGGTGCTATGGTTCCCACCAATTCCAGCACTGTCTTACGCACCGGCTTCATTAGCGGCAACCCGGAGAGCCGCAACAGAGTCACCAGCAGGCCCAAGCTCTTTTCCATGAGTTTTTGCGTGCGTTGCTGCTTTTCTGAACGGTCATACAGCCAGAATAGGATCAACCCCATCTGGTAGAGCCAGAGCAGATAAGGAAGTTGGGACTTCAGGTCAGCAGGGACCTTGATTTCGCTGCCCTCCAAGGCAATCCGCAGGTGTTCGATTGCGCGTTGCCGGATCGGCTCCGTCTCATTGCTGAAAGGCGAGAGCGGGTCCTGGCTGTCCGGCGCATGGCGAAAAAGTGCATCGCAAAATTTGCGGTTCGGGGTCAGCAGCTCAAAGCGCTTCTCCATCACGCGCCGGAGACGGTCTTTTAGTTTCTTCTCGCCCGCAAGGGCCTGCAGGATTTCTTCATGACTGCCTTCCTGCATCTCGTGATAAAAAGCCAGCACAATGGCTTCCTTTGAGGAGAAGTAATAATAAGCGCCGCCCAGCGCCACTCCGGCTTTGGCGGCGATATCACGCATGGTGGTCTGTTCAAAACCTTTTTCGCGAAACAATTCCATCGCGGCTTCATAAATCCGCCGGCGCGTATCTTCCGCGCGCGGCGTAGGACGTGTTTTCATGGCAGGCACATTCATCTCAGGTAATCCGATACTGTTCCATCCGGCATGGCACACGGCGTCAGTGGAACTCTCTTTAGTTCGCCCGCTATCTCTTCCGTCCGATCATGGCTGAGCCAGCGGGAAATAGCGTGGCGATTTTTTGAAATCATCTCAAAGGCCTGCCGCGCAAACGGCGCAAGCATCGGGTGCGCCAGCCGGCAAGCCCACTCGCGATATTCTTCCAGCGCATAGAGCGCCATGATCCATGCGGAATTGTTCAGGTAGACTTCGCCCGTATCGCTGATCACGGCCAGATCGTTCTCTGATGCTATTTTTTTCAATTCAGGAAACATCTTTTGCGCTTTTTCCGAGCCGGCCGGGACCATCGACAGTCCCAGCCATGTCCGCTGCACCAGCAGCCAGTCTTTCAGCCGCTCACAGAGCTCGCATTTCGGATCATATAGTACGTAGAGCTTTTCCATCATGCACCTCGCATTTCGATAGTGGTCCAGCTTGTTCAGTGATTCATCGCTGCGCAATGCCCTCTGCCTAAAGGCCCGCGATTCGCGAGCGAATCGCTAGACGCTGATACCAGAAGCGGTTCGGTTCAACTGAATCACTTACTATCGCGGCACTGCCACTCGCAGAACTCCATCCGGCGCAACTGGAGGACGCCGAGGGCCATTGTGTTGTCCGTGCGCGCGAATGCGCGAGAACACAAACAGGTTGAAGAAATGCATTGCGCCCAGAGTGATCAGGACAAAGCCCAGCTTGTCACTCAGCATCTCATGGCAGCGCGCGAGGTTGTGACCGCGGCGTCACTTTTTAAGGCCAGAGTGACAAACCCAATATTGATCAGATAGAAGCCGACCACCAGCAGGTGATTCACGGAAGCCGCGAGTTCGGCATTGCCCTGAAAGGCGTCCACCAGAAAGATTGCTCCGCGCTTGTGCAAGGTGCGTGCCACCCAGACCGTCAGCGCGACGCTGATTAAAAGGTAAACCAGATAGCTCACTACAATGGTCGTATCACTGTTGTACATATTCCTGCTCCTCTCGAATGTATTTGAACGTGTTCAAATACAGCATAGGCCGATAACGACACCAGGTCAAGGGAAATTTTGAACATGTTCATGTACCCAGAAATCAGTAACTTACGACGGACTGGTTGCGACACCGCAATCAGCGTGAGGGGGCGCATGAAGAGCACGGCGGACTTGCGAAGCCACGCGCAAGGAAGCGGCTGCGCAGGGTTGCAAAACTCTCATTGCAATTTGCTGTTCAAATAGTGGAGCAGGGTTCTGACCGCATTCACAACCAGCATGGCCTCAGCTTCTTCTAAAAGGAACTCATTCGGGTGCGCCATGCTTTTTTGGTTCCGCACCGGATTGAGGACATCAACGATCTGGGCAATGGTCCGGAGAATCTTGTCTGCCTCGGTGCCGGGAGGCTTGCTCTGGAGCGCCGGATGGTGCTGACGGATCAAAGAGAAAAGCGTTGTGGTGGGTGAGTTAGGATTGAAAGGGATATGGGCCTCGTTGCATACAGCCTCGAAATACCCATGCAGGGCCGTATGGATGCGGTCAACCCCGCTAACCGCACCGCCTTTTGAGTGGGCCAGAACCTCAAAGTCGCTGAGCGCCCTTTCGACGACATCAGATGTTATCTTCAATTGTGGCGGGGGAACCGCTTCGACTTGCTCTGTATCAATGTCAATTGCAATAAAGCGGATTGCCTTGTTCAGTTTTTTCAGCGTTTGCGCGATTTGATGAGTGTCGTACGCGATCATAGCGCCGGCTGATTCTTCAAGCTTGCCCTCAAATTCCAAATACTTGGTCAGTGAAGCCTTAAGGTAAAGCAGCTCGAATTCGTCCCCAAAAATGTTGGTGCCTTCCCGCATCTCAAAGGGATTGCTCTCTAACAGGTCAGCCGCCTCCGGCTCCCAGGTCTGGCGCAGCATCCGGACAGCGGCCCGCTTGATGGGCTCCCAATACTGGGCCAACATCTGTTGCCCCAGTATGATTTGCTGGTAGCCGCCTGTATTGTAAAGAATGAGCACTTCAACTGACCCCGGTGTATTGCTTGAGGTAAGCGGTCAAGACCTCTTTGGTGATCTCCGCCCCGAGCTTCACCCCTCCAACAACCGCTTTTGGCGCATTCTTTTTTATCCAGTCCATCACGCGGCTTCCCATCTTTTTCCCGCCGTCAGCCTTTTCCGCCTCGGACAGTTCTTCGAGATCAGCATCGCCAAGCCCGGCTTTTTTTAGAGTTTCATTTAGCTGCTCCCGGTTTCCGACGCTGATGATGTTTTGCGTGTTCGTGGTGGCAGTGATCGTGCCATGGCTAGACGCGAAATATGCTGTGCCCCCAAAGATGTTGTTGATCACCGTCTGCTCGATCTTAGCGCTCTCAGAGGGCGTTATTTCTTTTATATCCCCTGTTGCACCAATTTCGCCTTTGAGCTCCAGAGCCATGTTGAGCGTCCGGTTGCGGACTGTATCGAGCACTTGAACTAGGACGCTCCGTGGAATGTGCTGCCATGCTTTGATGAGGGCCATATCACCTTGGAAAAATTTGCTCTGATACTTGAGGATCATGTTGCCGGGCCATTCCACACGGATGAAATCGTTGCTTGCGTTATTGCCAATGATCTCTTCGTAGGAACTGACGGATTCGTGAAGCTCCACTTTTTCCGCCCACTCGCGGTCTTTCTCATCAAGCATGAATGATGGGATGGCAAAACTGTTCATATGCTGGTATGCGGAAACAAAATTTCCGTGGGCACCTATGCGCAAGACGCGGTATTTAGGAAGCCCTTCACGCGAGTCATACCCGTTTAGCTCTTGGTTCGCCCACGATTTCAGGCTGTCGTTCTTGAGCTGGTATCCAAGGATAAGGCACTTTCGCAAAACAAGGGCTAACGGATGCTTGGCGTCAGTCGCCAACTCAATGATTTCGTCCAGAAGCATGTTCTCTGGATTATAAGACGAGCACCATGCCACGGCTGAAAGTCGGCTAACCTTGTTGCGCCGATCTCTTACGACAGAGGACGAGCAAAGACACCAGCCTTTGCGGGGGGATGGCAGATGGATCGCGAAGCGGGTGAACTTATCCGCGGAGATACTTCCCTAATATTGACGCCACAACTCCCAGCCCGACAATGGCAATTGGTCCATGGTTCTGCTGCAATGCCGCTGCCACGTCGCCATTCACCGTCACCAGATAGGTCCCCCAGCAGATGCCGCCAACGATCGCGATCGCGCCGAGAATACGTAAAATCGGGCTGCCGGGTTCTTTTTGCGGAGCGCGCTGCGGACGGAATGCTCCCCGATCCTCATACCCTTCACGCGAGCCTGTGCCCCACTCATCCTGAAACTGTTTCCGCGCCATGCGCCAAATTTGACTCAATTCCCTAAAAAATTCAACCAGCAAAACTTCCTAGAACCACGGATTTAAAGATGAAAAGTTTTGCGCGGCACGGGCCGGACTCCCTTTGATTACAATAACGGATTACTCATGGCCCACTTATTTGATCCTCTTAAGCTGCGCGACGTGGAATTTGCCAACCGCATTGTGGTTTCACCCATGTGCCAGTATTCGTGTACAGACGGATTCGCCACAGACTGGCACTTTGTCCATCTTGGCAGCCGGGCCGTGGGACGAGCTGCCGCGGTGATTGCGGAGGCTACGGCCATTACTGCGGACGGCCGCATCAGCCCGCAGGACCTCGGTATCTGGACGGACGCGCACATTGAGCCGTTGCGGCGAATTTTCTCATTTGTTGCCGAACAAGGTTCTGTGCCTGGTATCCAACTGGCACATGCCGGTCGAAAGGCAAGCACCAACCAGCCGTGGAATGGCGGCAAGCCAATCACCCCAGCGCAAGGCGGATGGACGCCGATTTTTGCGCCCAGCGCGCTGCCCTTTAACGAGAGCTACCAGACGCCGCAAGCTCTCAACGTGACAGAAATCGGTTCCGTGGTTCAGGCTTTTGCGGCGGCAGCGCGCCGTGCCCACGCCGCAGGCGCCAAGTTGATCGAGCTGCACTCCGCGCATGGATACCTGCTGCACTCTTTCCTCTCGCCCCTGAGCAATCAGCGCACAGACCAATACGGCGGCCCATTCGCCAACCGCATCCGGATTGTGTGTGAGGTTGTGGAGGCAGTAAGAAAAGTCTGGCCAGAGCAATATCCGCTTTGGGTGCGTATCTCCGCCACCGATTGGACTGAAGGCGGATGGACGCCCGAAGAATCAGTCGAGCTGGCCAAAACAATTCAGCCGCTCGGCGTTGACCTGATCGATTGCTCATCCGGCGGCAACGTGGCTAGGGCAAAAATTCCTGTGGGGCCGGGATATCAGGTGGCATTCGCCGAAAAAATCCGCCGTGAAGCCGGCACTCCAACCGCCGCTGTGGGTATGATTACCGATCCGGCGCAGGCTGACCAGATCATCCGCTCCGGCCAGGCGGACGTGGTGATTATGGCGCGCCAGTTCCTGCGTGATCCCTACTGGCCGCTTCTGGCTGCGCACGCTCTTGGTCAGGACATTCAATGGCCGCTGCAATATGATCGCGCCAAAAAGAAATGAAATCGCGCAAAAATCCTAATCGGAGATAAACACTGATGCCCATTCACACTGATCAATTCAGATCAGTGTTATCTGTATTGATCAGTGGTCAGGTCGCGGTTTGGCTATTTTCGTTGTGCTGCCTGGGCTGATTGAGCGCCCGGCTGCGCTTCTTCCATGCGGTTGACGGCGCGTTTTTCCACCGGCGACGATAAAACAATGGACGTCGAGGTAGTGCCAAACGGCGTCAGCCTATCAATGAGCGACTCCAGATGCTCCACTGAACGCACATGGACTTTCATAATGAAAGAATCCGCGCCTGTGCCGCGATGGCATTCCACCACTTCCGGTGAATTCTTCACGACCGCGGTGATCCGGGTAAAAACATCTCCCACAACAGACATGCGAATAAAAGCGGTGATCGGCATGCCGACCTTCATTGGGTCAATATCGGCGTGGTAGCCGACAATAATCCCGGCTTCTTCCATGCGCTTAACGCGTTCTACCACGGCCGGAGTTGTGAGGCCCACGCGCCGTCCCAATTCAGCGTAAGAGAGCCGTCCATTGATCTGCAGTTCTTGCAGTAGCTTCCAGCCAATCTGGTCGAGCAACTTGTCTGTTCTTAAATTTGTTTCCATGTTTTGCCTGACATTATAAGACAGATTTTCGTTTCTGTGGCCTCATTTTGGAAACCGCACCAAATTTGCCCCGTCAATAGAAATATTAGTAAATTCTAATTTTTCGGCTGTGGGCTTTTATTTAACACCCAAACATCATTTTTACCTAACAAAAAGTGTTCTCGTGAAGACCTGCTGGTCTAGTGGATCAACCGCCGAAAACGCTTGTTTTTAGTCCAAGGCCATGCACAAATCTGGCTTCTGAAATTGCGGCTGCGCATTCGCTGGTTCACATCTTCTATTCATCATTATTCAGGTTCAGTGCCGATGCAGCCGCCCTGCCTAAGTATCGGGATGCGTCCCTGAAGGCTTTTCTACCTGTGGAAGGATTTGCTTGTTAAGGCATTCCTCTGAATCGCACCGCCTAATTGCCGATGTACACTAACGTGCCAGCGCAACAATGGTTTTGCTTGCTTTGGGCTTATAAGCAATATAAAAATGAACTTTCCGGCTTGAACTGATATGATTTGCGGCACTGACCACCCCCCAGTGTGAGCTAGCATTTTTTCCATGGATCCTATAGTCATCACTACTCAAGAAGTTTCTCAGGCACAGATTCCGCTCCAGGGTGCTCAGGAAGTCCGCCCGAAAGTGCCAAACCCAGTCCCGCTATGGACGCGGCTGTTATTTGTGCCGCTGGTCCTCGTGCTGCCGCTGTTGTGCCTCGCGGCACTGATCATGCGCGTGGCTACTCGTACCCAGGCGCCGCGTGTCCGGCAAACATGGGCTGGGTATCTGCTAACGCTGCTCATCATCAGCGGCATCTTTTCTACGATGCTGGCGGTCTTCGTCATCTCAATGGATACCGTTCCAGTGCCGGACGCCATCAGCTCTTCTCTTTCCGATCTGGACGAGCGCGGCAATTTTCCATCACTGCCTGCGGGAAAAGAGATGTCGAGCGTGGAGTTAAGCTCCACCTTGAAGCCGCTGGTGCTGCTGGCCTCGCCTGCGGCAAAGCGTTGGTTTCAGCCGACTGCCGGTGTTTCCGGCCTGCTGGGCGCGGCCATGATTCTCCATTCTGATTCGCATGGTTACCTGTTGGCGACGGCTCGCCATGTGGCCGATGGTGAAGGCTGGCGCTCGCGCACCGGCCCACAAAAGGTAATGGTCTCAATCGGCATGAATGGTTGGGCTTCTGCGCAAGTGGTTGGCCGCCATAAGCATCTAGATGTCGCCTTGCTCTGGCTGGAGCGCCACTATGGCGACGCGGAATTTACCCAGCCGGTTGCGACATATGCCAGCGTGCAGATGGGCGAGAAGATTTTCGTTATCGGCCATCCTGAAGGCCTGAACTTTTCCGTGAGCAATGGAATTGTTTCGCGCACGCCGGGCAATGACGTGTTGCAGGTTTCCGCGCCCATCAGTCCCGGCAACAGCGGCGGCCCTGTGTATGACGAATTTGGCAACCTGCTCGGCATCGTTACCTCAAAGGTAGCGCGGTCCATGGAGCCGGAAGCAGAGAACCTGAATTTCGCGGTCAGCACGGATGCTCTGCTGCACGAGTCCGACTGGGAGTTTGTTACTGGCGGAAGCGCGCCCCACAACCTGCTGGCGGATTTTGTTCACCAGGCCAAAGTGCGCAAAGTCCCCATGGCCTCGGCTGCCCGATAGGAAAAATCTCAAACATGGCTAACATAACTGTTACTGTTTACGATTCAACGGAAAACAAGCGCGTCCCGGTGGAACTGCCGGACGACGCGCCCGCGAACCGCATTATTGCCGTGCTGGTGGACAAACTGCAATTGCCGCAGAACGGCCCTGACGGCGCGCCGCTCAGCTATAAGTTTCATCACAAAAACTCGGGCCGCCAGATCCAGGATTCACAAACCCTCTCTGACGCTGCCGTAAAAGAAGGCGACATCCTTCGCCTTCAGCCGGAAATTACCGCAGGAGCGCGATGAGCAGTCCTGTGGCATCATCGAACGGCGGACCAATTCCAGCCAATGATGACAGGTTCAGCCGCTTCCGCCTCATCGGTTGGTGGGACCAGGAAAAGCTGCGTTCGGCGCGCGTGCTCGTGATCGGCGTCGGCGCGCTCGGCAATGAGATTCTCAAGAACATGGCGTTGCTCGGCTTCGCCAACATCATTGTGGTCGATCTCGACTCTATTGAAGCTTCCAATCTCTCACGCAGCATTCTTTATCGTGCATCGGACGTAGGCCGGCGCAAGGCAGACGTTGCAGCCGACGCCGTTAGAAACATTTTTCCTGAAGCTCGCGTTCACGCCATTACCGCCAACGTGATCCATGGTCTCGGGCTAGGACTCTTCGCCTGGGCGGATGTTGTGATTGCGGGACTCGATAACCGTGAAGCCCGCTTGTGGATCAATCGCGCCTGCTGGAAGATGAACAAGCCGTGGATTGACGGAGCCATTGAAGGCATCAACGGCGTGGCCCGCGTCTTTAAGGCCGGACAGCCGCCGTGCTATGAATGTACGCTCGGTGAAACGGACTGGGCCATCCTGAACAAGCGCATGTCATGCAATCTGCTGGCGCTGGAGAATGATACTGAAGGCAAAGTCGCAACCACACCGACCATCTCTTCCATTATTGCCGGATTGCAGGTGCAGGAAGCGGTGAAGCTGCTGCACGGACTTCCGGTCCTGGCCGGCAAGGGCTTCATTTTTGAAGGGCTGAACCATACCTCTTATAAGGTTGAATACACTGAGAACCCTGACTGCATGAGCCATTACACCTTTGCTGAGGTGATCCGGCTTCAGGAAGCGTCGCGCGATCTCTCTCTTGCCCAGTTGTTGGAACGCGCCCGGCTCGATCTGGGATCAAAAGATGTCGCTCTTGAATTCAGCCGCGATGTGATTCACAAGCTGGCTTGTCCGGGTTGTGGCGCGGAAGAAGAATTGTTTGCCGCAGTCGGCACGGTGCCATACGCTCGCGGCAAGTGCGCTAAAGACGGCCAGATGCGCGCCGTAATCACCGCGCACGGATATTCAGGGCATGAACCGTTCGGCGATCGGACACTGGACCAGCTTGGCCTTCCGCTTTTTGACGTTGTTACTGCACGCTCGCCGGAACGTGAGATTGCTTATCTGATCGGCGGCGACGAAAAACAGGTGTTCGGACAGAGCGCGATGGGGGCCGCACGCTGATGCCTAAGCCGGCGAAAGTAAAGATCAGGGTTTCCACGCAGCCTGTGGTGGTGATGGAGGCGGAAGTCGCGCGCAAAATCCGCCAGCACGCCCGCACGTCAATGAAAGCCGAGGTTTGCGGCGTGCTGATCGGCAATACGGACCATGAGCGCATGACGGTGGAAGCCTGCATCGCCGGAATCAATGCCGCGCAGGGTGGCGCTCACGTCACTTTCACCCAGGACACCTGGGAACATATATATAAGATCAAGGACAAGGAATATCCGGACGACAAGATTGTCGGCTGGTATCACTCGCATCCCGGCTTTGGCGTGTTCCTTTCTGAGCACGATCTCTTCATCCAGCAGAATTTCTTTTCCAATCCGCAGCAGGTGGCATGGGTTTACGATCCGCATACGGATGAAGAAGGCTGCTTTGGCTGGATTGGCGGCAACATTGAAAAACTCTCCGCCATCCGCGTGGGCTATTCGCAGGCGGTTGAGATTACCGGCACTATGGCCCACGAATTTGAAGATGATGACGACTATGGCGGCGCTTTGGATTCCATGGTCCGTACCGGCCGCGAACAAAAATCTGCGGAACCGGTTTGGATGAAATGGATCACCAGGGCAGTGCTTTATCTTGCGGGGATGGTGCTTGGCTTCGTTCTGTGTTTCTTCTTTCTGAATTGGCGGTGGGCGCCGGTATTTGAGCAGGCGGAAAGGTATGGGCAACTCATAGAAGCGCTCAGGCAATTTGATCAGCAGCATCCGGGAGTTTTGGGCCTGCGCAACGGCGACAATTCCAATGGTTTCAATCAGCAGCCGCCTCTGCAACCTCAGCAAGCTCCGCAACAAAAAGTCCCAGAGGCAAAAGGAAACAATGGCAAATAGTGATGACAAACCTACGCTGAAGATCACTCTGGAAGACCTGGCCAGCGTGGAATTACCCTCTGCGGTCCCTGCCGGAAACATGATGCCCGTTGCGGCTGGTACCAAGCAGTATGGCAACATCGCCGCGCCTGCTGACGGGCCTGCGATCGTAACGGAAGAGAAGGGGCACATCTTTTTACAGGGGTGGTTCTATCTTGGCATTGCCGGAATGCTTGGCGCCCTCATCGGCTGGGCCATCTGTGAGCCTTTCTTCATTGACTCACGTGCCGGGGCCCGCTGGGGAAACATCGTCATTCTTCCTTTTGTCATCATGTTTACCTGTCTGGGTCTTGGAGTGGCGGAAAGCATCGTCGAGCGCTCTGCAAAAAAAGCTCTGATCCGCGGTTTGCTTGGCCTGGCGCTTGGACTGGTGTGTGGCTTCATCTTTGATTGGATGGCAAACGTATTCTTTGGTCTCGGCACGGCGATCATCTTTTCTCTCGGCGTCCAGACAGCAAAGAACCCCGCTTTCTGGATCGTCCGCGGCCTCGCATGGGCCGTTTTCGGCGTTGCCGGAGGACTTGTCTACGGATTGGTAGACCGTTCCGGCGCCAAGATCAAATATGGAATTTTCGGGGGACTGATTGGCGCCGCGCTGGGCGGCATGGTCTTTGATCCCATCAGCTTTGCCACCAAAACCGGGGGAGTCAGCCGCGCTGTTGGTTTTGGGCTGCTCGGGCTGGCTACAGGCGTTGCCATAGGCATTGTTGAAAGTGCATTGAAAGACCGCTGGCTTTATGTGGCGTCAGGCCCACTGGCAGGAAAGCAATTCATCCTCTATAAGCCGATCACCACTATCGGCAGCAGCCAGGCTTCTGACATTTATCTTTTCAAAGACACCAGCATTCTTCCGCAGCATGGAATCATCGAACTGCGCGGCGCGCAGACGTTCATTCGTTCCGCCGGGCCGGTATTCGTTTCCGGGGCCCCCGCGCGCAATCGCGCGTTGCAAAGCGGTGATCTCATACAGATTGGGCGGTATGCGTTTCATTTCCGCGAAAGGCAGAGAAACTAAATGGCCGAGCCGGTCTGCCCTTATTGCCGCATGCCTTTTGACGAGGCTTCTCCGCCAAAGATTTTCTGTACCGCATGCGGAATGCCGCATCATGAAGATTGTTACCTGGAAAATGGGGGATGCACCGTCTTCGGCTGCAAGCGCGCACCCGCCGATGATCCCAAGCTGCAGGTTTCACAAAGCGATTTAAGCGCAGTATCTATGTCGGTCCAGCAGTTTGCTCCTGTTGCGCAACAATACGCTCCCATTGCGCAGCAATACGCTCCAACGGTGCAGCAGCCAGCAGTGCAGCAATCAGCTCCGGTTCAGGGATATCAGCCGTCGCGTTACAGCGGGCCGCTGGGTTTGTCGCAGGCTGCTGCTACAGCGCCTGCCCAGGTTGCAGCCCCTATGCCTGTTGCCGCGCAGCCAATGCCCGTAGCCTATCCTTATGCCCAGCCGGTTTCCGGTGCTACATACAAGAGCCGGACAACCTACATTGTTCTCGGCATTTTTCTTGGCGGGCTGGGGATACATAACTTTTATGCCGGATATACCGGCCGAGCAGTGGGCCAACTGTGCCTCACCGTGTTGACGCTGGGAATGCTCAGCATTGTGTCCTGGATCTGGGCGATCATTGAAATCTGCATTGTGGAGAAGGACAGCACCGGCCAGCGTTTCAGCTGAGTGCATTAGGTGACTCATGAAATATTACATTCAGCGCCAGCTCAATGAGTATGGCCCTTACACTCTGGCGGACCTCCAGCGCTATGTCGCACAGGGAAGCATCCAGATCACCGACCTTACCCGCAGTGAAGGCATGACCGAATGGACGCCTGTATCGCAGGTCATCGGGAACATTCCCATTCCTTTGGCCGCAGGCACCGCTGCGGGAGCATACGCCGGAGGAACTGGGGGGACGGTTTACGGTGGCAGCGGTACCGTCTATGACGGATCGACTGCGGGTTTTGGAGTCCAGGCAATGCCGATGCAGGGAAGTCCAATCGTTCCTGTCGACCTCCATTGGGCGCTGGTGCTATTGATTGGTATTTTTACCTGCGGATTGTTTTTCAGTGCCTGGATGATCGTCGAAGCGGTATTCGTGCGCAAAATCAAGCCGGAAAGCAAAGGGCTGTTCCTGGTCATTACCGCGGTTGCGGGGTCCTATCTCGGCGGGTTCGCCAATGGCTTCATCAGCGTAATGAATCATACGAATCCACAACCGTTAGGTCATGTGATCACGATCGTATTCGCCGTGGTCTTCCTGGTGGCAGCTTTCCAGATGCGAAGCGATTTGGAGGAGTACTACAACACAATAGAACCAATCAACCTCCAGCTCAACGGCGTGATGACCTTCTTCTTTGCCATTTTTTATTTTCAGCACCACTTCTCCCGGATTGCTCAGTGGAAGAAGACCGGGATGCTGGCACCACAAGGCTGATGAGATATCGAACCATTACCGGTATGGCGATTGCCGCGATGCTTGGCGGCATGGCAGTTGTGTACCGGTTTCCGCCGACGGATTATTCCTTCTACCCGCGATGCCCCATCTATCTCACTACACACTTGCTTTGTCCGGGTTGCGGCAGCACGCGCGCTCTGCATGCCCTTTTGCATCTCGATATTCAGGGCGCGCTCCATTACAACGCCTTGTTCACAGTATTGTTTCCATTTGTATGCCTGTGGCTTGGTTTCATCTGCTATCGGACGTTGCGGTATGATCAATTTCCCAGGCTGGCATTTCCGCGCAGCGTGGCGGTTGGGCTGTGCGTGACGGTTCTGTTGTTCACGGTCGCCAGAAATACTATGTTCGCTTTTTGAGTTGCTTATGTTGTCACCCAGAATTCGCCGGCTAAAACTCGATCACGATTCGCTGTTCAAGCGCTTTTCCGGATGGCCATTGATCCGCATTGTGGGCACCGCGGGAATGCCACCAGAACTGTATCGTTTTCAATACCTGGTGCGCGGGCTCTATGTGGCCCCGGATGGCGCCATTTTGGAACGCAACGATCATTTGCTTGAGGTGAATCTTTCTTTGGGTTATCCGCGCCGCGCACCGCAGTGCCGCATGCTCACACCGGTATTTCATCCAAATTTTGACGATAGCTCGGTTTGCATCGGGGACTTCTGGGCTGCTTCAGAGTCTCTGGACGACCTGATTATTCGTATTGGCCGGATGATCTCGTATCAGGAGTACAACACCAAGAGCCCTCTGAATGGTTTAGCAGCAAAATGGGCAGCGCAAAACCCCGGCCTGCTGCCGGTCGATCCCCGCCCTATTGCGCCGCCGCTCGATCAACCAGCCGGGGAACCAAGTTTGTCAACATCTTCTGCGCCTCAGTCCGTTGCTGCTCCCATTCCCCAGCCCTTGCCAGATACGGCTTCTGCGGCTCCGCAGACTGAAGATCCCTGGGAAAAGAAGATTGTAATTTCGTAAACTCAGCAGCAGGATTTTCCTGAAAAATATTTCCTTTCTTGGCTTTCAGCCATGAAAAATAGCAACCCGCTTCAATGCTCCAAAGCGGGCAGCACATTAGTGTCCATTTAACTTTCTCCTACAGAGTTGCTGATCGCATTTTCTCACTACGAATTTCCCATTTCCGCATTCCGAATTTTTTCGGAATTTTTATCCAAGCCAATTTTGCGGATGTATGCTCCAGCACACTGAGCCGACTTCCGGGTCTTCGTGCTGCGCGAGAAAGACGAACGACCAATTTCATACTGCTGGATTTTCGATAGAGAAAAAACAGTTCCCATTCATCCCGGCTTCCTCTGTTCATCTGGATCTGACAGACGCAGCATAACCAAATACAAATGAGGTCACAGAAAATGAAACTTCCCCAGGGAAAAATTAAAGTCGCATCTCTTTTTCTCTTTTTGATCTTGGCTGTGAACTTTATGGCCGCGCAGAAGCCACTCACCAACGCTGATGGCGATCTCGTCCCGAACGGCAAGCACGGAAATCCCACCCAGACAGCTGTCCCGGTGCCCGGCCCCATTGGCGAGGCTGTGGTTACCGGTAACGGCATCAACTACCACGGCGGCCCGGTGCTGAAGAGCAATCCAGTTCCGATTTATCTGATCTTCTACGGCAATTGGAATAGCACAGGCTCCAACACGGCAGCCAGCGTCAGCCTGATTGAGCATTTCGTCAGTACGCTCGGCAACAGCGCCATTGAACATATTGCCACCACTTACGGTGACAACTCGGGCAATGTGAGCGGCAACGTGAGCCTGGGCGGAGTGGCCACAGTGAATAGTTCCACCAATCTGAGTGATTCCAGTCTGCAAACAACCGTAGCAAACGTCCTCAACAGTGGCGCCCTTCCGCGCAATGCCAACGGCGTGTACATGGTGCTGAGTTCCTCCAACATCAATGAAACCTCGGGATTCTGTACTCAATACTGCGGCTTCCATACTCATGCAACGCTGGGCGGAGTCGACATTAAGTATGCTTTTGTCGGCAACCCGGATCGCTGCCCCAGCGGCTGCGAAATTCAGCGCACCGGCCCCAACAGCCCGGCGGCCAGCGTAGGCGGCGCGGACGGCCTGATCAACGTTCTCTCGCACGAGCAGTTTGAAGCCATCACGGACCCTGACCTGAACGCCTGGTTTGATACCAGCGGACAGGAAGATTCCGACAAATGCAACTTCAACTTCGGCACGACCTCAACATGCACCTCTACAAGCATTTGCTCGGCTGCGGGCAAAGCTGCGGCTGCCAAGTTCAACGTTACTTTTGGCAGCAATGACTGGATGATCCAGCAGCAGTGGGAAAACGCCGCTGGCGGCAAGTGCGTCCTGCATCTATAAAAACTCCCGGGCCGCCTGCTCTTGGCGGCCCTTATTCCTTTTTAGAAAGCGCCATAGGTGGCGAATTACCCTGCAAGTTGCTTGTAATGGGAAAATAAAATATGGCTGGATTGCCCAGTTTGCCGACGCTTTGAAAAAACCTATATCACCGCTAAAAATCACGCTAATCAGTGATTGTATCCGGCCAAATCTCATGGTACGATTCGGCACATTCTGTTCTGCTCGATTCCGGGTTGGGCCGCGAATCAGAATCTATTTTCATTTTTCATAAAAGTCGTTTCAAAATGCTCTTTGGCTTCTTCTGTTCATTTCATTCGACAGACGTGGCAACACTTAGATATCGAGGTCATCGCAAAATGAAGATTCCCCAAGCAAAGATTAGATTCGCATCAGTCCTTCTGTTTGCAATCCTGTCTATGAACTTTCTGGCGGCGCAAACTCTGCGTCCCGGTTCTGATGGCGACGTAAGACCTACCGGCCACGTTGAGGGCGCTGCAGCTGAAAAACTTCCCGCGGCTCCCAAGGGTGGAACTGTCGTTACGGGCAATGGCATTAACTATCACACTGGCGGCACGGTGTTAAAAGCCAATCCGGTTCCGATTTACATCATTTGGTACGGCAACTGGACAACCGGCGCGAAGCCTTCCGATAGCCTGGCGACCAGGACCTTGATCGAAGGTTTCCTGAGCAGTTCTTCGCTCGGCGGCTCGAGCTATGAAGCCATCAATACCACGTACGGCGATACCACGGGCAACGTGAGCGGCCATCTGAATTTTGCCGGCTCCGTGCTCGACAACTACTCTCAGGGCAGCCGTTTCGGCGACAAGAACCTGACCACCATCGTCAGCACCCATGCCGGCCATGACCTGCCTCTGGATCCCAATGGCGTCTATCTGGTTCTGACCTCCTCTGACGTAAAAGAGAGCTCGGGCTTCTGCCGCACCTACTGCGGTTTCCATACCCGTGCCACCATCGGCGGCGCAGATATTAAATATGCCTTTGTCGGCAACGTTGACCAGTGCCCCAACGGCTGCGAAGCGCAGCTCACCGGCCCCAACAGCCCGGCCACCGGCGTAGGCGGCGCGGACGGCATGGCCAACGTGATCACGCACGAGACCGAAGAAGCCATTACCGATCCTGACTTGAATGCCTGGTTTGATGCCAGCGGCAATGAAGATGCCGACAAGTGCAACTTTAAGTTTGGCCCTACCACGACAGTTGCTAATGGCGCCCACATCAACCAGACCTTTGGCGGCCACAGCTGGCTGATCCAGATGGAATGGGAAAACAGCCGCGGCGGCGGTTGCGACCAGACCCTGGGCGGTCCGTTCTTCACTAACTAATTTTTGTAATTCGATTAAGGCCGTCCGGTTCGCCGGACGGCTTTTTTATTTCACCAGATCATTGGCGCCACAATTCAGTTCCAAATTTGGACCATCAATTAAGATTTTGTTTCGGTTCAAGGAACAGGATCGAAACGTCGGTTCGCGGGTAGCGTTCTTTGATTAGAATCATCTTGAACACAAACACAAGGAGATTGCTTACGATGCGGGTCTGTTTTTTTGCGCGTTTCTTTGCAGTGCTGATTGCCACAAGTATCTTTTCCGCGGCGCAGGAGCCGGTAAAGCCTTCGCTTACTCCCCGCATCATCACCGCCACCAAGCAGGTCGCCATGTTCACCGGGATGGAAAATCAGCTGCTTCAGGCCGTGCAAAAAAAAGACAAAGCCGCTGCGCAAGCCATGCTGAGTGATGACCTGATCATTGAGATGCCGGACGCGGACGCGCTGCCTGGCGATGACTGGCTGGATTCTGTGATGTCCAAAGACTTCGCGCTGGAGAAGTTTGGCGTCCGCAAGATGTCCGTGGTCGATCTGGGAAACGCCGCCGTTGTGAAGTATGAGCGTTTGCAGCAGGCAACGCAGAAAGGCGCCAACGAGAACGGTCAGTTTTTTGTGGTCGATGTATGGAAGAAGAACGGCGACACCTGGAAGCTGGCCAGCCGCTACGTGTCTAAAGTGAGCTCGGTTGTGCCTGCTCAGACGGCGCCGAAGCCGACCGGCAAGCAATGAGGTCCCAAAACGACGAGCTATGAGCGGTTGGCGTCCTGGAACATCGTCACCAGTTTGCCCGCTTCCGTTTGATTGCCATCGGTAACCAGATAGTATTCCCTGCCGTCGGCACTCCAGGAGTTGACGGTAAAGGAAAAGTCGTGGTTCCAGCGTGGAGCTCTCGTGCCGGCATCGGGAACTTGAAAAATGAAAATTGAGACCTTGTGCTGGCCCGTCAAATAGAGCAACTGCGCGCCGGGCCGCTGATTCACAAAAACCTCTTTGCCTCCGATCAGCTGGAAATTCGTGCCGGCCAATTCAGGCATATTGAATGTAAAAGGCAGCTTGCCCTGGAACCAGGGCTTCACCACATGGTGGCTGCTGTTCACGATATCGACCGGATTGCTGCTGGCCAGAGTGGTCACATGCTGGTCAATCAACTGCGCCACTGTCGCATTGGATGCCGAAGGGCGAGAGATCCATGTGAAAGCAATAACGACCAACAATGCCGCCGACGTTGCAAGCGCACTGGCTTTCAGCCATAATCCTGTACTTTTCTTTGGCTGCATCTGCCGCTGCACGCTGGCGTAAAGTTCCGGCGGCGCAGTAAAGCGTTTGCCCGCCACACGGACAGCTTTCTTGAGCGCCTGCTGTTCCAGCACGGCTGAAGTGCAATCGGAGCAGCCTTGCAGATGCCCGGCAACGGCTTGCTCTGCGCTAGGCTCCAACTCACCATCCACATAGGGGCCGATTTTTTCCCGCCATTCGCAGTTTGTCACTTTACACCCACTGTTCTTCTACCGCCCAACGTCAACACAATGTGCTCGCGCACTTGTTTTCTTGCCCGCGCCAGTCGTGACATCACCGTGCCAATCGGTATGTCCAGCGCCTCGGCAATTTCCTGATACTTCATCTCTTCCAAATCAGCCAGCAGGATCACTTCCTGGAATGAGGGCGCAAGCTGTGCTATCGCAGCCTGTACCAGCTCAGTGTCTGCGCGCCGTATCAGCGCGATCTCCGGAGTTTCCTGGCTGACAGAGCTTTCTTCAAAACCTTCTTCGTCTTCCTGCTGGGTGTTGCGCCGCTCCAGTCCGGTGCGGCTGGTCAAAAACGTGTTGCGCAGGATCCGATACATCCACGCGCGAAAGTTTGTGCCTTCGCGGAACGACGAAAAGCCTTTCAGCGACTTCAAGAACGTTTCCTGTACCAGGTCGCGGGCTTCGTCGGCGTCGCCACATAGCCAGCGGGCAAAGTTATACAGCCCGTCCAGCAGCGGTACAGCAAGCCTTTCAAAGTCCTTGTTTTCCAAGCCGCTCACATTCCCTCGTGTAACAACAGTGGCGGCCATGATTCTATTCCCCTTGGTTGAACTTTTCCTGCCCTGAATGGCCGTTCGCTTTTAGCCCACCACAAGCCACAATTGTATTGCTTCACACCCCAGCGTTAACGCCGCTCAGGAACCCGCCTAGATGAGCGGTAAGAGCCACCACCGCAGCCGCCGCTATCTCCAGAGGAAATCTATAAATGGGAAGCGTGCGCTGTGGTTTGCGGCCGCGGAAATGAACCCACCATACCAGCCAGATCAACAACGTCGATGCCAATCCCAGCAGCAAGTGCAGCAGCAGAGTGCCTTTCAGTCGTTGGCCTTCGAGCTGCCAATGCCAGGCCATCAGGCCTGTAGCTACTGCGGGCACGGACGAAATGGCGGCCACAGTCAGGTTGTAATATGCCGCTGCCGCGAAAGCAGACTTGCTCCATCGCTGCGCTGCGAAATCGAAAGCGACGCTCACCAGAAACAGCGCGATAGGGAAGTGAATCAGCACCACATGCTGCGCATGGCGGGCCAACAGGACCGATTTCAGATCAAAGGGATTCATATAATTACTGCACCACAATCTTGCCGGTCATCTTGGGATGGATCGAGCAGAAGTAGGTGTAAGTTCCTGGCTTAGAAAACGTATAAGTAAAGCTCTCATCCGTATCCATCACCTTCGATTTGAAGCTCTTGTCTTCAGCAACCACGTTATGCGGAATGTCGTCGCGGTTGGTCCAGCGAATGGTTGTGCCGGTAGGCACCGTTACCGGATTGGGTGCAAAAACAAAGTTATCGATCTTGACCTCTGTTGCCGGCTTGTCGTCCATGGTCGCGCCAAAGGTCCTGGAACGTCCCGCCATCATGATGATCAAGATGGCGAGCGCGGCGAAACCCAAAGTTAAAGCTGTACGTTTCATGACTGCTATGCTCCTGTCTTCCTGTCTTTAAGATTTATTCAAGTGTGGAATCGGTAACGCCCAGAGCGTGCTTGCCCTGGGCATAGTTCACGTTGCGAATGCCCAGCAGGCTGCGCAGTTGTTCCGCCGGAACTTTCATTGGTCCGGGTGAAGGCGCTTCTCCGGGTTTGGGTTGCGGAAACGCCGTCGATGCGGCGGTGTGAAATGTCACGTTTCCTTCCACCTTCTGCATGGTCTGGTGGATATGGCCGTTCAGCACGGTGACCGATCCGAACTTCTTGAGGTAGCCCAGGGCCTGCGCGCTGTCGTCGGTTCCCCAGCCCCACTCCGGATAAACGCTCCATAGCGGAATGTGCGCGAACACCACGACCGGCGTGCTTTTGGAAAGATGCTTTACATCGCCTTCCATCCATTCCAGTTGCTCTTTGCCCAGGCTGCCCAGTCCGCCGGCTTTCAGGTTCATCACATTCACCAGCCCGATAAAGTGAACGCCTTTCTGGTCAAAGCTGTACCAGCCCGCGCCCCTGGTGTTCTTTCCGTAGCGTTCGAGATATTGCTTACCGTCGTCGCCAATCACGTCGTGCTCGCCTGGGACATAAAAGACATCTTTGGCGCTGGCGCTTTTCAGTAGTTGGTCAACGCCATCAAATTCTTCCGGCTTGGAAAGGTGTGTGATATCGCCGGTGTGCAGGATGAAACCAGGCGCGGTGGGCAGCGCGTTGATCTTATCGATCGCCGCCTTCAACGTGCCTGCCACGTCAGTGTTGGCCAGCTTGTTGAATCCCATGTGGCTGTCACTGATCTGGACAAAGCTCAGCTCGCCTTTCATTTGTTTGGCGTTAAACCCGGAAAGTCCGCTCAGGCTGTAAGACTTGAGCACGCCGCCTTGCATCACACAAAACGCTCCGGTGCCGGCCCAGGCCATGCACTTTAAAAAGCCGCGGCGATCAATGCCATCGTGGTTGTGGTCATGCAGAATTTCGTCGTTTGTTTTGCCGGCCATTGTTTCCTCCTCTTGGAGTCCGCGCCGCTGATGGGGCTGTCACGCGATCTCAGTTACTTAACTGAGGGGCCGAGGAAATATTCCCGTGGTACGCACCTTTATAATGGATCGAGTTTCCGACTTATGCTCCTCCATGAAAAATTGCCTCCGGGACACATCTATTCCCAGATTACAGATGCTCCAATGAGCACCTATGCTGATTTTTTGGATTTTTTCCGTGGTGGTCACACTATTGACGACAATCTCGGGGCTACGTCTATCGCCAGTACCATGCAGGCGGGCGGCATGCTAAGGACAGCTATCGCAAGCGGACACCTCACAAAAGTGAAGAACATGGCGATACCGAGCGAGTTTCTTGCGGACATTACTCTGACGGAAGCAGGGGCGGAACTCATTCAAACCTTTTTTGATCGCAAATTTTGCGACGCAGCAGTCGCTGAAGCTCGAAAAAGCGTTGCAGAAGACGACCGTCCGCATCCGAAGGTCGGCGTGGTCATCGTTAAAGACGGCAAGATTTTAGCCACGGGGCATCGCGGCGAATCAGGCAAAGGCGATCACGGCGAGTATTGCGCTTTGAAGAAATTAAATCCGGCTGATGTGCTGGGCGCAACTGTTTATACAACGCTAGAGCCTTGCTCCAAGCGCAACCCTCCGAAAAAGTCTTGCACTGATCGGCTGATCGAGAGCAAAGTGGCGCGAGTTGTGTACGGTCTGGGAGATAAAGACGTGACGGTGTACGGGCATGCTTCCTTGTCCGAAGAGGGTATAGATGTCGGACTCTTTCCCAAAGATTTGATTAAAGAACTCCTGACCTTAAACAAGGAGTGGTCGGACACACGCAGAAAACCTGAGGTCATGCCACCACCAAACCGTGACGGCTACCTCGCTGACGCTCAATACTACATACCGGGAACTTCCATAACGGACAAGATTCATCTGATTGTTCGACCGCCAAAAGATGCGCACGGTTTCTTTACGGTGGAGGATAACGCCTACAATGTTTTGGCTTACGCTCGAACCCTTGAAGAGATCGCTGTCAAATGGCGTCAAATCGACATTCAAAAAGTGATCGTAGAAAAAATGCGTCGTGTGGGTTCGGGCAGCACCGATCAACGGCTGGGCTTAAGCTAAGGCTATGCGCATTGTTACTCGTCCAGTGCGGGCTGCAACCCCGCCACTTTATTTATAACTTCACGAGCTGACCGCGTTGCCTCGCTATCGTTTTTGGGAATGTCTTGCGTACGAAACTCCGGTTTCATCCCATTTTGGTAGAGATGCCAGATTCCTTGTACCAACTGGTGCAGGAAATCCAAGATTTTCCCGAGTTCATTCCTGTTTGTCAACGAAAAGAGTTCAGCAACGGGCTTATCGGTCTGCAAAAGCCGATGCGCATAATACGAGTGTCGGATCGGCTGGTATATTTCCGTGAACTTGTGGAATTGAGGTTTCAATTCCTTCTTCAAGTACCGCAATCCTGACGCATCAGCCGGGGCCCATGCTTGGTCAATCAAGGCGTCAAGATATTCGAGCTCAATTTTCAGGTCGATTTTTCTCTTTCGCAATGCGTCCTTCGAGAAAAATTCGGGATGGGCTAGAGTCTCATTGAGGATCCGATGAATTGAGAGTGCATTCGCATCTGTTTCAAAGAGCCTGTTCAAAGCAACAAAGATCGTCGTCTGGAGGCAGACCTTTTGTACGTTCCAGAACATCGCATTGGCGTTAAACGCCCTGAACACAGCGTCATCTTCGGAGCCAAGCCTGAGAATTTCCTCGTAAGTGTGGAATACGGCAATCGCGTCATCTACTTCCGCAGAAACGCTCTGCAAATGCTCCCAAAATTCCTGTTCCGTGATTGCAGAGTTCATATCACTTTATTTTCGCACGGAAAGTTTTGTTACCTATGTCTCCGGAACGGACAATCATATTCTGGTGGCGGCGGTAGGACTCGAACCTACGACCTACGGATTATGAGACCGTCGCTCTAACCACCTGAGCTACACCGCCAAAAGGTGAGGGGGAAACGAGACAAAAAACAAGCTGCGCGACCTGGCGTCGGCAGCAGATTTGATTGTAAAGTCCTTCGATTTCCGATGTCAAACGTGCGCAAACCTACCACTGAGACACTGAGACACGGGCGGATATCGCCGGAATCGCCGACATCGCGCGGAATCGGGGAATCGGAAACCCAAACCCTACCGCGGAGGCGCGGAGACGCGGAGAAATCGGAGATCGCGGAACGCAGGAATTTGGGATCGGGACTCACCCCGGGCGCACCCAAGGCCCGGAGGTATCCCCGGGATTAAAGCCGCTAAGTGCTTATTTTTCGGGGTTGAGGTAGGGGAGGGGTGGCACGGCGCTCAATACAGTAAAATGCCCAGTTGAGTCCGCGCACACAGCGCCGGTTCTCTAAGACCTATGCGCAGCTTTGAAAGCCTTTCAGAACAAGAAGTACTTGCCCTGGCCATCGCTTTAGAGGAAGAAGATGAACGTGTCTACAGCGATTTTGCCGAGAGTTTCCGGAAAGACTTTCCCGCCACCACGGCTATGTTTGAAGGCATGCGCGATGAGGAATCAACGCATCGACGCAAGCTGATTGATCTTTACCGGACCAAGTTCGGCGAGCACATACCGTTGATCCGGCGTGGGGACGTAAAAGGGCTGGTGCCTCGGCGTGCGATCTGGCTGACGCAGCCTCTGCGTCCTGAAGCGGCGCGCCGGCAGGCCTCAACGCTGGAAGTGGAGACGCGGATATTTTATGAGAAGGCCGCATCGCGCACGCAGGATGCGAGCATCCGACAGTTGCTGAACGATCTGGCGCAGGAAGAGCGCGAGCATGAGCAACGGGCCGAAGACCTTGGCCGGGAAAAACTGGACGCTGGAACGCGCGGCGAAGAAGACGAAGCCAGCCGCAGGCTTTTTGTCCTGCAGATAGTGCAGCCCGGACTGGCCGGGCTGATGGATGGATCGGTTTCAACTCTGGCGCCGGTTTTTGCCGCCGCTTTTGCCCGGCATGAGTCGCACTTCGCCTTTCTGGTTGGATTAGCGGCTTCGCTGGGCGCAGGCATCAGCATGGGTTTTGCTGAAGCGCTTTCAGATGACGGCAGCCTTACGGGCCGCGGGCATCCGTGGGTGCGCGGCGTAGTTTGCGGTGTAATGACGATGCTGGGCGGAATTGGCCACACGCTTCCTTTTCTAATACCGTCATTCCGCATTGCGACGATCGTCGCGGTGGCTGTAGTGATTGCTGAACTGGGCGCGATTGCCTGGGTGCGGCACCGCTATATGGAAACGCCGTGGGTTTCTGCCACGCTGCAGGTGGTACTAGGCGGAACACTTGTTTTTGTGGCCGGCATACTGATTGGGAGTTCGTGAGGACGATCAGCAGAGAAGTGATTTTTATTCTCGGGGTTCTACGTCCCAGCCGTCCTTTTTCATTTCCACGCGCAGCCAGCGTTGCAGGCTGGTGCGGAGCGCCGGTGGGATTTCAGCAAATTGAATTCCGTACTGCCCGCTTTTGTTGGTCCAGGTAACGCGGCCGGGGAGTTCGACCGGAGCTTGAGTGTTGCTGCCGGGGATCGGGAAGACAAGTGCTACCGGAGCGCCGGATTTCAGCGGCTTCTCTGTGCGAATTCCTGCCCCGCCCGCGCTGATGTTGAGCAGCACGGCATCAAACTGTTCTCCGGCATATTTCGTCTTGATAGGGAGCTCAAGTTGAGCGCGATAATAACGCTGCTGGTTAAGGCTGAGGCTGCCGGACGCATCTTCAAGTCCCGCCTCGCGATAAACCTTGAGCTTGCGAATCAAGGTGCGCCGTGAGATGCCAAGCGCTTCAGCGGCTTTCCCTTGATTGCCGCCGTTATCTTCAAGCGCGTGCAGGATCGCATGTTTTTCTACCTGGTCAAGATCAGAGTGAGCGGGAATAGAACGGCGGCGTGAACTCACAGAATCAGGAAAACGCAGGTCAGAAGATGAGATTTCAGATTGTGCGTCCCGGGCCTGCAAGACCGCGCCAAAGACCACATTCTTAAGCTCACGGACGTTGCCGGGCCAGGCATAGCTGGTGAGCGCATCTACAGCGTCGCGGCTAAAGCGTGATTCCGGATAGTGCTGATGCAACAATTGTTCGGCGATTCCTATCACGTCCTCAGGTCGCTCACGCAGCGGCGGGACCTCAAGTTTGAATTGGGCCAGCCGATGATAGAGATCGCTGCGGAAGCGTCCGGCTTTCACCAGATCTTCAAGGTGTTGATTGGTCGCCGCGACTACGCGTACATCGACGCTGACTTTTTTGTTGCCGCCCAGGCGGTAGTAAGGCACGCCATCCAGCACGCGCAAGAGCTTTACCTGGATCTTTAAATCCAGATCGCCGATTTCGTCGAGGAAAAGAGTTCCCTTGTTGGCCATCTCAAAAAAGCCAGGTTTCATGGCGTCCGCGCCGCTGAAAGCGCCTTTTTCGTATCCAAAGAGTTCGCTCTCAACCAGATTTTCTGGAATAGTGGCGCAGTTAACGTCAATCAGCGGCTGGCTGCAGCGCAATGAATGGCTGTGGATGGTGCGCGCAATCATCTCCTTGCCTGAGCCGGTCTCACCCACAATAAGCACGGCAGCAGGATGGCGGGCCACCTTTTCCGCAAGCTTCATCACGCGCTGCAGAGAAGCGCTGCGAATGACCAGTTCAGCGTCACTGCCCGCTGGAACGCCTGGTGCGTTCTCGTCGTCTGGGGTGTTGGTCGATGAAGGGCCGCTCGGTGGATAAGGCATTGCAGTTTTTTGGGGCGTTTATTGGTTCAGCAACAAGATTCTACAAGCAACCAGTTACTTCCGTCCTCATGTTTGTCGGAAGATGCCGCGCCAAACCGGCTAAATTTGCTGTACAGCACTGGGAAATGGGCATAGACTTTCCAGTTTTATAAAATTTAATTTGAGGGTACCTATGCATTGGAAACAAGCTTTATCGAGTATTGTCCTGATGGCGGTGGCCGCCGGCGCGCAAACCGGCAGCGCGCCAACAAAAAAACCTTTAGGGAAGGCCGCTGCGGCTTCTGTGGAAAAAACGGAGAACGCGCAAAAGACCGTCCCTCGGCCTAAATCTTTTGACCTTGGCGCTATGGATAAGAGCGTTGACCCATGCCAGGACTTCTATCAGTATGCATGCGGCACATGGCGCAAGAATAATCCTATCCCTCCTGACCAGTCCCGCTGGGGCCGCTTCAACGAATTGGCGGACTACAATCGCCAGTTCCTGCACAATATCCTGGAGAAGGTTTCCGCGAACGACCCTAAGCGCACAGACGTGCAGCAAAAGATTGGTGACATGTATCAATCCTGCATGGATGAAACTGCTGTCAACAAAAAGGGCAGCACGCCGTTAAAGCCGGAACTCGACCGTATCGCCGCCATCACTACGAAAGACCAACTGGTTGACGCGGTTGCTTACCTCCAATCTACGGGAGTGCAGGCGATATTCAACTTTGGCGCAGCACCTGACCTCCACAATGCGAGCATGCAGGTTGCCAATGTAGCGCAGGGAGGTCTTGGACTTCCTGATCGCGACTACTACTCCGATACTGACGCCAAATCGCAGGAAACGCGCCAGAAATATCTGGAGCACATGGCCAAGATGTTTGTACTGCTGGGTGACGATGAAGCGGCAGCCACGAAAGAAGCTCAGGCCGTGATGGACATTGAGTCCAAACTGGCCGATGCTGCCTTTAAGCGCGTGCAAATGCGTGATCCCAAGAACCGCGATCACAAAATGAAGGTCTCGGAACTGGAAGCGCTTGCTCCCGGTTTTAAGTTCGATCGTTTCTTTACTGCAACTGGCGCGCCGGAGTTTACTGAAATCAACGTAGTGCCGCCGGATTTTTTCCAGAAGGTCAATAGCGTTGTTGACTCTGTGCCGGTTGCCGACTGGAAAACTTATCTGCGCTGGCATGTAGTCAGGGCAGCCGCGCCAACATTGTCTGATCCGTTTGTGCGTGAAAACTTTGCCTTCTACGGCCAATACCTGAACGGGCAAAAAGAATTGCAGCCCCGCTGGAAGCGTTGTGTACAGATCACTGACGGCCTGCTGGGCGAAGCGCTGGGCCAGCCATATGTTGCGGCCACTTTTGGCGCGGATGGCAAGCAGCGCATGTTGAAGATGGTGAACGCGCTGGAAGCGTCCCTGGGCCAGGATATTGAGGGATTGGACTGGATGACGCCTGAAACCAAAAAGCAGGCGATAGTAAAACTCCATGCCATCACCAACAAAATCGGCTACCCGGACACCTGGCGCGACTATAGCTCGGTGAAAATCGTGCGCGGCGACTTTGTCGGCAATGTCCAGAAAGCGCGCGCGTTTGAAATCAAGCGCGATCTCAACAAAATCGGCAAGCCGCTGGACAAGAAAGAATGGCGCATGACTCCGCCAACGGTGAACGCCTATTACAGCCCGCCAAACAACGACATCAATTTCCCTGCAGGAATTTTGCAGCCACCCTTCTTTGATAAAGACGCGGATGATGCCGTGAATTTTGGCGGCATCGGCGTGGTCATTGGCCATGAACTCACGCATGGCTTTGACGATCAGGGTAGCAAGTTCGATGCGGAAGGAAATCTCACGAACTGGTGGACGCAGGCTGATCGCGACGAATTCGACAAGCGCACAACCTGCATTGCCGATGAATACAGCTCGTTTGTCGCGGTGGACGACGTTCATCTCAACGGCCGGCTGACGCTGGGTGAAAACACGGCTGACAATGGCGGGCTAAGGATCGCCCTGGCAGCGTTGCATAAAGACATGGAGATGAATCCCAAAGTAGCAGCCACCAAGGACGGATTCACGCCGGAGCAGAGGTTCTTTCTGGGCTTTGCCCAGGTCTGGTGCCAGAATGCCACGCCGGAAAGCTCTCGGCTGCTGGCCAAGACAGATCCTCATTCTCCAGGCGAGTACCGCACGAATGGTACGCTGCAAAACAGCCCGGATTTTGCCAAAGCGTTCGGCTGCAAGGCCGGCCAGAAAATGGTCAGCGCCAACGCTTGTCATGTCTGGTAAGACTTAATTCATTCTGAATAACACTGCCGCATCTTTTCCGGATGCGGCAGTTTTTTTGAATCGAAACGCTTCTTTGTTAGGCGATGAATGCTTTACATCGCCCGCAATGCAGGAGCTACTGGACGTCGAGCAGCGCGCAACGCGGGAAAAAATCCGCCAAGGATTCCCATCACCAGAGCAAAAACTAATCCCAACGCCAGCAGAAATGGAGTAATGCGAAACGCAAACGCGAGATGAGAGAACGTCTGCCAATTCATTGCGCCGGTCGTGAGTCCATTCAACGGCAACACCGCTACCGCGCCCAGCAATCCGCCCACAAGTGAAATGAGCAGAGCTTCAATCATGAAGGAAAAAACCACGCTGCCCGCGCCGAAGCCGAGCGCGCGCAAGGTAGCAATTTCGCGGGAGCGCTCCGCCACGGCGGAATACATGGTATTCAAGGCCCCAAACACCGCGCCAATGCCCATGACAAAGGCAACAAGTCCGCCAAGGACAACGATAAGCGTGGTCAAAGTCCGGGATTGCTTGGCGTAATACTCAATCTCCGGGCTCACGTCCACGGTTAATCTTGGATCGGCGGTGGCTGCGTCCTTGAATTGCTGCAGCGATGCTGGTGAATCCAGATGCACGGTCAACGATTGGTAGATATTTTCCGGGCGATGATAGATCTGATTCAGCACGTGTGCGTCGCACCACACTTCAGAATCAAACGCCGATCCTCCTGCGTCGAAGACGCCAACCACATGCCAGGTTCCGCCACCGAATTTTACTGAATCGCCCATGCTGAGCCCGGCGTAAGTCTTGTCCACATTGCGGCCGACGACCAGTTCAGCCAGACCCGGCTGAAAAAACCGGCCTTCGATCATTTTGATCTTGCTGCGGACCTCCAGCGCCTGCGTTGAGACGCCGCGCACCTGCACATTGGCGTCCGTTCCAGTCGATCGCAAAGGAAACGGCGCGATAACAACCACTTCCGGCGTCACCAGCGGTCCACTGTTCGCATGGGCCACGCCGGGAAAGTCTTCCATGATCTTGATCTGGTCAAGAGAAATGCTGCTGTCCATCTCTGATGTCGAACCGGCGCGGCGGACCATGGCATTGTCGCTTGAGCCGGATGAAACCAGAGTCGCCTTGAAGCCGAAGGCCAGAGACAGCATGGCAATGAAAACGCCAACGGTCCCGGCAATGCCCAACACGGCGACCACGGCCGAGGTCCAGCGCTCTTTTACGCTACGCAAGTTGTAAACAATAGGTATCGCCATAACTCAGACCCTCCGCAACGCATCGACCACGCGCAGCCGCATTGCGCCAATAGCTGGAATTATCCCGCTGACCGCGCCCACCGCCAACGTAACTCCCAGTCCGGCCAGGACTGCTTTGCCCGGTAAAAAGAAGAAAGGTAAAAGCCCTCGCGTGGGGTCGCCGCCCAGCGTAAATAATTTGGCGAGACCAAGACCCAGCGCGCCCCCAATCACTGCAATCAGTAGCGATTCAAACAGCACAAAGAGTAGTACAAACCGGTCTGAATATCCCACTGCTTTCAGCACGGCAAGCTCGCCCGTCCGCTCACGCACGGCGATTGCCATGGTATTTCCCGTCACGAGCAACAGCGTGAAAAAGACAACTCCACCGATGGCCATAATCAAAAACTGGATATTGCCAAATTGCTTGACCCAACCCGCAGCGAACTGTTTCTCCGTATCGGTATGGGTTTCAAAGGGTGAGTTGGCAAATTCGGTATCGATCGCCCTGGAAACGCGCAACGCATCGTCCGGATGGTCGATTTTTATGGTGTACCAGCCCACGTGCCCTTTGTACTGGGCCGGCACCTGCTCTTCATACCGCTTCCAATGAAACCAGAACTGGGTTTCATCATCGGCCTGGCGCGTGCCGTGATAAATGCCATCCAGGTTGAACTCCCACACGCCGCCAAGGAAAGTTCCTTTGATGGGGATGCGGTCGCCAACTTTCCAGCCAAATCGCTTCGCCGTGGCTGCGCCGGCAATCGCACCCTGGCGGTCTTTCACAAAGTTCTGCCACTGATCTTCAGGAATATCGAACTCGGGATAGACTTTGCGCCAATTGTCGACGTCCATTGCAAACTGAGCAAAGAAATTGCGTTCGTTCTGATAAACGCCGCCGAACCAATTGGCGTAAGTGAGTTCTTTAACACCGGGAATTTTCCTGATCTTGTCCGCATAAGCCAGTGGCAGCGGCTGGATGATGGACGTGCGATTGATGACGACCAGGCGATCAGCGCCGGCAATATCAACACCGCCGCTGAAAGCGAAGCGTATTACAGCAAGCATCCCGAACAGGAACAGTGCTACCGCAAATGAGCCCAGCGTCAGCAGCAAGCGGATCTTTTTCCGAAATAGATTGGCCCGGATCAGTCCAAAGAATTTCATCGCGCACCTCCACTGAAAACGGTTTGCAGCCGGTCGGCTTCTACCAGCACGCCTTTTTCCAGGTGCAACGTCACGTCTGCCCGCGCAGCGACAACAGGATCGTGCGTCACCATCAACACCGTCTTCTTGTATTCCTTTACCAGGCGCAGAATCAGTTCCATGATCTCGTCCGCGCTCTTGCGGTCGAGATCGCCCGTCGGCTCATCGCAAAGCAGGAATGTAGGATCGGAAACAATGGCGCGCGCAATCGTCACGCGCTGTTCCTGTCCGCCGGAAAGCTGCCGCGGAAAATGGTGGATGCGATCGCTCAATCCCACTACTCCCAGCGCGGTTTCCACATGCTTGCGCCGTTGTGCCTTCGATAAACTGGTCAACAACAGAGGCAGTTCCACATTCTGAAAGGCGGTAAGCACAGGAATGAGGTTGTACATCTGGAAAATGAAGCCAACGTGCCGCGCGCGCCATTGCGTTAAGCGGCTGCGCGACATGTGCGTGATCTCGTCCCCGGCCACCGTGATGCTGCCCGCCGAAGGCACGTCCAGGCCGCCCAGCAGATTCAGCAGCGTGGTCTTGCCTGATCCGCTCGGGCCCATAAAGGCCACGAATTCGCCGGCTTCAACGTCAAGGTTCAAAGCCTGCAGCACGTGTATCTGCTCACCGCCACGGGAATAGGTCTTGCCCAGACCGCGTGCCTGTATCAGGCTGTTTGAAGTGCCGCTTCCGTCCACACGTACCATTTGGGAATTCCTCCTGCTGCCTGCCTTATTGTTTCACTTCCACTGCTTGCCCTTCGTGCAATGTGTCCGCGCCTTTCACTACCAGTTTGTCGCCGGGAGCAAGTCCAGCCAGGATCTCAATATCGCTGCCTCGCTCCGCGCCCAGGCTGACCGCACGGCGTTCCAGTTTCTGGTCCCGAACAAGATAGACAATCTGTTTCCCGCCGTCGTTGCGTACAGCGGACTTGGGAATGATGGCCCGCGCCTCACTACCTGCATTTTTTCCCGGCGGAGGAGCAGCGCTCAGGAACGCTACCTTCACACCCATGTCCGGCAAAATCGTGTCATCGAGCTTGTCAAAGGCAATGCGGACTTTTACCGTGGCCTTCTGCCGGTCCGCCGTTGGAATTACCGTGCGGACTTTGGCGGGAAGTTCCCGGTCAGGATACGCATCCAGTGTTGCGCTCACCCGTTGCCCCTGCTGCACGCGCGCGATGTATGACTCGTTGACGTCCACTTCAATCTCAAGGGAATTCATGTCCACCAGCGTGGCAATGCCCGTGCGCGTAAATCCGCCACCTGCCGAGATGGGCGAAACAATCTCACCGCGTTGCGCGTCTTTTGACACCACAATGCCGTCAAAGGGCGCCCGCACAATACAGTTGTCCGCATCCTCTTTGGCCACGCCGATGCGCGAGTCGGCGGCGTGCACCTGCTCCTTCGTCAGCGCTATCTTAGAGTGCAAGCTCTCTGCCGTGGTTTTGGCCGTGTCCAGCGCCTGTGGACTGATCACTCCGGCGGTGTGCAAGCCCTGCGCGCGCACGGCTTCGCGGTCCGCATTGGCGGACTGCACCTGGAGATCAGCCAAGGCAGCGGCGGTGGCATCTCGATCTGATTTGGCTGACGTCAACGCAGCGTTCGGCTGTGAGCAATCCAGCGTGGCCAACACCTGGCCGGACTTTACGCGCAAACCTTCTTCCGCATAAATCTGCTCCACACGGCCGGTAACCTTGGCGGCAACCGTAGCGCGACGCCGGGGCGTAATGTAGCCGCTGGCGTTGAGCAGCGCCTCAGCTTTTGCTTCGCTTGCCGGCCGGGCTGTTGCTACCTCAACAATGGGCTTTTGCGAGCGGAATGCCAGCAGCAGGCTGCCCAGCAAAAAGACTGCGCCCACGGCTGCCGCAAACAGTCCTAGTCGCTTGCCTGTCTTCCCGGCCGAGCGGGAGCGATCATCAATGCGCAACGAACTTAGATCGTGCTGTGGAGGAGTCGAACTGCTCATAGAAAAAACTTAAAAGTCCTTGATGTATGATTGCGCCGATTATTCAAAGAGCGCTTGGGCCCCTGGACGCGGATAGCTGACTTCTGCTCTGAAAGCGGGCGCACGCTTGGGACACAGAATCGCCGTCTGCCGGTGGTTACAGCTGCCACTTGTCGTTTGAATAATGATAACGTATTCGCCGCGAGTGATGTTTATCAGTTCTTGCTTTTTCTTTGCTCACGCAACAGTGCGTCCCGATGCTTGCTGAGATCGCGGCCATCGCGTTCTGAAGGGTAGGGCGTGCTCTCGCCTTTGAATCCATTCCACAGCACCAGATTGAAGCTGTCGGAATCGAGTTTGTCTTCAGCGCTGAAGTCGAAACCTTTGGTTTTGTCCGCCCAATAAGCGGCATCATGGGCCGGAATTGAAGACTGAACTTGTGCCATTGAATTTGGGGCAGGCAGCGGAAGCTGGGTTGTGTGCAGGACCGCCGGTATGCGGGCCGTATAAGTCCATACCGCTTCCCGGACAGAGAATACCGCTGCCATGGGAAGCTGAAATGCATCATTCAAGCCAAGGGGTTTCATTCCCAACACGTCTTCAATTGTCCTCAACATTGAAACGGTGGTGAAATATTGTGAGACAACTGGTCCATGTTTCACGTAGGGACCTGCAACAAGGGCAATACTGCGATGGGCATCGACATGGTCAGCGCCATTCTGGGCATCGTCTTCAATCACGAAAATCAGAGTATCCTTGCCATATTTGCTGTGAGCGACTTTTTCCAGGACCAGGCCGAGCGCGTAGTCATTGTCCGCCATCATGGTTTCCACCGTATTCACGCCATCCTGGGCTTCAGAAAAATTGCCGAAATGATCGTGGCAAATACGCAGCAGTTCGAGATTGGGCAGATTGTCGTGCTTTACATATTCGTCGAACTCCCGTTCCCACTCCTTGAAGCGCCAGTAATCGGCAAAACGCATATCAAAGCTGCGAAAATAAGGATCAGTAATATCCTGCAGCCGTGGGTTCGTGGGAAACGCAACGCGTACACCTGTGGCCGCCGGGTCATGGAGCAATGGCACTGCCGGCCCGCCCAACGCCGTGCTTGAATAGTGGGCCAGATTGGAAAAAAAGCCATAATTGCGGACGGTGAGATGCGCGCGCAGGGCTGAATCCCACAAGTAGCCTGCGCCCGTCTCGTCTTCCGGGCCATCAGGCGCCCCGACATCGGCATTTCCGGGAAGCTGGTCGTCAGGATTTTCCAGTTTGCCGTGAATGCGGTCCTCCGGCTTGGTAGCGCCCACATTGATGCCACGATTCACGCCTTCAACGTCATAGCCCACGCCTCTGTCGGCGTAGTTCATAGGGATAGTGCGCTCCACAAAGTCCGTAGCGCGAGCGGCTGTACTCCAGTTCCAGCCATTGCCGCTGACCTCACCACTGTCATAAAAATTATCCAGCGTGACAAATCGTCGTGCAATCTCATGGTGATTAGGCGCGAGCGCGTCAGGAAAAAGATTTAGTTTAGGATCGCCATTGCCTTTTTCCAGGTCTCCTAAGACCTGGTCATAGGTGCGATTTTCTTTCACGATGTAAATAACGTGGTGAATCCGGCTGTGCAGAAAAGCGAATATGCCATTGTCTGCCGGTTGTTGTGAAGCCATGGAAAAATGATTATTGTTGCCCACCAGCAAAGTCAGGGACTTTAATTCTTCAGGTTCCGGCGTTGGAATTACGGCTAGAGCTCCCTTTTCAAGTTGCCAAACATATTGCTGGGCCAGAGCGCATGGGCGATCTCCTGACCTGGCAAAATTGTTGCGGCAAGCGCCCGGATTCGGACCTGCATTGGATTTTGCATTGACTACATACAATGACCGGCCATCATGGCTCACGCTGATTGCATTTGGATACCACGCAGTGGGAATGAGCCCAATGACATGCCCTTCATCCGATTCACGATCCAGGTGGATTACCGCAATTGAATTTGTTCCACCGTTCGTAACGTAAAGGGTCCGTTCATCTGGCGACAACGCCAGTCCGGTAGGGTTTGCGCCCTTGAAATTCAGTTGCCTGGCCAGCATGGCCGCCGGGGCCGTGGTTTTAATCTCAGTCAAGATGCGGTCCTTCGTGGTATCAACAATCACAGCCGAATCACTGTTATCTGCAACTGCGAACAAAATATTCTGGGCGGCATTCAAAAGCATTTTTCCGGGCTGGCCGCGCGTCTTGATCCTGCCGGTGATGGCAGGCGTCCCATTCAGATTAAGCACCACGATTTCACGATCACGCTGGCAGGCAACAAATGCTCGGTCATTGCCCTTGAATGCCACGCCGTAAGGATATGCGCCGCCAGGCTCGCCTTTTCCTGGACGCAGATCCACTTCGCCAATCACCTTGCGCTGCGTGAGGTCGATGAGTGAGACGGAGTCATTCGCGTTGTTTGCCACTACCAGTCGCTTGCCATCCGCACTCACGGCCAAGCCGGCTGCGACCGGCTTGTTTTTACTTTCCTGGGTTCCTTCTTCATCATTTATGCCGAGGCCGGACTTATGTTCCAGCGGAATGGGAGGCAGCGATTCCGACCAATGATCGGCGCTCCAATCGAAAACGTGCACGTTGTCGTCCATCCCGCCGGAGACAAAGAATTTTTCGCCGTCCGGGGCCCATGCGATACCCATATAGGAATTGGGTATCTGCAACACCTGTAGCTTAGCCGGCGGATTTTGCCGCACGTCATAGACGAAAACATACTCGTTGGATAATTCCGGCACTGGCTTGGCTTTGACATCAGAGACGCGGTTGTATCCACTGGTCAGCACCAGCAGGGTGTTTCCATTGGGACTAAGAGCTGTGGCGATAGGATGGTCGGCGAGATACTCCGGCATTCCGGGCAAATCAGGATTGAGGTATTGCAGCTTCGATCCGCGAGCAGCTTCAGGAGTAATGCTCATGCCGGTGGGCAGTTTCTGTATGTGCGCCGCTCCGCTCTTTCCTTGTCCTGCGGCTGCCGGAGAACATAGCAGAAACGTGAAGGTCACTCCGCCCACAACAACCGCGGCAAGACGGCTAAGTCGTACTTTGATGTTCGACAATTGGGCTCCCTTAGAACTTTGAATGTGTCCCATTTGAGCTCGACAAAGGCGCCTTGCCCAGCGTGTCATTGAGCAGCGCAGCCAGCCTCAGACCTGCAAGCGCCAGCTTCTGATTCACGAGTTCGATATTGGCTTGATAGTAAGCTTCATCGATTGCAGCCGGTTTCGCTTCAATGATATGTCTGGCCTGATGATGCGATTCGTTGGCCCAGTCCACCGGCGATCCTGCCGCCTGATTTTCCAGATGTTTCTGCGCGATCAAAGCGTTCAGCCGGCCAACGTATTCTTCTTCTGAATAGCCGGTGTGTTCCAGCAGCAGCGTGTCCCAGGCCCAGTGCAGGTTGCAGTCATAGTTGCTACACTTGGGCGAGCCGAAAACGGAAAGCTTGATGTCATTGCCGCCGTGAGCTTCGTCAATCGCATGCAACGGCTGGTGAAGGTCACCCACAAAGTGGACGATCCATTTGAGCGCTTCCAGCCGGTCAGCGCGAGAAGCTTTTTCGTCACCCAGAATTTTTTGAAATATTTCAATCCGGTCCACCACGCAGTTGTGATGGTCTGTGAGTGCGTCCTTATGTTTATCCTGCGGGCGAAAGCAGTCGCGCTCCTCGGAAAAGCCAGCCGCATCTTTCGGAATATCCACAAAGTGCCAGTCGTAGCTTTCGTCGAGCTCTTTCCTCACCGCGTCAGCCCAGCTTGCAATGGAAGCCAGCGAGTCCGCACCCAGGAGAGACTGCAAATTCTGTTTAGCGATGGGCGTGAGACGAGATGCTGCGATATCGGCCACGATGGCATGGCCTTTGGGGCCCCATGCAAGAAGTTGAGCGGGAATGAGAGCTATCAAGAGAACGGCAATAAGCTTTTTCACAGAACCTCAAGGAAGGCAAAAAACGCGGCAGCCGAAGCTGCCGCTGTAGTAATGAACAAAAGCTGCTCGATGGTTAGAACCTGATCTTCGCGCCGATCTGTACCTGACGAGGCGAGTAGACAAAGTTGCTGTTGGTGTTGGTCGTGGAACCGAACAGTGGATTGAAAGTGTTATCTACGTTGAAGTTCAAACACGGAGCTGCCGCACTGCAGGTTACGTTTCCGCTGGGGGTGGCAACCGTTCCAGTCGAGACGAAATAGGCAGTAGTGTTGACGCCAGATACGTTCTGCTTGTTGGCGATATTGAAGAAATCAGTCAGCAGCTCGACATCGTATCTCTCAGTCACCTTAAAGTGCTTGGAGAGACGGACATCGGCAATCCAGTTGATGGGCTGGCTGAATGTATTGCGGCCAATATCGATGCGGTTGGTGCCGCCAGACCCGTTGATACCGGTTGAGGTCAAGGGGTTGGCCGCGGATGGATTCGGGGAGTTGCCGCTCACAAATGCTGAGTAAGGCAATCCGCTCTGGATCTGATAGATGGGGGAGAAGCTCCAGCCTTCAACCAGATACTTTGCCCAGCCCGTGGCCTTCCACGGAGACTCTAAGACCGTGGTGAGGGTGAAGCGGTTCGGTACATTGTAGATCGAGTTGCCGTATTCGCCGTTCAGGTTGAAAGGATTCAGCAACGAGTTGGTGGCGGTAAACGTCTGGCCGTTTACGCCATTATCAAGGGCATGTGACCATGTGTAGTTAGCATTGAACTGGATGTGGTGATTCATCCGGTGCTTCAGCTCAACTGCCAGGGCCTGATAGTTGCTGGTGACGCCACTAAAGACGTCCGTGGTCGCGGCAAAGTTCGGATTCGGGCGGGCCCCGGTGAACAGAGGCGTTGTGAAGGTACCAGCGGCCCCAAGCGGTCCTCCGTTGAGTACCCGGTAGGTGACGGAGGCGGTTGACGGATTGAGGTTTGTGTCTACGAAGCTTGGCAGCTGACGGCCAAAGCTACCGAGGTAGCTCACAGATAGCGACGTACCCCAGCCTAAATTCTGCTCAATGGAGAAATCAGACTCGCGAATCTGCGGCACCTGGAAGTTCGGATCGAAGAATACGATGTTCGGCTTCACCGCGGTGGTTGGCGCCGCTCCCACGATTCTCGGGAAGTTCGGCGATCCGGCTGCGCCCGGCAGGAATGTGAATGACAACTGGCCATTCGGCGATCCCGTGTTGATGAGCGCATTAAAGATCGTGGAATTGATCACGCGCGCGTAATAGACGCCATAGCCGCCACGGACCACTGTTTTGCCGTTTCCAAACACATCAAACGCGAATCCGGCACGAGGCCCCCAATTGTTGTTGTCTGTAGGCAGAGTCTGTGTGGCGGGGAAGTTGGGGTTCACGAAGTTGCTGAACGTATCAGGCAGCTTTTCCTTTTCCCAACGAAGCCCCAAGGAGACGCTCAAGCGTGACGTTACTTTCCAGTCGTCCTGGGCGAAGAAGGAGTAGTCATTGGTATTAAACTCAAGACCCAATGGGCCGAATGCCTGGTTGTATGAGGTGTAGCACTGTTTACCTGCGCAACCGTTGGTCACGTTCAGGTCCGTGAGGTAGTTAACGAGGTTGGAATAGCTGAACTGACCGAATTGCTGGAACAGGTTCTGGGAGTTATCCGTGACATGGCTGAAATCAAGACCAAATTTCAGATTATGCCGGCCATGGGTCCAGTTCACTGTATCTGCGATCTGCATGCGCGATTCATCCGGGAAGTTGGGGCGCAGCAGAAAGTTCGGCGTGCCAAAGGTAAACCCGTTGGTGATGGAAACCTGCGGCGGCAATCCTAACGAATTGGTGAAAGTAGGTGTATGCAGCAGGTTGTTCTGCTCATAAGGAGTGGGCGACTGGTTGTTTTCAAATTCGAAGTCACGGCCATATTGGAAACGCACTTCGTTGTTGATGGTGTTTGAGATCATCGTATCCAGCTTGGCGACGCCCCAGGTGTCCTTCACATAGTCATTGCCGAAGCTGGCAATGCCAAATGTGTTGGTGGCCTGCGTCTGAATGCCAGCGGGCGATTCCCAGCGCATACGGTTCAAAGAGAACGATGCGTGGTTCTTTTGGTTTATCTGCCAGTCAATCTTGGGATAGATGATGTACTGTTCGCCATCGCGAGACACCGGGCCGAGCATGGTGTTCAGGCCAGCCAAGCCGTTGTTGTACACACCCAGGGCCTGGGTAAGCTGGGCCTGAGTCGGCGTGGTGGTGATGTGGTTCAGGTTCTTGGCTAGCTGAATGACGTTGGCCGATGCGGCGTGCACGCCGTCACTACCATCAAACTGCTGCGCAAAGAACGCGCCAGGGTTACTGGCAACTGCGGTGCCGGGGAAGTTGCGGTCATACCAGTCAAAGGTCAGTGAGTAAAAAACCTTGTCCTTAATCGCCGGGCCACCAACTTGGCCGGCTACGCGCTTGCGCCAATCGGTGGGCTTGAAAGGCTGCTGGGTGAAGGTGCCGGGCGAGGTTTGGACCGCAATCTTGGTGAACTCATTGCTGGCCCCCCAAACGTTGTCACGGTCAAACACGTCAGCTTCACCATGAAGACTGTTGGTACCGCTCTTGGTAACGGTATTGATCACGCCGCCGGCGGAACGGCCATATTCCGATGAATAGTTGGAAGTGTTGACCTGAAATTCTTCCACGGCAAGCTGCGGTGTGGAATAGCCCGCGCGGGTACGACCGCGCTCTTCAGAGAAGAAGGCTTGGTTGTTATCGGCGCCATCTACAGTATTGTTGTTGAGCAGCGTGCTCATGCCACGGAAGCTAAGCAGACCGAAGCCGCTGGAATCGCTGACTACGCCCGGTGTTAGGATCGCGAAGCTGGACCAGCGCCCGCCGTTAATCGGTAGGTTGGCGATTGCCGTCTGGTTAAACGTTGGAGCAAATTCCGGCGAAGTGGTATTGATCTGCGGCGCTTCAGCGGAAACTTCCACCGTCTCAGTGCTGCTGCCAATTGCCAGGCGAGGTGAGAGATCCGTTACGCTGCCCACCTGCACAATTACCTGTTCCGCCTTGAAAGGCGCAAATCCCTGCTGGCTGACTGTGACGGTGTATGCGCCGGGCTGAAGCTTGCTAACGCGGAAGAAGCCCGAGCCATCCGTTGTAATCGTTGTTTCGGCGTTGGTGCCATTGTTGCGCACAACGATTTTTGCGTTTGCGACCACAGCGCCGTTGGTGTCGTAAACCGTTCCACCAATTGCGCCATCAGTAGTGGACTGTGCGTAAAGCAGCGCGCCGCAACTTACGACGAAGAACGCTACTAGAACCAGCCGTTGAATTGAACTCCAAAAGCGTGACATCATTCTCTCTCTCCTGTGAAGGCTTTCAGCGTAGCGGGACCCTGGAAATCTAGGGCACCCATAATAGTCGTCAATGGTGGAAATGCAACCTAGAAATTTGGTTTTACCGCGTATTTGCCGCTTAATCGTAGCCTATGATTGTTGCTGGAATATGAACGAACGCAAAAAGTTTTGTGGAACTCCTGTGGATGGCTGTGCAAAAGAGAGACTTACGCCTGCTCACCTATGAAATATGGGAATTTTGGGCTGTTCCGCAAAAAAATGGCTGGTTGCGCCGCTCCACGGATGTAGGCTACCTTCATGATGAAAGTCCAACCTAAGGATGGGGTGGCTCCGTTGACCTGGACCGAAACTTTCAATTGCGATATTTGCGGCAAGCAAAAAGGATCTGTGGACCATTGGTGGCTGGCCTGGAACGAGCCATTTAGCCCCCACGCTCAAGCGCCGGAACGCCAGATGCTGAAGATTTATCCCTGGGAAAACATGCTGGCGCATGACGCCACGGCTAAACATCTTTGTGGCCAGGCCTGTCTGCAGAAACTGGTGGACCGCTGGCTGAACGTGGAATTGGGAACTGCCCATGCCGCCACGGCGTCGCACCCGGGCAAATAATCAGTCGCGCCCTTTAATAGCTTAGTGGACGAAGATCGATAGGTTTCCGCCGAAAAGCGTCAGTCGGCTTTGCGAACGCGCGGCCCTTTCTGGCAGGTTTCAGTGCAGTGCTTATTTTTGCAGCAAACCAGCAGGGCAGAAACCGAGTGCTTGAAGATGAGTTGTTCCTGGGTATTTGTCTCAAGCACGATGGAATATTTATCAAATGAACGCACATTGCCTGAGACTTGTGCGCCATTCAGCAACTGGACGGTGATGTGTTTCCCGCCCGCGAGAGCTACGTTGAGAAACGATTCCTGAACGTTGATCACTGACATGATTCAGTGTCCCTATCTTTGCGCCATGGGCTTCCGGCGCCCCAGCCAGAGCCTTGGCGGGCGTGTTACTGATGCTGCTCAAAATAGTGCTGAATCTGCCATAAGTCCAATATATAATTGGACTGAGTTTAATAGGCACTGACTATGGAAGTTCACCAGCTACGCTATTTCTGCGCAGTTTCTGAAACCGGGAGCTTTACGCGCGCTGCGGAACGGGAACAAGTAGCGCAGCCTTCATTGTCCCAGCAGATTATGAAGCTGGAAGAAGAACTTGGCGTTCGCCTTTTTGATCGTTTGGGACGCACCGTAAGGCTTACAGGCTTTGGACAGGTCTTTCTTCCCCGCGCCCGTGCCATTTTGGGCGAGCTAAAGGCTGCCAAGGACGAGGTGGCCGAAAAGCAATCGGCCGTTGCCGGGCTAGTGAGCGTTGGCGTGATCCCCACCATCGCCCCATATTTCCTGCCTTTGCCGTTGGCGCTTTTTTCCCGGAAATATCCTCAGGCGTCTATCAGCGTAGCGGAAGATGTCACCGTCCGGCTGATGGACCGGCTGCGCGCCGGGCAGATCGATCTTGCCATTCTGGCCATGCCGCTCCGCGGCCATGATCTGGAAACATTCAACCTGCGCACCGAGCGGCTGTTTGCCATCATGCCGCGGGCACACCGGCTGGCAAAAAAGCGCAAAGTCACGGTCAAGGAATTGCGCGACCAGCCTTTTCTTCTGCTCCGGGAAGACCACTGCTTTCGCGATACGGCGATTGAGGTCTGCAAGCGTGCGCGTGTGGTGCCCAAGATTGTGTTTGAAAGCGGCCAGTTCAGCAGCATCATGGCTATGGTGGGCGCCGGACTGGGCATTTCTATTGTTCCAGAAATGGCGATGGAGCAACGACCGGATTGTTCCTACGTCGCGGTGGCAGACGACCGTGCTTCGCGGACCATTGGCGTGGTCACGCTCAAAGGGCGCTATCTGAGCCGCGTCCAGCAAGCTTTTCTGGCGCATCTGCACACGTTTTCGCAAAAGGACAATTAGAGAATTTCCGCCTGCTTGTAGCGTTTTTCGCGCCGATCCAGTTAGCATTTCAAGCGTGCGCAACTTTCAGATCTTATTTGACGACGCTGAACCTGCCCTGATTGAACACCCTGCTTTTGCTCCGTATGGGACATTGGGATTTCCTCCCGCGCATGCCGAGCGTCCGTGGACCTGCGCCAATTTTGTTCAGTCGATAGACGGCATAGCCTCATTCAAAGGCCAGCATGCTGCGGGTTCGGACATCTCGCAATCGGCGGAAGACCGATGGCTGATGGACCTGCTGCGCGCCCATGCTGATGCGATTATTACCGGCATCCACACGCTGGTGGAAGAGACGCTGAGTGCGCCGAAACTGAATCAAGGCCGCGGGCCTGTCTATCGTATTGAAGACAAATCATTGCAAGATCTGCGCGTAAGGCTTGGCCGCAAGCGCGAAAGAGTGATCTTTGTTACTGCTTCCGGCAGTGTTGATCCGCGGGCGTATCGTGTATTTGACGGCGACCAGATGGACGCGCTAATTCTTACCACGCAGGCGGGAGCCGTGCGTCTGCAAGGGCGGATTGACCAGGAGCGCCTGATCATTGCGGGCCAGGACAAAACGATTGATCTGCCCGAAGCCATGCTTACGTTGCGGAAACAGATGGGCGTTGAGCATTTGCTGTGTGAAGGCGGGCCGACGCTTTATGGAAGCATGGCGCGAGCAGGGCTCATCGACGAGAAATTTGTCACGGTTTCACCGATAGAGATCGGTTTGCTGGCGCCGCCGGAACAGGACATTACACCCGCCGGCACAGGCTCTCAGCTCAATCTGCGGCCAACAACGTTCATGTTTCCGGGCTTCACCAGTGAAAATGCTCCGTGGTGGCGATGGATGAGCTGCCGACGCGTTGGCGATCACCAGTTCAATCGGTACAGAAGAAAAGCAGGTCTTACCACTGATTCACGCTGATAACACTGATCGGAAAGGTGGATCGGGGAAAACAAATGACGGGTTGCGCCACACGCGACATCGCCAATCCAGGGTTTAAGTTTGGCGGTTCCATCTCAGCTAAAAATTGGAATGTCCCGGACCAAAATGCCGCCTTGCGGCATCCAAATTCTATGTAGCTCGTAATTTCGGTAGGTGACTCTTGGAGACATTAAGGAACAAGTCGTTTTGGGGCGCAATGGTTTTTGTCGCGATGTTCGTCACGTCCATTGTGGTTCTGCTGGCCGATAATGCCATGGCCCGGTAACCCCTACTTCCTGCCTGCCGCTTCCACACTGCGCGTTGGGTCTGCGCCTTTCCAGGTAACATCCGCCGTTGGACCGTAACTTGAGGGCACTGGCTTGCCCAGGAGCCGCAGATAGACGCTGAGTTGAGTACGGTGATGCGTGGTGTGCAAAACGCGCCGCCAGAAGACCCAGATACGTTCGCGCTGCACGTCAAAAAACGGCACCACCTCAAGCCACCATTTCTGATCGCGTTCCGCCATTCTTGCCAGCCGGGGTGCGCACAGTTCCTGGTTGCGGCGCCAGAAACCTTCCGGCGTAAGATCTTGTGGCAACAGCGCGGCGGCTTCCGGTTCGCCGCCAAGACCAATGAATTCGGCAAAGAATCGCCGCTCAGAAAGCAGCTGGTGCTTCATGATTTCCAAAACTGTAGACGATTTGTCCGCAGGCTTGAAACCCATGTTTTCCGGGCTAAACTGCCGCCACAAGCTCACAACTTTGTTTGTTTCGCTCGCATACGTATCCAGCAGATGCTGGAAAACAGGGTTTGCCGCGCGTGGTATCTGCGCTTCAGGAATTGCCGTGTATTCGTATTGCATGGGCATGATTGGCTGCCTTTGGTTGACTCTAACTGCCTGCCGTTAAGAGTCTTGCCGAATGATTTTACGCTCCCGCCGCTTTCGCGGTTGTGGTAGTGACCGTTCCTGGCTTCACGATTGCCGCCGCCACAAGGCCGGCGAATACAAATCCCATTGCGACCGTGCAGACATAAGCCAGCGTGTAATCGCCAGGGAAGCCATACCAGTTCCAGTAAGAAATGTTGGTGCTGATGCCCGCCAGAATGCCCGCGACTGTAATAAATCGCCAGCGCGCAGCAAAGCTCACAAGGCTGGTCTGTCCCAGTAGGATCACCGCCAGCAAAACTTGGAGAATGTTGGTTCCAAGCTCAACAACCAGCGCCTTCCAAAAAGAGAACTGCAGCGACGGGTGATACGCCAGGAAGCCTGAAGGTCCGGTTTCCACCTTGTGCATGCGCGCTTCCATGGCTGCAGCCTGTTGCGCCCGCGTAGCATTCTCAGGAACGCCGAGACCAGGAATGAGATAAAGGCCATTTTCCGGCATGTTTGCTTTCATGGAATCCAGGACGGCTTGTTCGTGGGGAATTTCTTTTATTCCGGTTTTGCCCAGCGGCAGAACATCGTGCGCCACAAATGACCAGAAGAAGAAAGCCAGGCCGCCAAGAACTCCAGCAAGTAATTTCTTTCCCATAGATGCCTCCTTATTACGCAGTTATCCGTGTTCCGCGCCGTTCATTTTCGGGAACCATGCTGCTACGGAAAAGCGGCGGAGTCAATGGCATTGCATGGTAGCTGAACTCTTCATCGCTTCGCGATGACGTCTTATTCGCTTCGCTCACCCAGGACTAAAGTCCTGGGCTGGGGCCCGCGATTTCGCAAGCGAATCGCTAGACGTTGACCCACTACTAGCCATTTGGGCAGGTACTGAACAAAATTCCGAAACTCAGCGCAAGAGCCTGTAATCTAGTGGAGAGCACCTCAAGATCGGAGTATCCCGTGGCCGCAGAAATTGACCCAACAAAAGTTGATGCCAAAAAGAAGAAGTCGGCCGCGACGCAGCTGAAATCTGTATGGCCAATGATCTCGGAGTTGATCCGTCCCCGGCGGGGATTATTGGCTTTCAGCTTTCTACTCCTGCTGATCGGCAGGCTTTGCGGTCTGGTATTGCCGGCCGCGCCAAAATACCTGCTGGATGACGTGATTGGCAAACATCGCGCAGGCCTGCTCCTGCCACTGGTTTTGGCGGTCTTGGGCGCGACGCTGATTCAAGGACTGACATCGTTTTCTCTGACACAGCTTCTTTCAAAAGAAGGGCAGCGTTTGATTTCTGAACTCCGGAAGCGCGTGCAAACGCATGTGGGCTTGCTCTCACTGAATTATTACGATGCGAATAAGACCGGTGCGCTGGTATCGCGCATCATGAGCGACGTGGAAGGTATCCGCAACCTGATCGGCACCGGCCTGGTTGAGTTCTTTGGCGGCGTTCTTACCGCGGCGTTATCGCTGGGTTTCCTGCTGAAATACAACGCGCAGATGACTGGGATCGCGATTGGATTCCTGGTGGTCCTCATGGTGGCGCTCAGCCGCGCGTTCAAAATCATACGGCCAATTTTTCGCGAGAGAGCGAAGATCAACGCTGAGGTCACGGGCAGGCTCACTGAGTCGCTGGGCGGAGTGCGCGTGGTAAAGGGCTATCATGCGGAAGATCGCGAATCGAATGTTTTCAGCCGCGGCGTGCAGCGCCTGCTGGAAAATGTCTTGAAGTCGCTGACTGCCACCTCTCTCATGGGGCTCACATCAACTGTGGTCCTGGGAGTGGTGAGTGCCATGATCATGTTCATAGGCGCGCGCCAGATTCTTGCCGGACACATGACGGCGGGCCAGCTTTTCAGCTACACCATGTTTATGGGATTTCTGATTGCGCCGGTTGCGCAGATGGCCAGCATCGGCACGCAGATCACGGAAGCGTTGGCCGGGTTGGACCGCACACGAGAAGTACTGGCAGAGAGCCGGGAAGACCAGGACCCGGAACGCGCGATTGTGCTGAAGCATATCGATGGCGCGATCACTTTTAAAGATGTGGACTTTTCTTATGAACCCGGCAAGCCGGTGCTTGACGATGTGAGCTTTGATGCGCAGCCGGGAACCGTGACGGCACTGGTGGGATCATCCGGCTCAGGAAAATCGACGATTATTGGCTTGGCCGCTGCTTTCTATAAACCAACTTCAGGGCGCGTAACCGTGGATGGCCAGGACCTGAGCCGCGTCCGTCTGGATTCTTATCGGAGCGCTTTGGGCGTGGTGTTGCAGGATTCATTCCTGTTCGATGGATCGATCAAAGAAAATATTGCCTTTTCGCGTCCGGCGGCTACGGAAGAAGAAGTTCTGGCTGCATGTCGCATTGCTCACGTGGATGAATTTGCCGAACGCTTCAAGGACAAGTTCGACACCATCATCGGCGAGCGGGGCGTGAAGCTCTCCGGCGGGCAACGCCAACGCGTCTCGATTGCCCGTGCCGTGCTGGCCGATCCTAGAATCCTGATTCTCGACGAAGCCACGTCAAGCCTGGACTCAGAGTCAGAGGCTTACATCCAGCAGGGATTGAAATACCTGATGCAGGGACGGACAACGTTTGTGATCGCGCACCGCCTTTCAACGATTCGCCAGGCCGACCAGATTCTGGTAGTCGAGTCCGGCAAGATACTGGAACGCGGGAAGCACGCCGAACTGCTGGCGCTCCAGGGCCGCTATTACGATCTTTATACCCGGCAACATGGATTGGAAGAAAACCTTTTTCTGGCTCCGGGTGAAGGCGACAAAGTGGAAGAAAAAGGCGGCGGGTCACGCGGAGGCGGAGGCGGCGTGCCGGATGCCGTAAGCCTGATTCGAGGCCAAGGCTTTTAAAGGCTTACCACAAAGGACACGAAGGAACGCAAAGGCTGTAGAATTCTCCACCTCGGTGAACCTTTGTGTCCTTTGTGGTGAAAATGATGAAATTCAATTCCGTCAAAGCTGCATTTCTCCTGATGGCTGTTCTTCCCGCCATTGCCCAGGCTCTTCCTGCTCCCAAACCGATTGATTTGCTGAAGCAAAAGCTGGCGCAGATTTCGGCCGGCGTGAGCGCGGACTGGGGTATTTACATCAAGTCGCTTGATACCGGTGAAGAAATCGCTATCAACGCCGACAAAATCATGGACACGATGTCCACCATCAAGATTCCGCTCATGGTGGATGTCTACCGGCAGGTGGACGCGGGCAAGATCAACACGGCTGATCGATTTGCCATGAAGACCGCCGACAAGCGCTTTGGCACCGGAGTGCTCCGCACGCTTGATTCCGGACTGAACCTGAGCTTCCGCGATGCGCTGGAGTTGATGATTATCCAGAGTGATAATTCCGGCACTGACATGGCCTTTGCCCGCGTGGGCGGCCCCGCGCACGTCACGCAGACGATGCACGAACTGGGGCTGAATTCGATCACGGCGACCGGAACTTCGTTCGATTGGTTCCGCGCGCTGGCTGAGGCCGGCGATCCTGCGTATTCGAAGCTCTCACCCGAAGAACTTTTCACCAAGGGATTTCCCGACAAGCTGACCGACGCGGACGTGGAACGCTTTCACTTTGAAGGCAAGCATCCGTTTGGTTTGTCGAGCGCGCGGGACATGGGCAAGCTGCTGGAGATGATGGCGACGAACAAAGCCGCCAGCGAGAAATCCTGCAAAGAAATGCTGCGAATGATGGGCCAGCAGCAGATGCGCACGCGCATCCCGCGCTTCATGCTGGACGACGTTGAAACCCCGCATAAGACCGGCGATTTTCCTCCGTATATTGCCAACGATGTAGGCTTGATTGAGACGCCTGCTGGGCGCGTGGTGGTGGTGTTCTTTTCGGCGCACCATCGCGGCTACTACCAGGAGTTGGAAGATGCGATTGGACGCATGAGCGAGCAGGTGTGGGGATATTTTAATTATCGAGGGAAGAGTGGTGCCCTGTAAGACCCCAGAGGCTTATGTTTTGAAGAACTTCAGGCGGTGAGAATTCCGCGCGAATGCAGCTGAGCAGCCTAGTTGAGCCATGACGATATCTCATGGTGTGGTATGTGCCCCGATCCTCTCATTGAACCAAATGCTTTGAGTGGAATTAGAATAGGATTCCGGAAATAGATAGGAGGCCAGCCATGACAAAGCTAACAAGCTATGGCTTCATTCTGGGCGCGCTGCTGGCGGTCTCAGCTCTGGGTTGCGGTGGCAGCAGCCAGCAAAATGCCGTCAATACCAGCAATACCAGCTCGGCCAACCTCAGATTCCTGGTACTGAACCCCTCGGTGGGCAACGTAAGTGTTTCCGTGGATGGCGTGACGGTAAACGGTGCTCTTCCCTATCTGGGGGATACTGGTTATGTACCCATTAGAACTCCGGGAGGCCACCTGGGAG
>DASXKZ010000090.1:0-2224 GCA_036496525.1 Candidatus Angelobacter sp.
AGGTTGTCGACGATGGGATCGGTGGTCGCCAGAGTGTGGGTGTTGCCGCCGGAGGAAATCTGTCCGATAGCGCCGAAATATTGCAGTGTGGTTGGGCTGCTCAATGAGGTGTCAGAGCCATTCCACAGTGCAACATCGTGCGTACGGAGCAGGCCTTCGACCGAATCCGCCAGGTCTTTGGCCTGAAGGAATGCAAACTGGCTCTGCTGTGCTCCTACTTCGAGATCGAACAGGTTGTAGTTAATCTGCGATACTAATGCCTTTAGCGGCACGCTGCGCTCAACCCGCGTCGGGGTGCCGACGGTGGCTGAGATGTTGCGTGGGTCCACAAAAGCGTTGGCTGCGGATGGGGCGACGATCGCCGTCTGTTCGAAGAAGCGCGACGGATGTCCGGTAGCAGGCATCTGCTTGATGCGCTGTCCGAACATGCCGCGCCGGCGGACGATGTCTGTAATTTCGTTCTGGTAACGGTTGACCTCAACCGCGCCCGGCCCAAGAAAATCTGCCGCCGCGCTCAGGTCTATAAATTGTGCGTTCATGGTTTCTCCTGAAAATGATTTGCGTACTTGTTAATCGCCGGGCAAATGAAAAGGGCGCGAGTGGTTCGCGCCCTGGGTTAACAAACTTGATGTGATTTAGTTACTTGATCATGCCTGCACGCGCCATCTCTGCCTTCACGGCAATGCGTTGCTCAACGCTGAGCGCTTGCAGGGTTTTGTCGAGCGCAGCTGAATCCATCTGATCAGTGCTGTCGCTGTTCTTTCCGAGCAAGGCCGTGACTAGCGGAGGCAAAGTCTTGCGCGCCATGCGCGCTGACTGGGCCTTGAGTTCCTGGTTTGCTTTTTCCAACTCTGTAACCCGGGCTTGCAGAGCGCTTGCACTGCCGGCTGCATCTTGCGTAAGAGTGGTATCGTTCCGTTGCTCTTCGACCGCAGCTACAATGCGGTCAACTTTGGCATTGAGCGATTCCTGTTGTGCATCCAGCCGGTCGAGCACCCTGTTGAGGGCCTCGGCCGCACCAGCCAGCCGCTCGGAGGTTGCCGTCAGCTGTTCTATAGTTTCTTTGTTCATGTTTTCTCCTAATTATTCAAGTTCAATCCAGGTGTCGTGATACGCGGCCTTATCGCGCCGCAGGACCGCCGCCCCGGTAAAGGTCACGTGAGTCAAAGTCCAAATGCTGCTGCGGATGTCGGCAACACGAGCGTCAGTGATTTCATAAGACATCCCCAACGCTTGTGTTTTGGTTTGTGTGGTGGCTCTTTGTTGTGTGGGAACGGACCTGCCCTGAGCGGAGTCGAATGGGGCCTCGCCCGCCCGACGCGATTTCCCGATCTCCTTAACAATTTCGGGAAAGTCTCGGGCAAACAAATGCCCGCCAAGCTCTAAGGTTTTCCCAACAATCTCGGCGCGAGTGATAACGCCGATCTTCCGCCGCGTGTCATGACGGTCCAATGAAGGCGCATAGTCAAGCCCCATCCCTAGCAGGGAAGCTAAAGCCGCTTCCGCTGCGGTCCGGGTCAACACCACTCGATGCCCGCGCGATCCTGAAGGAGGCTTGTCCGAAGGCACATCCACCAACGTAAGCACACCGCGAAACGCCTCACGATTCGGATGCTGGTCAACCACCGGCATCTGAATCGCCATAGATTCCAATTCGAGATTCATTATTAGTCCATCCTGGTCATTGAATTGGGGAACAAAGAACTGAAATCTACAACCCGTTTTGAAGAGGTAACTCCGGAAGCCCACGTATGCGCCGGACTTCGTTGATAGTCATCACGCCATTGCGCAGCAGAATTTCCTGAATTTGTGCTTCTTCCATCTCATTGGCAACGTCTGTATCGGTGAATACAAACTCGAGATCATTCCAGCCCAGCTTCTTGCTGATGGCATCACGAGTAATGTGTTCTGCGAACAAGCGTGCAGTGGGCACGATTGCCTGACGGAATGCCTGATCGTTCATTTCCACCGCTGTGGAGCGGTTTACATCCCGCTCCACCCCGAGCAGTTGAGGGGGAAGATCAAAGGCGTCAGCCATTATGCGGATCAGAAATTCCTGCCAAGCCAGCCGCAGATCCGCATCAGTTCCGCCGCCGAAGCGGAGAACTTCAGGTTTATTTTCCACGGAAAGAATCGGCACGCGCCCTGTGCCTTCAATTTCATCCTGCCACCAGCGAATCAATCTTTCGTGACGTTCAGGTGTGAGACCTTGAAGCCATAGAGC
>DASXKZ010000091.1:0-3317 GCA_036496525.1 Candidatus Angelobacter sp.
GTCTTGCCATGAGCGCAGAAGCGAGAGCGAGCGAGGCTGGTCATGGTTGTTACCGGAAAGATATAGTTCAGCAGCGCCAGCGCCTTGCGGCGTAACGATAAATGGCCGCATACCGACAGCGACTTGTCCTTCAACTACGGGCAGAACGTCACGAGCGTATTCGCAGGCATGGATCACACGCCAGATCTTTGTCCTGCCGATGCGAGGCAGCATGCCGGTGCCATCGGTTTGTCCGCGCTGTTGCGCGGTAGAAAAACTTGAGCTCATTATGAAACTTCGCGTCCCTGCTTGCTCAACTCGGAATAGCACATCACGCGGTTGCGGCCTGCATGCTTGGCGGCGTAAAGAGCAGCGTCGGCAAACTCAATCAGGTCGCGCTTGAACTGTGCGTCAGTATCATAAACGGCCACGCCAATGCTGATTGTAAGATGCTGGACAGAGTGCGGAGAGCCGGCAAAAAATTTAGCCTGGTCCACGGCGCGCCGCAGGCGCTGCGCCACGAACGCGGCGCCGGTCTCAGTGGTTTCCGGCAGGATGATCACAAACTCTTCGCCACCGTAACGGGCCACGGTATCCACTTCACGCATGTCTTTCATCAGGATGGAGGTAACGTCGCGCAAGAGCTGGTCGCCTACGTGGTGGCCAAAGGTATCATTCAACACCTTGAAATGATCGATATCGATCATTAGCAAGGCAAACTTCTGTTGTTTACGTTCAGCTCGCTTGAATTCCAGCTCCAGCTGTTGCTCAAAGTATCCGCGCGTCCGCAGACCAGTAAGGTAATCGGTAAAAGCAAAGCGTAGCAACCCCTCATTAGCATATTCACGGGTAAGAAGGTTCTCAGCAACTAGAGAAAGTATCCATAGAAGCTGTGCGTCTTCTTTAGTAAAAGGCTTATCTGCTTTGGTGCGGAATATCTGTAGCGATCCCATGACGCGATTGCTCACAAACAATGGCGCCACCAGCGCGCATGTTGCGCCTACCACATGCATCAGCGCATCGGACTGCGCATGATGCCCCAGATCTACGATCAGAGGACGCCCGTATTTAATGGCCCAGAAATTCAGGATGTTTCCGGTAGAAACCTCTTCGCCAATTTGCTTTTGCACGTTGCGCGAAATCCGCAACTCCATGAGTTCGCGGCCTTCATCCCAGAAATAGACCATGGCCTTGTCAAATGCAGAAATATCGGCGGTCATATCGCAGAGCAGGTTCAGTGTGGCTTCCAGTTGCATTTGCAACCCGGTAAGCATACTCATGCGCAGGATGACATTTACGTCTTCCCACCGCTTCTGGATCGTTTCCGGACGCAGCTCTGAAAACACCTCTACGACAAACGGCTCAGGGGGAGACGAGCCTAGATCGGCTGGTTCGGTAAACGGCATCGAGATTATTTCTCTGGGGGAACTCATGGCCATCGGGCCCATTTTCAGCCTCTTGTGAGATGCCACGGCGCGCCATAGGGAAACTTACTGAAGTGCTCTGTTTTTTTTACCCGGCATTGACCAAATGTACAGGGTGGTCCAACCGAGGGAGCGCGTATTCACCAGCCCGGGAGTGGAACTAATGGGCCTAGCAGCGGCATGCCAATGCCACCTTTCGCCTGCTGAACTGCACAAAATGGCCACATGTCGCCCCCGGCAGGTTCCCACCCCGGCTTGGCCTACCGCTTGCATTATCCATAGCTGGTCAGGAGGAGTACGAACATGGCGCTGAACAAAGAAGGCTTGATCCAGGAGTTGAAGCATCAAATCCATAGCCCACTGGCCGCCGTTCGCAACGCGCTGTATCTTACGGCCATTCGACTCGATGATCCAGAAGCATTGCGCTATCTGGCGCTTGCTGAAGCTGAGATCGCGCGGATTGCCGCAGTCTTAAAAAATGCTGATCAAATCGAAGAAAATAAACAGGTTCATGCCCTGATTCCGTTTATGGGCAATGCTTCTGCGGCTTAAGGTTTACCAATCGGTAGCAGAAACTCACGATTTCCTCAGTTTTCATGCACAGTCTCTGTTGCATTTATTCCTGACTCAGCTTAGGATACATCCAAGCGACCAGAAAACCCGCTGGCGCTAAATAGAAGCTCTTCGCAGTAAACTTCGCCCGATTTTTAAACAATTCACGCCGGCCCACTAAACGTTTTTCCGACAGGAGAAGCTCCCTCATGGCATGGTACGCGTACTGCATCGTTGAGCAACAAGCTGTGCAAGGTGGTATTCGCGCTCGTCGTCCCGTTCCCGTAGAAGGTCTCAAAGGTATAGCAGATGCCCAGATATTCGCCTATCCCAGCGGCGACTTTTCGGTCCTGGTAAGCGAATACATTCCCACCGGCGATCTCGGCCAAAAGGCCCTTCTCCAACATGCGCATGTGGTCAGCGAATGCTTCAAGCGCACAACAGTTCTGCCGTTCCGTTTTGGCACGGTTTTTGATACCGATGATGCGCTGCGCCGCGCGGTCCGCCTCAATCGCAAGGGCTTTATGGAAAGCGTTGCCAAGCTCAAGGGCAAGGCGGAAATGCATTTGAAACTGGTAATTAAAGATGGTTCATTGCGTGAAGCCATGGAAGAGATCGAGCTGCCTGCTACAGTTGGCAGTGAATATTTGAGCAGGCTGCGGGAAAAAGCGGTCCGCCAACGGGAACGACAAACCAAGGCCCGCGCGCTTTCTGTCCAGGTACACAAGATTTTCTCCCCGATTGATCAGGACGTTTGCTGCCGCAAAGTCGATTCCGGCGGAATGCTCATCGATATAGCCCATCTGATTGATCACAAAAAAGTTGAGAAATACCAGAACCGCTATCAGATGGCTACCCGGCATCTGCCTGGGATTGAAGTCGTAATGAGTGGCCCATGGCCGCCTTACCACTTCATTACAGGGAAACGCTCCTCTTAAGCGTCCTTCTAAAATCGTCTTGGGTTAAGACACGTAAAAGGTTGAGAGCTCTGGCTTTCAACCTTTTTTGTCAAAAAACTGCCAATGAGAGCCCTTAGTTAGGCATCCCAATGCCTGAAAATGGAATCGGAGTACAATATCTGAGGGCCAATCGCCCCCGGTGGGTATTTCTGTACCAGTTCTTAGCCGGTTTGAGTTCCATTCCAAGAAAGCGGGCTTGTTGCCGCTGGGAGCATGAATGAATCCCAAGACCCGTGTGCTGATCGTGGACGATGATGTAGCTATGGCCAAGTACCTGGCTGCCCATCTGTCCCGTCGCAACTTTGAAGTTACGGTCGCCTCCAGCGAACAGGAAGCCCTGCGGGTTTTCCGCTCATTCGATCCGGTTCTGGTTCTGGTGGAAACATCCATGAACGGTGAGGCA
>DASXKZ010000092.1:0-16227 GCA_036496525.1 Candidatus Angelobacter sp.
CATAGGATGGCCTTTTGCCCACGGTGGTTCGCAACAGCTTACGAATGCGCTGGTCAAATACTTAGAATCGCTGGGCGGCCGCGTGCTGACGAATTGCTATGTGGAGTCGCTGGAGCAATTGCCACCAGTACGCACGACCCTGCTGGACGTGACACCGCGGCAGCTTATCCGAATGTCAGGCGCAAAACTGCCCGGTTCTTACCGCCGTAGCCTGGAACGCTTCAAGTATGGTCCGGGCGTTTACAAGCTGGACTGGGCTTTGCACCAGCCGGTGCCGTGGCGCGCGAAAGAGTGCTCGCAAGCCGGAACGGTGCATCTGGGCGGAACAATGGATGAGATTTGCGAGTCGGAACGGCAGCCATGGCAGGGAAAAGTTTCTGACCATCCCTATGTGCTGTTTACGCAGGCCAGTTTGTTTGATCCATCGCGCGCACCGGCAGGGAAGCACACGGCATGGGGTTACTGCCATGTCCCAAATGGATTCACCGGCAACGTGACCGAGACAATTGAAAACCAGGTGGAACGATTTGCTCCCGGCTTCAAGGATTGCATTGCCGCGCGCTCGGTGATGGGACCTGCGGACATGGAACGGCATAATCCCAACCTGATTGGAGGGGACATCGGCGGCGGCGCGGCTTACTTGAGCCAGATGTTTCTCCGACCGACGGCCAGCCTATATCGCACGCCACTGGATGGTGTTTTTCTATGTTCCTCTTCAACTCCACCCGCCCCGGGCGTCCATGGCATGTGCGGATACTTTGCTGCCGAAGCAGCGCTGAAACGATTTCGATGAGATCTCTCCTATCGGCCTGTCGCATTACGAAAGTGGTTCCTTGAAACGCGAAATGATTGCCTTTTCAATGTGAATGAAGTACTTTTCCGATTGCACAAATCAAAAATACCAGTCAGCCACGGGCGGAAGCCAGGTGAGGTGTGAATGTTTTGCTTCAAGTGCGGGGCTTCCATGCCCGAAGATGCCACAGTTTGTCCGCAGTGCGCAGCACCGGTACAGGCTGCCCCCACGCCGCCACCGCCAGCTCAGGAGCCCAGCGCACCCAACCCAGCATCCACATCGGCCTGGCTAAATGTGCCTGCTGCTCCAAGTCAACAGTCGCCGCAATATCCTCCTCAAGCGCAACCATATCGGGCATATCAACCGGCACAGACAGACGGTGGCGCAATCGCGAGCATGGTCCTGGGAATCGCATCGATCGTCCTATGCCTCACTTTCCTTGCAGGAATTCCAGCTATCATTGTGGGTCACATATCCCTCTCAAGAATTAAGAAAAGCATGGGACGGCTGAAAGGTGAGGGAATGGCCCTGACAGGACTGATTCTGGGTTATATCAGTCTTCCTTTTATTCTGATCATCGCGGCCATTGCCATTCCCAATCTGATCCGGGCCAGAACGTCAGCCAATGAAGCTGCCGCCGCAAGCACCATGCGCGTGATCACTACTGCACAGATCACCTATTCAACAACGTATCCAGAACAGGGATATGCGCGCGATCTGGCCACGCTGGGTGGCAATTGCGCCAGCGCAAGTGGAGGCACTGCCGAGCACGCCTGTCTTTTGGATAGCCAACTGGGGCGGGCCGACTGTACGTCCGGTGCCTGGTGCCAGAAAGGCCAGTACAAATTCACTATTAGCACCAATTGCGCCCCAGCCCGTTTTGGGGAACAGCAGCAGGGAACTGACAATGCCTGCACGGAATATGTAATTGCGAGCACGCCCACAAATTCGAACGCCGGCCACCGCAGCTTCTGTTCCGTCTCCGATGCGGTCGTACGATCACGTTCGGGCTTCCTCCTGGCTACGGTTCCCACAGCCGAAGAGTGCCAGGGCTGGCCGCCGATCTGATTTTTCCCTGAGGCATGCTGGAATAATTCCTGCGGGAAATTGGGTACCTGAAGAGTTCCATTTTGGGAAAAATCAGCCGGAAGGGGTGAATTTTCCCCTAATCTTCCTTTACTAAGGCTTCCAACTAGCAGAGCTGCATCTGCTTCTAAGTGAATGGATCTAAAATGGAAGCCCTTCATCTGGCGCAGAAAACTGCGCCTGAAAACCCGAAATCCACGCTCTTTCATAAGGCCGCGCGCACCATGCCCGGGATTATCGCCGGGGCTGCCGACTTGGATCCAGCCGCAGTCCTGACAGCCACCGTGGCTGGCGCGAGCTTTGGTGTGTCACTGGGTTGGGTAGTGGTGCTGTGCGTTCCCGTTCTATTCAGCGTATTCGCCGTATCATCGCGGATAGGGCAAGAAACCAAAAAGGGATTGATTGAACTGGTCCGCGAACACTATGGGCGCAAGATGGCGCTCATAATCGCCCTGTTGATCGTTGTGGTGAACATGGCCATGATTGTGGGTGATATTGTGGCCGTGAGCGACAGCTGCTCTCTTCTCACCATGTCCCCCCGGCTGTTTTTCCTGGCGATTGTGGGGTTTACCGTCTGGTATGTACTGATCATTGGCGATTACCAGAAGACCACCAAAGTGCTGGGCGGACTCACGTTGATTCTTGTCGCCTATGTGCTGGCGGCGTATCGCGTTACCGATTCCTTTGCCACGCTGGCAAAAGACGTGCTGCTGCCGCGCATGCAGGTGAATTCTGGATACATGATGGGCGTGGTGGCCGTATTTGGGTCGCTACTCACGCCCGATGTGATCGTATGGCAAACCAGCTCCAAGCGTGGACTGCCTGAAGGATTGGCCAAGGCGCACGTGACGGAATCGCACGCGGGAACGTTTGTTGCCTGCCTGATCTCGCTTTCGGCCATGGTGGTGGCATCGCACATGTCCGTGGCCGATCCCTCTAACATGACCACACGAACGGCCTCAGAAGCTCTGGGCTCATTCGGATTTCTGGGGACGGTGTTGTTCTCGCTTGGAATTATCGCTTCAGGCATGATTGCGTTGCCAATCCTGGTGGCGTCACTCTGCTTCAGCGTGGCGGAGGCCGCAGGCTGGCGGTCCGGCTTGTCCATGGAGCCGTGGAATGCGCGCCTTTTCTTTGTGATGATCTCAGCCACGGTTTTTCTTGCTGTAGTGATCGACTTTTTTGGTGTCCATACCGTGCCCGTTTTGTATTGGTCACAGGCCCTGGCCGGAATGGTGCTGGTGCCGATCTTTGCCTATATTCTGCTGCTCTCCAATAATTCCAAGATCATGCGCACCACCAACAGCCGCTTTGAAAACTTCTGGCTGGGCTGTGCCATGACGGGCATGTTGATTTCCAACCTGCTGTTTTTCTGGTTTTTGGTGAAATAAGCATTCGGCGTTCAGCAGTCGGCCAAAGCTGAGTGCTGGAGAAACGTGCGAAGTCTTGGATGATGGTGCGAAAAGCCAGAAGAGCCAGGCGCGAGCAATATAGCAGTCAGCACTCAGCGTTCAGCCAAATCTGAAACGCTGAAGATATGTGGCTAAAGGCAGACCCAAAAGCCAAATGCGAAGAGCCAAGAGCCAAGCTAGTAGCCAGCAGCTAGTAGCTAGAAGCTTTTTTACTTCACATCCATCAGCTCAACATCGAAAACCAGCGTGGAGTTCGGCGGGATAGAAGAGCCAAAGCCCCGCGCACCGTATCCCAGCGCTGGAGGAATTTTCAACTGCCGCTTGCCGCCGACTTTCATTCCGGCAATGCCTTCGTCCCAGCCCTTGATCACCTGGCCGGTGCCCAGATCAAATTGAATAGGCTCGCCTGCGTCGCGTGAGCTATCAAATTCTTTACCGTTGGTGAGCCAGCCGGTGTAATGCACACTGACCTTCTTACCTTTCTCTGCCAGCTTACCCGTGCCTTTTTTGATGTCCCAGTATTCCAGCCCGCTTGATGTAGTGGTGGGCTTGCCGGAAACCGCAGTGGGACCGTCGGCCTTCTTGTCAGACGATGCGGGCTTCTTGGTTTGGGCGAGCAGGGCGATCGACAGGATGAGCAAAAAAATCAAAAGGGTTTTCTGCGGCATGGTTTCTCCCAAGGTAAAAAAGAGATGATACAGGAATTGCCGTGATTTTGGCTTACATTCATTGCTTGTCAATCTTGGGCCCTTTTCACACAGAAGGCACAGAGGAACACGGAGGGTCTCAACTCATACACGATTAAAAGTATTCTTAGTGATTTTTCGTGTGTCCTGGTTAAATGGCTACGCTATAATTCAGCCCTCCACAAGCAGCCTAATTGTCTTTGCGAATCGGCTCAGGAAGGCACGCGTCCAAGCCAATTCCTGAGCGAGATAAAGCAAGCCTGCGAACGAAACTGTATGAAAGAGGCTTTATGGGCAAGAAAGTTGTTGCCGGGATCGTTATCGTTCTACTCATCGGGGGATGCTTTCTCTATTACGAGTGGGACCAGCTCAAAGTGGTTGTTCCGGAGTACAAAGCGCCGCCGGAGCAAAAGGTAAAACTTGATCAACATTGGACTGAAGACCAGCGCCACCTCTTTCACTACACGGCACAAGGCACGCGTCTTTTACCTTACGAATGGTTTATGGCGCTTGAGCAGCCTTGCTTTTCTCTGGGCGGCTGCGAGCCATTTCATGAGAAGACTTATCTTGCACGATTTGGATTTTTAGAGGGCGACCAGGACGCAAAGCTCAATCCTGATGGCCTCCCTGTCGGCTTTGCCAAACAAGATGATTTTTATGACCCGGAATCAAAGGGCACTTCCAACGTCGTGGGACTCACGTGCGCAGCCTGCCATACAGGAGAGCTGTACTTCGATAAATACGCGGTGCGGATTGAGGGAGCGCCGGCCAATATTGAAGTTGCACAATTTCAAAAAGCGCTGGGCGTGGCCCTGATCCTGACAGACAAAATCCCTTTTCGCTACAAACGTTTTGAGCAACGGGTGTTGGGTCCTAATCCTTCTGACGACGACAAGAAGAAGCTAAAAGAAGCGATGGATTCATTCATCTCGCGGGCCATGTTTGAGAAGAGCGCCACGGATAAAGAAAAGATCTACGTAAATGCAGCTGGCTTTGGCCGTACCGATGCTCTTACCCGCATTGGCAACCAGGTTTTTGCCGTCGATATGAGAAACGCCGCCAATTTTTCTCCGGCGAATGCACCTGTCCGCTACCCACAAGTGTGGGACGCTTCATGGTTTACCTGGGTCCAATACAACTCATCGATTTCCGACCCGCTAGTCCGCAATATTGGTGAAGCGCTGGGTGTGCGGGCCTCAGCAAAACTGTATGGCTCTGATGCCAAAGACCTGGGTAATAGCGTCCACATTGAGGGGCTGAAAACAATTGAAGATCTGCTGGCGGGACCGGAGCCTTACAGTGGTCTTTCCTCGCCCAAATGGCCCGCGGTGTTTCCACCGTTGGCTCAGGACAAAGTTGCCAGAGGAGCCGCGCTTTATAAGCAACATTGTGAAGTGTGCCATCGACCTCCGCCGGCTGAGCTTCAGGAAGACCTAAAGTCGGCCCAGCCCAAGTATTGGTGGAAGAATGGGCAAGGGAAGCAGTTCCTGATAGTCAAAGATGTGAAACAGGATTACGTAGGCACAGACCCGCATGAGGCCGTTGACTTCATGAATCGAAAGGCCGATTCGGGTGATCTGGGCAAGGGCCGCATCTCCGCTGAAGATGGGCTCAAGCTGGTGACGATTGGCATGGCTGGGAAATTTTTTGATTCCAAGGGGCTCACGCCTCAGCAACGAGTTGAATGGAGCGGATTCCGTGATCCTGCCGATCCGGTCATCCGTGCGGAAGCTATTTATAAGGCCCGACCGCTGAATGGGATTTGGGCTGCAGCTCCGTACCTGCACAACGGTTCGGTCCCGAATTTATATGCCTTGCTCTCACCGCAAAGCGAGCGGCCCGATAAATTCTGGACCGGCAGTAAGCAGTTTGATCCCGTCAAGGTCGGCTACGATACTTCCGAGTTAAAGGGAGGCTATCTTTACGATATTGCGAATCCCGGCAACAGCAATAAAGGGCATGAATTCAAGGATGGTCCCAAAGGCAATGGAGTGATTGGGCCGGCGCTCTCCCCTGACGATCGCTGGGCCATCATTGAGTACTTGAAATCGCTCTAAATTGTCTTGCGTTTGCGGGTACCAGGAACGCAAACTGATTGGCGCATAGCAGCTTTAGCTACGCCCAAGCAATGCTGCCTTCAGGGGCCTGCATCTTAGCTTGCGATGAAATGGCCTCAAGGGCTGGCAGTCATTACTCGACCTGAACATTGGGACATGACGATTCGGCAAGGCAACTACCTGGCGGACATTGTTACAGACCGCCTGAATCCGGGCAGCGCCTACAGGGGCGAGGCAGTTTTGACGTTCTAAGCTGGGGAGTTGAGCCTACGCTGGAGCAAGCTGTTTCGCACAGCGGATCGATCATGGCAGAGCTTGCGGCCAAATGCTTACAGCGCCTGCGATTGATCTGGTCCGCGCTGTTGCCTACGCCACCGTATTGAGCGAACAGCAGTGCGAGAGTTTTGTCTCCAGCGGCACCCAGAAGCTTTGCCATTCGCGGCTGCGTTCCGTGGCCACCATCAGCATAAGAGTTCCTTCGTCCTCAGGAACATCTTCAACGCGATAAATAATGGGAAATGCGAGTTGATTGATTAAGCCTTCTGGCCCGTAATGGATCACTGTTACGGTGTCTCCGCTGGCCAGGAGCCGATAGGCGGTGTTTGGTTTGGCTTCAGACTGCAAAATTTCATGCAGCGTGCTCATGCTTACCATGTAACAGAGTTCCATATGGCGGAAATCCTTTTCCGGCTGGCCTAAAAGCTGCCCGCCCCCGAAAGTCCATTTGTAAACCTTCTGCTGCTTTAGTGCTCTGAGTGCTTCATCCGTTTCAGAACACCTGCATCCGTTACCCATGGTTTTAAAAGGGCGAGATTACGCTTTCATTGGACTGAAATTAAAAGACTTAATTTTTCAACGAAAACGGAAATAGGAGCGCACATGGCTCGCAGTGAATATTCATCGGTGGAAAGGAGCATTGGTGATAGAAAGTGCGCTGGAGCTGACCTGTGATGAATCAAGATGAAGTCATATTCGGCGCCAGTGAAAAGACTTGCAGCTTACAAGCGCTTTAAAGCAAGACGCGCCAACGCGACCGATTTTTGAATGCGAGCAGGTTCTTCACGCACACCGCCCACGCTGATGCGCAAAAAGATCTCGCCTTTTAGAACGTAGAGCGCACCCACCATGGGACTGCCAACCCAATAGGCCTGTTCTCCCACTCCTTGAATGGTGCGCGGCCGCGTGGACTCTTCATCTTCTTCTTCCTTTGCGTTTTTGCGTCCAGTTGGCGCGTTCTCTTTTTCCTTTTCTCCCGATTCGGGATGACCAGAGCGAAATTGTTTCTGCCAGAATGCGCGGGGAGAAGTGGAACCCGCCGAAGCTATGGCAACGCTCACCGATTTGCTGGGATTGGCTGTGCGAAACACGCACTGCGACATAATTAACCCACCAGAAGGTTGTGTGCCTGGCTTGGTTTCCTGCACTGGATCGCCCTGTATCTTCTGAACATCCGCGCGAGTGAGCACAGCGCAGGCATCCGCCTTGGCTTGCTTCTTCGAATCGTGTGCAGGTTTTTGCGCGGCGGACACAACGCCCACGAGTAGGAAGAAACACAGCGCTAGCCTTAATAGGTTTTTCATCGCTTATCCCAGAGGAGCAATTTTAGCTGTTGGAGCAGAAAAGAACGCCCGCGCGAAAAAAGAATTTTCTTCACGCGGGCGGTTTGTTACAGCGTTTTAGTGCCTGCGATTATCGTCGCAATCGGGTCCACCATGAACCCCGCTTGCGGGATCTCCAAAGCAGAGTTTGCCCCCGCCTTCGTTATCACCACTGCGGGTGCCGAACTGCGTGCCATCGAAAGCAGCAAACAGGCCGCGTCCGCCAGTCTGGCGTGCGATGGTTGCAAGTGCATCCTGGGCCGTTACAGGTCCGGTGGTGGCATTTTGTGAAGGATCGGTAATGCAGGTCCCGGTGCAGCCATCAGCATAGCCAACCAGCACGCGTCCGAATTTATCCACGGTGATGTCATTAAAGTCGAGCAGATTGCGGCACGGATTGCTTCCGCCGCCGTTCCAGATACAGCCGCGCTGTACCGGGTCAGAAGGAGTGGCGTCAGTCGTCGTCCATGTTCCTCCGCCGTTGTAGGTGAATGCCACATACAGATGCCAGACCCCAAGGAAGTCGCCGGACTGCGTATCGCCCAGGCTGGGTGTGCCGAGGAAAGCAAAGGCCGCGCGATTGTCGTCACCAGCAGCTACCTCAGCAAACTCAGTGTTTTGAATACCGAAAGGAGTTCCGGCATCCTTGGATTTCGACCAGTGCTGCCCGCGATCATGCGAGACCGCGATCTTGGCATGGCCGTCAGAATTTACGTAGCCGAAGTAAATCGTGTTGTTCTTGCCGGCGGAAACAGATGGATCGCTGCCGGGGCTGATGCTGGCTCCGTCAGGAACTGTACGAACCACCCAGGTCAAACCATTGTCAGTGGAAACAGCAACACCCGGACGGCTAGCGCCTGCTGCATCCTGACAATTTTCATTCGGGACGTAGGCTGTGCCGTCTGGCGAAACGCGCACGTGTCCATGCAGGCCGCCGCAAGTTCCCGGAGCAACTGGCTTGTCCACTCCGTTGACGGTAGTGAATGTATAAATGGGGACGCCAGGGCCAAACGTGACGCCGCCATCATCGCTGCGCGAGCAGAACGCCGTAACAATATCCTGCGAACAGTAGTAGATCGCGTGTGGGTACGTATGCACCGCAGGCGCGGGAGAAGCGTATGGGCCTCCGCCAACGGTCTGGTGATCGACGCCGGCGGGCTGCCCGGAGCCTTGCGTAGGGAGCCAGTTGTCCGCGTCATCGTCAGTGAATGAGAGTTCGCTGGTTACGCCGTTGAGCTGCGAGGAGAACGTACGATTTGTGCCGCCCATGCGGCCATCATCGGTAAAGAGAATGGGATCAAGACTGACGCGCGCAAAGGGCGAGCGTTTATCTTCCCATGTTGAAGTGGCTGGAATAGCCGTGTCATTGAATGTGACGCGCAGGGTGTGATTTCCTGCACCGATGAAAGTTTTGCCGGTATTCCAATCAACCCCGATGGAAGGCTCGCCAGCCGCATGCTGGCTGGCGTCGGAGGAACCCACCGAAGGCGGAATATTATCTGGAGCGGCATAGTTGACGAAAGCGGGCGCACCGGGAGCAGGCGGAGGAGGAGGCGCGGTGGTGGGACGGGGCGCTACCGTCATGATGACCACAGCGTGCGCGGATATGGGAAGAGGCACCGTCGCGGCCGCGGAACGAATGTGCCAGATACCATCGATTGGATCAGTCAGCGTAAGGTCTTCTTCACCCGGGCCTGTGCTGGTATCGTCCGGCGAGCCGGGGCCGTGGTCTGCCGCGTTGGGACTGATGGCGAATACATCAAGATCGCTGGGCGCGGTGCTGTTCCACGTGTACTTGATTGTTACTTGAACTGTATTGGTCTGGTAGAAAGTTGCGGCGGGCGCAGGTAGTGTGATTGTCAGATCATGGTTGTCGCACAGGCCGGGCGGGCACTGGTCTTGAATTCCCACGTTGGTAACGGTGCCCGCGACGACAGGACCAAAGTCCCAAGAGACTGGCCCTGAAGTGCTACTGATGGAGCTGGCGGTCTGAGCGGAAACGATGTTTGCCAGGCCCAAAATAAAAACAACTACGAGCAGGGCGACCCACGGTTTGGGGAAGTTAGTGAGCGACAGCTCTTTGTTTTCTTTGTTTCTTGATTTGGAGTCAGAGGCGGGTGCAGAAGGGGAGGGAAGCGACATGGTTTCTCCTAAAGAACGAATTTCCTGGAGCTAGCCGAACCAACAAAAGCGACTGGCAGTAGTAGCACTACCGATGATCCTAAGAAGACAAATCTCTGAGGCGAGTTGCCACAAAATATTCATAATGCTTTCAATTGATTAGCGGCTTCTGTCTTGAATTGAGCGGCTGATGGTGGTACTACTTGGTCGAGCAACTCAGGTCAATTGCGGATTAGCAAATGGCATCCATCCCGAATTCGCTGACGAACAAAGGCCCTGCTGCCGAACGCATATTGAAAGCGGCCAAGAAGCTTTTTGCCGAGTCCGGCTTTGAAAATACCAGCACGATTTCCATTGCACGAATGGCGCAGACCAGCGAATCCCAGATCATCAAGCACTTTGGCAGCAAAGAGGGATTGCTGGAAGCAATATTTGAAGACGGATGGAACCACATTGCTCAAGCATTCGGTACGCTGGAATACATTCCAGCCCCCAGTGCAAAGCTGCAGGCGCTGGTGGGACTGATTCTTTCCAAGCTGGAAGAAGACGAGCAGCTCAAACAATTATTCCTGCTTGAGGGCCGCCGAATTCGCAAAGAGGGTCACATGGTTTTAATGACCAAGGGCTTTCTTGGCCTGGTGAACATCGCGGACAGACTGCTCAGGGAAATGCGCGACCTGGGCCAGCTTCGCTCTGATCTGCATCTTGAAGGCATACGCTCAGCACTCATCGGAATGTTGGAGGGGCTGCTTCGCGACAAAATGCTTGCCGGCCGGATTCCTTATTCAGCGTCCTATACCGCTGAGGACATTCGAAAACTATTTCTGCACGTTCTGCATTCGTTCTCTGCCACTACGGAACCTCTCTCTAGCCACGCGAAACGCTAAGTACAGGAAATTGTCTTTCAGAAAAATACCTGCGCAGTAAATTCTCTTTCCAGTAGGGAAGCTGCCTGCAAGCCTTGCCTTCTCACTGTTCGTTTTCGAACGATGACAATTCATTTCCGCACACTTTGCGTGGGATGAGTTGTTCAGAAAATGTAAACAGTGAGTAAGCGGGACGAGTGAACGCTAACGCGTTAATACACTTATCGTCTAAAAAATTATGCTAAGGCAAATTGGTTGAAACTTTTGATTGGCTGGCATCGTTCTTGCAGGTAGAGACGATCGAGTACGACAAAAGATCACGCAGCAGTTTGGATTCACGGGGTTCAGGGAATGTTCGCGCCCACGGTTTTGGCGGCCCCAGGCGAGAACAATCCCCGGAAATCGGCACGCATAAGCGCGCCTGTTTCTTCACCCACGCTGAAGAATTGTAGGCGATCAGCAAAGAATTGAAAAGCTGATTGCTGTTAAATGAAAGGGCCGCCCTCAACCGGTTCCCGCCGAATTGCGGGAAAGAATTAAGGAGCGGTAATGAAGTCCCCGTTATTTTCCCGGATCATATTCGCAACCCTGGCACTCGCATTGACCACTAGCGCATTTGCAGCCAGCGATTCGCACAAAAGCAATTTTGAAATTGGCGCTGCCACGCAGGTGAACGGCACAACGCTACCCGCGGGCGAATACACTGCCCAGTGGGAAGGCTCTGGGCCGGCCGTACAGGTAAACATCCTGCAAGGCAAAAAAGTAGTGGCTACTGTCCCGGCACAAGTGGTTGCTCTGGACAGCAAAGCCAGCGACACGCACGCGGAAGTATTCAACGGAACCAATGGCGAACGCGAACTCAAAGTTCTGCAATTTGCGGGGAAGAAAGTCTCTCTGCAATTGGGAACAGAATCGGCCACAGCACAGAGCAAGACGCCTTCAACGAATTGAGAATCGCCGGAATCAACTTGCGCTTTGAGGGAGCAGGCAACTGCTCCCTTGCTTTCCAGTTCCAAGCTAATGACTTGATCATTCACCGGGTAAATGGGGGGTGCGCAGGCCCGGCACGTATTGTTCCCTACGTTCCTGCGACGAGACCAGGAGTACTTGTACCTCGGTAAAAAGTGCTCGCAGCAAGGTCATGTATACTTTCTATCTGGCCGGAACATTAGCGGAGGAGCTTGACTTATGCAATTTGATCTGCGGCAAACGCTACGTATGGCGGTTGCTATCCTATTGGTTGCACTCTTCATTGTTCCCACGGAAGCGCTTGCACAAAGCCACGTGGTCAGCCCCGCGGACCTGCAAAAAGCAGCAACGGCAGCGTCGCAGGTAAGGCAGCACAACCTGGATTCAATTCAACGGCTGTTATCAACGCCGACGGCTGAAAAAGCCCTGAAGTCGGCGAAGATGGACACGCAGCAGGTCAAAACCGCGGTCTCAACCCTCAACGATCAGGAACTGGCCCAACTGGCGGCCCGGGCTGACAAAGCACAGGCTGACTTTTCTGCCGGCAATCTTAGCGAACGAGATTTGATTCTGATTATTCTCGGCATCGCGGTGCTGGTGCTGATTATCGTGGCTGTCCGCTAGAAATATTTTGATGGCACGAAATATGCCGCAGAGACTCATTTGTATCCTGTGTCTCTGCGGCTTTGTCTTTGCCGCAACTCCCGGCGTCTGGCTCGACGTTCCTTTCATCAAGCAGGAAAAAGACGGCTGCGGCGCAGCCAGCATTGCCATGGTGATGCAATACTGGCGCAAACAACAAGCAAAAGAAATTGATTCCGCCGCCGAGGCGGTAGAAATCCAGCGCGTTCTTTTCTCACGTAAAGACCATGGCATTCGCGCTTCTGATCTGGAACATTATTTCCAGCAAAACGGCTTCCAGACTTTTGCTTTTGCTGGACAGTGGAACGATCTCAAACAGCATCTGGAAAAAGGGCGTCCACTGATTACCGCGCTGAAACCTTCAGCGCTCGAAAGCTCGTTGCACTTTGTGGTGGTGGTGGGGATTGATCCCGTTGAGAATGTGGTTTATTTGAATGACGCTGCCCGGCGCAAGCTTCTAAAGCAGGAGCGCGCCAGCTTTGAAAAGCAGTGGAGCGCCGTGGGGCATTGGACGTTGCTGGCGCTGCCCAAGTGATACCTTTCTGTAAATTTTTGCTCGCCCTGACGATTCTGCTGACAGCAACAGGCTTCTTATCCGCACAGGCGCAAACCGATCCTACCCCCGCTGCCAAACAACTTTTTGAGCAAGAGCGCTGGAGCGAACTGGCGCAGCTACTGCAGCAAGCGCCGCGCAACTCTGCCGACTTGGACTATTACTATGGCGTTGCGCTGGCGCATCTGGAGCGCTGGGCAGAAGCCGACAGTGCGCTCTCCGCGGGCCAGCGGTTGGCTCCAAACGACAAGCGCTTTCCCATCGAGTTGGCCGGCGTGGCGTTCAAGCAGAAGAAATATGGAAAGGCGAGACATGATCTGCATCGCGCGCTGCGGCTTGATCCAATAGACGAATACGCCAATGAGTTTCTGGCAACGATTTATTTCCTTCTAGGCAATCTGGAAGCGGCGCTCAAGTATTGGAACAAGGTGGGGAGGCCGCAGGTGGCTGAAGTGCCAAGCGAGCCGGGGTTAAAAGTGCGTCCGGCGCTGCTGGACCATGCATTTGCCTTTGCGCCTGCCAGCACGTTAACGCTGGATGAGTTAATGGCCAGCAACGTCCGGCTGCGTGGGCTGGAAATCTTTCCCGCATACAAGTTGAATTTGGAAGCGCGTCCCGACGGGAAATTCGACGCCAGCTTTCGCGCTCAGGAACTGAATGGCTTTGGCAACAGCAAACTGCAGGCGCTGGTCCGCATCTTCAGCGGAGCGCTCTTTGAAGAGATTACGCCGGAGTATTACAACTTGCATGGCTCAGGCACAAATATTATTTCGCTGGCGCGTTTTGATACCGACAAACGCCGGGCGGTAGCAGCGATTAATGGCCCGCTGGGCGGAAACCCACAATGGCGCTATCGCGTGGGCGCCGATTTTCGCAACGAAAACTGGACGGTGCAAACGTCTTTCACGGGGCCCAGCACGTTCCTGGGAGCGGCCAACCTTCGACGGGAGAGCGTGGGCGCTGAGATTTCGCGGTTTGTTGGCGCACGCTGGACCTGGACAATGGGCGCGGAGCTTTCACACAGAGCTTTTCGCAACGTTGTTCCCGGCGTTGCTCTGACGCCAGAATTGCTGGCCAAGGGCTACCAGATCAAGCAGAAAGCACAGTTCACTTATGAGCTGTGGCGATTGCCAGAAAAGCGCCTGACGATTTCCAGCAGCGGTAGTAGCCAGGCGGGACGGCTGTGGTCGCAGCCGGGACAGTCGTTTGAAAAACTTCAGGGCACAGTTGCCATGCATTGGTTTCCGCGCGAGCAGGGTGACGATTACGAAATGCAGTGGCGCGCGCATGCCGGCAAAACATTTGGGCAGATACCTTTCGATGAGCTGTTCATGCTGGGTGTAGACCGCGACAATGATCTGCCGTTGCGGGCGCACGTTGGCACACGCCATGGGGAGAAGGGAAGCGCGCCGCTGGGAAGGAATTATTTTCTTTTCAACTGGGAAAGCGATAAGCACGTGTATTCGAATGGAATTCTCACCGTGAAGCTGGGGCCATTTCTGGATACGGGCAAGATACTGGATTCATCATTAACGCTTGGCCCTCATAAGTGGCTGTTTGATATTGGTCCGCAAGCGAAACTGAAAGTGCTGGGAGTGGGCGTGGTGCTGCTTTACGGAAAAGACCTACGAACCGGCAACAATGCGTTTTTTACAGATGTAACCTGGTAGCGCGAGCCAGTTACAATACCCGACATGCGTTCACTCATCATAGGCGGCACGCGAAACCTGGGCCCCGCAATCGTTCACGCTCTGCTGCAACGCGAGTATGAAGTTGCGGTATTCAATCGCGGCCAGACCCGGGATGACTTGCCGGAAGAAGTCGAACGCCTACGCGGCGATCGGACCAAACCAGAAGAGTTGAAAAGTGTTCTGGGCGGCAGGGAATTTGATCTGGTGATCGATACCACGCTTTACACAGGCGCGGAAGCAGAGGCTACGGTAGAGATCTTTAGAGGCCGCGTAGGGCGGTACATCTTCCTGAGCACAGGACAGGTTTACCTGGTACGAGTGGGGGCTGAACGGCCGTATAAAGAAGATGATTACGCCGGGCCGGTGATGGCCGAGCCGCCACAATCCAATGTTTCAGAATACGAAAACTGGCGGTATGGATTCGACAAACGCGCAGCAGAAGATGTGTTTGCGGACGCGTGGACGAAAGACAAATTTCCTTTTACCAGCCTGCGCCTGCCGATGGTGAACAGCGAACGCGATCACTATGACCGGATCTATGGATATTTTCTTCGCATTCAAGACGAAGGGCCGATATTGATCCCCGACGAGGACGGAGCGCCGGTGCGGCATGTGTATGGTGAGGACGTGGTGCAGGCGATTACGCGGCTGGCGGAGAGTGAGAAGGGTAAAGGCTCCGCTTACAACATTGGGCAGGATGAAACTTTGCGGTTGGTCGAGTTTCTGGAATTGCTGGCGGCTACGATGCATTGTCCTTTAAAGATCGTGCGCGTGCCAAGGGAAGAGCTTGACCGCGAGGGTTTGTTGCCGCACTGCTCACCCTTCAGCGGTAAATGGATGTCGTCACTGGAAAATGCCCGTAGCAAGGCCGAACTAGGCATGCAATACACGCCTGTTGCTACATATATAAAGAAGCTGGTCAGTTATTTTCAGGCTGTGCGCCCGCATAACGTAGAAGGGTATATGCAGAGGCAGCGCGAAGTGGAATTCGCAAAATCGAGATAGCGTCTTTTTTGTAAATGCCCGCATTCAGCAGCCTTCGCGTTGTATTAAGGCCATTGCCGTACTCTTGTCGATCATTGGCAATTTGAAATTCATATTCCCAACCATTCCTTACTCATCGCTAACACAACTTAACGCAGTTGAAGAGACATTGCAGCGGAGCAAGTGTTTGCACTCCATAACAGAAGTCTATTTGAACGTTGACGCCGGAACTTCTTCGAGACGGCTTTAGCGGGAGGGTGCATGAAATACATGAAGGCGATGCTGCTGGGAGCAGCGTTGATGGCGGGAACCACGACTTTGGCGGTGGCACAAAGCGTTGTCCCGGTGCAATGGGGATGGGGACACCGCGACAATGATGACCGGCAGGCATACAACGAAGGCTTGCGTCGGGGACAGGACGATGCGCGGCACAATCGCCGGTTTAATCCAGAGGATAGCCGGTGGCGTGAACGTGACGATCGCCAGGCCTACCGTTCAGGATACGAACGCGGCTTCCAGCAAAACCGCGGCTACGGCAATGGCCGCGACAGGGATTGGGACCATGATGGCGATCGTGATCGTGGCGGATATGGTCGCGGCGGCTACGGCGTAGGCGGTTACGGTGGCAACGGAGCGAGCGCCGCACGTCAGTATGGCTACCAGGATGGAATCAACGATGGCGCGCGAGACCGGCGCACGGGGCACAGCAATCGTCCGACGCAGGACAGCAACTACAAAAACGCAACCCGCGGCTATAGCTCGAGCTACG
>DASXKZ010000093.1:0-2809 GCA_036496525.1 Candidatus Angelobacter sp.
ACTTATCTACAATGCCGGCAACTGTACATAACAACGAGCTCGCGTCTAACCCATCAACCGGGGATGTCCACGCCGAATTTCAAGCGTTGGTTTCGGGTTGCGGCATCTATGACCTGAGTTCGCGAGCTAAGGTCCAGCTTAGGGGCACAGACCGAGTGCGTTGGCTCAATGGCATGGTCACGAATAATGTTCGGGACTTGGCTGTTGGCCATGGGGTCTATGCTTTCCTGTTGAATCCGCAGGGACGCATTCTGGGCGATCTTTACGCTTACACTCGCGGCGATTCGATTTGTTTGGATACAGATCAAACCCAGGTTACAAAAATCCTGGAGATATTTGATCACTACATCATCATGGATGATGTCGAAGTCGAGAACGCCAGCCCGAAGTTGGCCGCGATTGGCATATCCGGCCCAAAATCTCTCGACGTGTTAAATGCTGCGGGCATTGAGGCAGTTGACTTGCAGCCGCTTGAATTGCGTGATCTGGAGTGGAGACAAATCTCCTTAACGCTGGTTCACCGTGAGCGCGAGAAACGTGAATCCTACGAGATTTGGCTGGCTCCTGAAAATACGGCAAAGTTATGGGACGCGCTGGTACAGAGTGGTGCGTTGCCAACCAGTAAAGCTGCGCTTGAACTTTATCGGATTGCACTCGGCATACCGCATTATGGACAGGACATCCGCGAACGTGATTTGCCTCAGGAAACCGAACAGGTGCGGGCTTTGAATTTCAGCAAGGGCTGCTACGTAGGGCAGGAAATTGTGGAGCGCATTCGTTCGCGGGGTGCAGTTCATCGGACTTTTACGGGATTTGTATTTGAAGGAGATTTACCGGTAGTCGGAGCAAAGATTCAAGCAAATGGAAAAGATGTGGGGGAGATCACCAGTGCAGCTTCCCTGCCCGTAAATGGCGGTGAACGTACAGTTGCCTTGGGGTATATCAGGCGCGACGCGGGAGCTCCAGGGAACCAAGTCCTTGTCGGAGAAGGAAAAGCAACCATCGCAGAATTACCTTTCAAAATCATTTTTGGATGAAGGAAGATTTTATGGCAGAGAAAAAGCAAGACAGTTTTGTGGTCAACGACCGGCGGCTGTTCACGACAGACGGCGAACTCCGCAAGGACACAACGGAAGAGGAAGTTCCCGTCTCCAAACCGGCGGCCGAAGCAGCACCACCGCCGGCACCACAAGCTGTCGAGGACCCATCCGTACCGCCTCCTCCCACTGCCGCAGAGCAACAAGTGCAGGCGGATGCATACCGCAAATCGTCAAAAGAATTGGATACGCGCGTGGAACTCAGCGGCCACTCCGCCAAAGAGCTGGAGATGAGCTTCGAGCGCTTCCTGGCCTCGCTATATATGACAGGCATGCTCCAGCTCGGGCTGATGCGTCAGGAAGGCGAGCAGCCACGTATTGACATCATTGGCGCACGCCAGACTATCGACACTATCGGACTGATCTCTGAAAAGACCAAAGGCAACTTGAGCTCTGCTGAAGAAAACTTCCTGCAAAATTCTCTCTACGAATTGCGTATGGCTTATGTTGAAGTAACTAATGCGCTGGCGCGTCCGCCACAGGCCACAGGTACTGGTCCGGTAAAACGATGAAGGCCACGCTCACCGTGCTAGGCAGCGGCACGTCGATGGGCGTGCCTACAATTGGCTGCCAATGCGCGGTGTGTCAATCTTCCGATCCGCACGATCGCCGCACACGGCCTTCCATACTGATTGAGTACAACAAAAAAGTGGTCTTGATCGACACTACGCCGGACTTCCGGGAACAGGCCATCCGAGAAGGAATGCGGCAGCTGGATGCCGTGCTCTATACCCATGGCCACGCCGACCATGTTCTTGGCCTGGATGATGTACGCCCCTTGAGCTATCACCGGCCCAACAAAATTCCTCTGTACGCGCGATCGGAAGTGGGTGCGGTACTGCGTAACATGTTTCGTTACATTTTTGATGCGAACTACAAGTTCGGAGGGCTGGCGCAGGTCGAGCTGCATACCATAGATGGACCGGTTGATCTCTTTGGAGCGAGCTTTGTTCCTGTGAAGGTGATGCATGGAGATGCTGAAATCATCGGCTTTCGCTTCGGTAAGGCCGCGTATCTTACCGATTTCAGCACCATTCCCGAAGAATCATTCGCACAATTACGCGATCTCGACATTTTGTTTCTTGATGCGTTGCGACATACGCCACATCCGACCCATTCAACTGTAGAAAACTCATTGCGAATCGTGGAACGTGTGATGCCTAAACAGACATTCTTTACTCATATCTGCCACGATCTGCCCCATGAGGCAACCAATGCGACCTTGCCGCCACATGTGCGGCTGTCTTACGACGGGCTGAAACTGGAATTTGAGATCTAAGTCTTCATGCAAGTTTTCCACAAACTCGAAGAAATCCCGGACAATTTTGGGCCTACGCTTTTAAGCGTGGGGAATTTTGATGGCGTGCATCGCGCCCATCAACATGTTCTGGGAGAAATTGTTCGCAATGCAAAGGAACGCAAGATGCGGGCGATGGCGGTCACCTTTGAGCCGCACGCAGTCCGAATATTACGCCCTGATTCAGATTTAAAACTCCTGACTCCCACGCCTGAGAAGTTGCGCCTGCTTGCCGCCACTGGGTTAGACGCCGTGATGCTTCTTCCTTTCACGCGTGACCTTTCCCTCCTGACTCCACGCCAGTTTGCCGAGCGTATTTTGAAGAAAAAATTTCATGCCCGCGAAATTCACGAAGGCTACAACTTCCGCTTCGGCCACAAAGCTGCCGGTGATACCGCGATGCTTACTGAATTTG
>DASXKZ010000094.1:0-17114 GCA_036496525.1 Candidatus Angelobacter sp.
AGCGTTGCCAAAAAATCTTCCCGTAGCGTGATGATGATAAGCTAGCCAGCCCAGCAGCGGCACAACGGGAATCAGCGCAATCGCGGCGTGGCGGAATCGGTTTCGACCACCGCCATCGCGATGTGGCAAGATTTCCCAGAGCGCGAAAGCCAGCGGAGTGATGATAGCGGTCTCTTTGCTCAGGACAGCCAGGCAAAAAGCAAACTGGCTAAGCAGCACGCGCCGCTCAATGTAAAGCCGAATTCCCCAGAGCGTAAAAGCAGCAGCCGTAAGATCGGCATGAGTCAGCGAACTCTGCACAAAGAAAATTGGATACACGGCTGTGGCAATGGTTGTGGCCACAGCAACGCCAGTTCCAGCCAGCCGTCGAGCCAGCAGAAATACGTTTGTCAGCGCAAAGGCTGCAAGCAACAACATTGCCACTCGCGCCACAGCAGGTTTCCATCCGCTGAGCGTGAACCACAGCGCAAGGTAGGCGGCGGAAAGCGGAGGATGTCCGGTATCGAGCGTGGTCACGGCGATCACCGAGTGAGAATGAACCAGGTCATACGCTGCTGGCACGTAGAAACCGGCTTCGTCCCAGAAGAAGGGAAGGCGCAGCAGCGGCGCGTGCATCAGGAAAACGATGACAAAGACCACTGGAAAGATCCGTCTGAATGAAAACTCCGGCAGTCGATTGCTGGGCGATGTGGTCAAGTATTCAGCTTCTCACGTGAGGATACCCGGGGATCGTCATCAATGCCCTAGTTGATCTGGCCCTGCTGCGCCGCGATATTGGGATCAAGCTTGATTTCGCCGAACGTCCCCTCATATTGGCGGACGTTCTGCTCCAGGATGGTCAGCAGCGCCTTGGCCTGTTGCGGGCTCAGGTAAATGCCCTGAAAGTTCTGCACCTCAACTTCCTGTGCGGTCACAGGTTGCAAGCGGCCAAAAACCAGCAGAAAGTCCCACACGCTCACACGGATTTGTATTGAATTGGCATAAGTATCGCGGTAATCGGCGGCGTTGACCAGGCGGATATTCGGCTGCTGCGGAATCGACATGACAATGATCTCCCTGAAGTAAACTTTCACCATAACAGAAGTCGGGCGAACGCGGATAGTCAGCGCTGAGGCGCTCCTTGGTGGATCGCTTTTGGTGGCTTTTGGTGCCGATGGCTTGCGAAGCGACGGCTGATTCTGGGCTGTGAGTGAAATGCGATTTTACGACAGCAATCCGCAAACTGTGCCCTCTGAGGTGCGGACAAATTCACTTGCAACTAACCTCAGCTTCCACAAGCCCGTTTCTGGATAACTTCCGTGTGGCCGACTCCGCTCACAACCGTGACGGAAATTTCAGTGTCCTGCCCGTTGATGTCATAACGGCTCTTACAGTCTATCGCTCCTCATTGAAGGGAGACAGGGCCATGCCACGGACTTAGTTACCGTGCTGCCGCCCGCATCCTTTGTTCGGCGCTCTGCAGCAGCCTAAACAGCCCTTCTAACGCTAGGGATGGTTCGCCGCGCCAGACGAGATGCGTCCGGTTCGTGGAAACTCGTTGCGGCAACGCGTGCTGATTTACTTTGTCCGAGGCATTCAATGCAGTCAGTACAGATTTGGGCGCAATGGCGAAACCAGTGCCGGCGGCCACGCACGCAATCATTCCCTGGTAGGAGCCAAACTCAAGCGCGCGCTCCGGCATCACGTTTTCACTGCCCAACCAGTCCTCAAGGCGCTTGCGATATGAGCAGCCATTCGCGAATGCTATCATCGTGCTTCGCCCCAGGTCCTTCGCTGTCGTAACCTTTCTGATCTGCCTCGACGTTATGAGTACCAATTCTTCCCTGAATACGGGGGCAGTCTTGAGCTCTGATGCGATGAAGGGTTCCGAGACAAACGCTGCCTCAATGTCGAAGTTCATCACACGATGGATGAGGGCTCCCGTTGTCCCGGTAACAAGTTCCACGACCACACCCGGAAACTCAACATGGTAACGGGACAGGATTGGCGCCAGCCTGGTTCCGGCGGTGCTCTCCAGAGCGCCAAGACGAAATGTGCCCTGGGTTTTTCCGCTTCGCAGTTCGTGCACCGCCTCATCAGCGAGTCGCAGCAGTCGTAAAGAGTAGTGATGGAGCGTGCGGCCTTCTGCACACAGACTGAGGGTTCGGCCCTGCCTTCTGAAAAGCCGAACACCGAGAAACTCCTCCAATTGCCGGATACGCGTGGTCACGTTCGAAGGTACCCGGTGCAGCTTGGCTGCCGCACGGACCACGCCGCCTTCCTCCACCACAGCCTTGAAGATGGCCAGCGACTCCAGATCAATTGTTCCCATTTAAAGAATGATAATTCATAACAATTCACTTGTCCGTAACTATCTTATCCATTCTAATTGCCAGGTGGGGCACTCGAGCTTTACTTCAATGAAACCCGTATTACCGTCGCCAATGACGATCTCCGCCGCTGGGATGATCTCTCTGGCGGTAGCTGTAGGAGTGGGGCGTTTTGCCTTTACTCCGCTTTTTCCGCTCATGGTCCGGGATGGATTGCTCACGAGCAACACCGGCGCGCTGCTGGCTGGGAGCAACTACCTTGGCTACTTCGTGGGGGCGGTGCTGGCTGCTCATGTACGGCTGCGTCCAACGACGCTACTCAGGCTGGGGCTCGCGGGTATCGTGGTTGTTACCGCGGCAGTCGGCTGGACCTCCTCGGTGATGGCGTGGACCTTGCTCCGTTGCGTTGCTGGGGCATTCAGCGCGTGGTCTCTGGTCGGGACAACTGCATGGGCATTCGCGTGGTTAGCCTTGCTCGGTCGCTCCAATTGGGCAGGTGCTGTGTTTGCAGGTGTCGGGGTTGGCATTGCCGGAGCAGGTGTGTTCTGCATGCTTGCGGCTCGTCCGGGTATTCTTGCAACCAGGCTGTGGATCGAACTTGCCGTGATGGCCTGCGTGGCGACATCGATGCCATTGATCGTGAGCCGACACGGTCCCACAAGCAACAGCAATAGTAAGAGCGTACCTGCCTCTGGCGTGGATCACGTCGCGCATTCGCGAACCGGCGGCTTGGTTGTTTGTTATAGCGTTTTCGGATTCGGATACATTCTCCCAGCGACTTATCTACCCGCACTTGCTCGCCAGTTGGTAGACGACCCCAAAGTGTTCGGTTGGGCTTGGCCGATTTTTGGAATCGCCGCTGCCCTGTCTACCGTTATCGCATCCTGGGGGCTGCAGCGATTCAATCGTCTCCAGGTATGGGCTGCATCCCACCTCTTAATGGCGGCAGGTGTGCTATTGCCAAGCATCTGGCTATCGATCACCGGCGTCGTGATCGCAGCGTTGCTGGTGGGTGGCACCTTCATGGTCATAAGCATGGTTGGTATGCAGGAAGCTCGAGCCCGTGCAGAGGAGAATGCCACCACCATCTTGGCGCAAATGACCGCAGGGTTTGCGTTTGGGCAACTGGTGGGTCCTGTGGCGTCCGCTGTCTTTGCACGGTTCACCGCCGACGCTTTGGTTGGGCTGAGTTACGCGATGCGGCTGGCAGCCGCGGGCCTGATGATCAGTGCTATGTATCTGGGGCACGAGAGCCGTCAGCGAAATAAGTTCAAGGAGCATTGCCATGGATAATACCGCCACGTCTACCCCGCAGGGATTCGGCGATTCAAAATCGGAACGCTTACCAATCCCCGAACAGAGCGCCATGAACGAAGCCCAGCGCGCAGCAGCCGATGCGCTTATCAATGGCCCTCGGAAGGCGATCTTGGGCCCATTTATTCCCTTGCTACTGACCCCCGTTCTCATGGAGCGTATTGGTAAGACCGGCGAAGCGCTCCGATTTGAAAGCACCTTGCCGGACTGTGTTCGGGAACTTGTCATATGCATGGTCGCAAGAGAAACAGGGAACCAGTTCGAATGGCAGATGCATGCTCCGCTGGCCGTGAAGGCGGGAGTCCCCTCAACCGCCATCGACGCGTTGGCTGCCGGGCGCCGTCCGCGTGGGCTTGAATCCGAACTAGCTTGCGCGTTTGAGTTCGTCAATGAATTGATGGCGCGGCACGGCGTCTCCGACGAGACATATGCCGAAACCACCTCTCATTTCGGAGAGGCACGAATCGTCGAACTCACCGCTTTGGTTGGCTACTTCGTCATGGTGTGCTGGATCATGAATGTGGCGCGAACGCCCGGTGTATGCGCGTCCAAGATCCCAGCCCTACTGCCATTTCCCAGATAGCGACGATTTCGGCAATTCTGTACCAAGATTCTGGGCGAGTAACGGGCTCTCCGGAAGTTATTCTGGGCAGAAGTCCTCATCTGGGAAACTGAATGGGCTGATTCCGGTCGGATTGCGGGCAAGCCGCCGCAATCCGCGCAAAATCAAAGAGCATGGATCGTGAGCGACATGAACGGCTGCCTGGTTGCCGCGATGCCCGCGTGATGCCCGCGAGCTATCCGGTCATTTATAATCACCTTCTTCGTAACTGATCGTTTTTAAGCATATAAGTTACCCAAGGACATCCATGGATACAGGCATTGTTGACGTACACGCGCGTGAAATTCTTGATTCGCGCGGAAATCCCACGGTAGAAGCTGAGGTCACTCTGGGCGATGGATCCATTGGCCGCGCTGCTGTTCCCAGCGGTGCTTCCACCGGCGAGCATGAAGCCGTGGAGCTTCGCGATGGCGATCAGCATCGCTACCTTGGCAAAGGCGTGCAAACTGCGGTGGAGAACGTGAACTCGAAGATCGCAGACTCCCTGCAGGGCCTTGACGCATCCGACCAGCGCCGCATCGACGACACAATGATCGAACTGGACGGCACTCCCAACAAAGCAAAGCTGGGTGCAAATTCCATTCTTGCGGTGTCCATGGCCTGCGCCCGCGCCAGTGCCAATGCCATGAAGACCCCGCTTTATCGCTACCTTGGCGGCGTAAGCGCCAGCGTTCTGCCTGTTCCGATGATGAACATTTTGAATGGCGGCGCGCATGCCGATAGCAACGTGGATTTCCAGGAATTCATGGCCATGCCCGTTGGCGCGGAAACTTTTTCTGAAGCGCTGCAATGGGGCGCGGAAATTTTTCACACACTCAAGTCGGTGCTGAAGAAGCGCGGCTATAACACGGCCGTGGGCGACGAAGGCGGCTTTGCTCCATCGCTCAAGGCCAATGTAGAAGCCATAGAGCTAATTTTGGAAGCCATGAAGCAAGCGGGCTTTCGCGAAGGAGTGGATGTTTCCATAGCGCTCGATCCCGCCGCCAGTGAATTCTTTGATAAGACCAGCGGCAAATACGTCTTCAAGAAATCCGATAAATCAGTTAAATCTTCAGAAGAGATGGTGGCATTCTGGGCTGACTGGGCCCGTCAATATCCAATCGTTTCCATTGAAGATGGTCTTGCCGAGGATGACTGGAAAGGATGGCGGCTGATGACCGACGAACTCGGCGATAAGATCCAACTTGTAGGCGACGATCTTTTTGTCACCAATACAGAGCGTCTCAGCCGCGGGATTGACGAAGGCATCGCAAATTCCATTCTCATCAAGGTCAACCAGATTGGCAGCGTGAGTGAAACCCTTGACGCAATTGACATGGCGCGACGTAGCGCGTATACGGCGGTGATTTCGCATCGCTCCGGCGAAACTGAAGATACTTTTATCGCCGATCTAGCCGTGGCCACAGGCGCCGGGCAGATCAAGACCGGATCAGCATCGCGCACTGATCGCATCGCAAAATATAACCAGCTTCTGCGCATTGAAGAAGAGCTGGGTGAAGGAGCACGTTTTCTTGGCCTGGAAGCGCTCAATTATGATGCAGAAGTTGGCAAGGCAGGCGCTTAAGTAAGTGGTCCGGTCGTGAGGGCTGCAACATCCTGAGACAGATAGAAGAACTCTGCGTGACGGCCTTCAGGCTAGCTGTTGAAAATCTCTTCCTTCGGCAAGGGTATAATTTAATTTCCAGCATGAGTTATCAAGTTCTAGCGCGCAAGTACCGGCCGCAACGTTTTTCTGAGGTGATTGGGCAGGAACACGTAACCCGTACCCTGAAAAATGCGATTGAGCAGCAGCGTATTGCGCACGGCTACATTTTTAGCGGCCATCGCGGCATCGGCAAAACGACTATCGCGCGTATTCTGGCAATGGCGCTGAATTGCCGATCCACTGACCAGCCGAATTCAGAGCCTTGCGGCGTATGCGAGTCATGCGTAGAAGTGCGGGCTGGAAGCTCAGTGGACGTGATCGAGATTGACGCGGCGACAAATCGCGGTATTGACGAGATCCGTGAACTGCGAGATGCAGCACGTTATCGCCCGGCGCGTGATCGGTTCAAAATTTACATTCTGGATGAAGCGCACCAGATCACGGATGCCGCTTTCAATGCGCTGCTTAAGACGTTGGAAGAACCTCCGCCACACATTATTTTCATGATGGCCACCACGCAGGCCGAGGATATTCCGCAGACGATCCGGTCGCGCTGCCAGCACTTCAGTTTTCACGCGGTAAAGTTCGATGAGATCGTGGGCCAGTTGGGCGCGATTGCCGGTAAAGAAAACATTCAGGCAGATAATGAAGCGTTGGCCGTGCTGGCCGAGGCCGGCGATGGCTCTATGCGCGACGCTCTCTCGATCATGGACCAGGCCATTGCGTGCTGCGGCACCAAACTCAGCGGCGAACTGGTGCGCAATCTGGTTGGGAATGTAGGTTCTGAGATTTTTGAAGATTTAATGGGCACGGTGGAGCGCGGATCCAGTGAAGAAGCGCTGCGCACACTAGATCGCCTCATGACAGAGGGGCACAATCCGGCGCACTTTGCCCGGCAACTGGTTAGGTTCCTGCGCAATACGGTGGTAGCCAAAGTCGCGGGGGACGATTCGCCGCTGTTGCAAATCTCATCCGATGAGCGGGCGCGCGTGGGACGCGTGGCCAGCCAATTTTCTGAAGAAGAGCTGGCGCGGTTTCTACAGATCATGCTGCGTACCTTTGATGAGCTGGGATACCGGCAGGAGCAAAGATTTCATCTTGAGCTGGGCGTGCTGAAGCTGGTGCATGCGCAACGGATTCTTCCATTGGAGCAGATACTCAGCCAGGTGGGCGGGGAAGCGCAGAAGAATTCTGAGTCTCAGCGGGTAGCTGCGGCGCGGCCTGCGCCAGTGAGTGCATCATCGGCAGCGACGCCTGGATTAGGTTCTACTCCGCGTCAAACAAACCCGGTCTCGCCATTTGAAGCCGACCGAGCTCGCAAAGGTCGCAGCTTTGATCCGGAAATGTCTGCCGCGCCAGCGGCACAGATACAAGCTCAGTCGGCAACTGCTACGGCTGTAGCGGTAGAGGAGCCGCAGACAAGTGAAGATCCGGGCACGATTCTTGGGCATGTGGTGGTTGCCCTTGAGAAAGCTCCCGGAGGCGATAATTTGGCCTCGACACTGGCCGAAGGCTCTGCTGCGATTCAGGGTAATGAACTGGTCATAACTGTGGCACGTCCGCAATCGGTGATTCCGTTCATTATGAACGCCGAGCAACGGCAGATTGCCACGGCTGCGGCTATTTCAGCAGCAGGCCGGACGTTAAAAGTTACGATTGTCGGCGGGGCGAAGCCAGATGCAAACGGTTCCACGGCAGCCGTGGTGCGGCCGCGCAATGGCGCCAGCGCACGCAGCCGCGCGGCAGACGACCCAATCGTACAGCGCATGCGCGAAAAATTTGGCGCAGAAATTCGCACGGTGATTGATCATCGCGACAAAAACTAGGAGCAGCCATGGACGGATTTAACTCACGCCAATTTCAAGAGATGTTGGAAAACGCGCAGAAGCAAGCTCAGGATCTGCAGAGCAAGATGAAGCAGACTGTAGTTGAGGCTTCTTCAGGCGGCGGCACCGTCACCATCAAGATGAATGGCCAGAAGCAAGTACTGGAGACGAGGATCGATCCTGAAGCGGTGAAAGCCGGCGATGTGGAGATGCTGCAAGACCTTGTGACCGCGGCTGTGAACGCGGCAGGACAGAAAGTGGATGAAGCGATGCAGTCGACCGTGGGCGGCATGCTGGGCGGAATGGGAATTCCGGGAATTTAGAGGGACCCTGTGTCAAAGTTCGCCGAGCCAATGGCTCGACTCATTGATGAGCTGAAGAAACTTCCAGGGGTTGGCGGCAAAAGCGCCCAGCGTCTGGCATTTCATATTCTGCGCTCAAGCGCTGAGGATGCCGAGGCACTCGCGGCAGCTATCCGCAATCTTAAAGAAAAGCTTCATCTTTGCTCTGTATGCAGCAACATCACTGATGTTGATCCATGCAGCTACTGCACCAGCGCTACCCGAAACCAACGCCTGGTTTGCGTGGTGGAAGAGCCCACGAATATCGCATCAATCGAAAAGGCGCGGTTTTATAACGGTGTTTATCACGTCCTGCACGGAGCGATTTCTCCTCTACACGGCGTTGGACCGGAACACTTGCGGATACCTTCACTGATGAGAAGGATTGAGAGTGGCAGCCTGGATGAAGTCATCATCGCCACCAATCCCACTATCGAAGGCGAGGCTACGGCTGTCCATCTCACCGGTTTGCTGAAACGTCCTGGCGTGAAGATCACCCGAATTGCGACTGGAATTCCCGCCGGCAGCGACATTGAATATGCCGACGAAGTGACGATGTTGAAAGCCATGGAAGGCCGAAGAGAACTCTAACCAGAAGCTCTAACCACAAAGGACACGAAGGAACACAAAGCCATCGAGCCGAAGAGAAACCTTAGTGCTCCTTCGTGACCTTTGTCGTGAGGTATTAGTTTCTTAGCTTAGCCAGCAAATCCTGTGGATGAACGGGTTTTGCCAGAATCTCAAATTCATGGCCCTGAGCGCGGGCTTTTTCCAGCAGATCGGCAGTTGCGGCCTGGCCGGAGAAGAGAAGGATCTTGCATCCGGGCAGCGCCTTGCGGATGCGGATAGCGGCTTCAATGCCGTTCATGTCAGGCATGATGACATCGCTAATGATCAGGTCAGGCTTGGTTTCGCGTGCACGATCCACGGCCGCCGTTCCCGTGTAAACGGCTGAGGCATCGAACCCATTTTGATTGAGAATTATCGCCAGGGTGTCGGCGATAACGCGCTCGTCATCCACCACCAAGACTCGGGGTTTGGAAGGCTGACCATTGGATGTCAATTTGGGAACTCCTATAACGGTAAGATCAGGACCGATTGAATCGACCAAAAACAATTATAACGTGTGGCGGCATGCCAATGCGTTCTTTACAGAGATGCTGGATTGCGCAAAAAAGAGGGCTGAGCGGGCCAACCTGAGATTCTTTGCCAGCTTCTCACCTGTAACCACATGGAGGGCATTCAATTTATGCGCAGCACAGCCACGCTCATACTCTTTGCACTGGTGGCTGGGGCAGTGGCCTTTGCCCAGAACGTGCCGGGAACCAACAACAACCCGGCAACCACGCCGCAAACGCAAACTCCCACCGTACCGACAAATGGAACCACGCCACCTGCACATACACCCCAAGCCGATGTGCCACAGGGAAGTGCTGGACAAACGGCGAACTCTGGCCAGACCACGTCGTCTGCAACTACAGCTGTGTTTGACGAAGTGGGTGCGGGCACGGAAATACATGCAGCTTTGGATACACCTCTTTCAAGCAAAACTGCAAAGCCGGGTGATCGCTTTACTGCAACCCTGAGTGATCCAGTGCGGGCCAATAACGGCGCAGTCGTGATCCCCGCAGGCGCACGCATTGAAGGCGAAGTGGCAGAATCCGATGATGAAAAGACCCTGGCCGCTCTTAAGGACAAGCCCAAGTTGAGCTTGCGCTTCAGGGACGTGGTCTTGCCAACAGGCCAGACAGTGCCACTGACAGCAACGTTGGTTTCCGTGCACGATACCAGCAGCAAAAGTCCGAGGAAATCTATTGCAGAGGGCGGCAAAGGTTCCAGTGCTATTGGCGCGGCGGCTGCGCGGAGCCTTGGCGGACCTATCAAAGGCTTGGCCATCGGCACGCTTTCGGGCGGAGGTTATGTTGTAGCCACCAATGGTAAAGACGTGCGTTTGCCTGCGCAGGCTGTCATGCTTATTCGAGTGGACCAGCCACTGAGCTGGAACGGAACATCGACACCATTGCCGAGATAAGTTAGAAGTCGAGATAGCTGGAAAATAACAATGCCATCGCCGAAAAGCGGACGGCATTTTGTTGACTGCATAACTCCCAGCCTGCGGCGGCGATTATCTAACGCCTACGTGCTGTTGCCTTGCGTTCTTTCAGGCGGCGGAGGCGCGCTGCTTCTCTACGCTTCTTGCGCTGGCGCAAAACTTTTTTCTGGCGCGCAACTTCCTCTTCAGAGAACATCGTCCGCCGGCAATTCTTCAAGCCGCAATAGCAGGGCGCTTTCTCGCCTATGTCCCCATCGAAGAGGTTGTAGTCATAGGTGAGTTCTTCTCCGGCTTCGATGTCGCGCAGGGCCATGATCCATATCCGGTTGTCGATTTGGTCGGTCTCGCAGTTTGGATCACAGGTATGGTTCACGAAAGCAGCCATACCAAAACCGTCAATGATGGTATCGCCGTCATCCATGGCGAAGAGGTATGTCACCTCTGTATCCGCGTACATGCCTTCGCAAGCCTTGGCGGTGAGCCGAGGCCCGGTATATTCCAGAATGAGAGCGCCTTTTTTGATGGGGGCAGTGGTGTAAACGCCTGCACCGTGCAAAGAGGAAGATTTAACGATGATGGCCATTGATGATCGATCAATCCGCAACGCTGAGATGGCGCCGTGCCGGCGTTTGCACGCCTTCGGCATCGGCAAGCTGATTTATTTTACAGCCTAAGTTGCTTTTGGCTGCCGTTGCACCGCGCGTTGCAGTGTTTTATCCAGCGCTGCTTTTGCCGTCTGGTAATCCTGCGCATTGATCTTGCCATTTAATCGGTCTGATTCAAGCTGAAAAACTTCTTCTTTCATGGCTTCCATTAACAATTTGGAACGATCTTGTGGGACAGCCGATCCCACGGCGGCAGGGACATTCTGGTTGGACGTGTAAACAAACACGCCGCCTGCGGCCAGGAAGAGAGATAACACTCCCAGGAATAGCCACTGACCGGAATGGAGAGGATCGGGCCTTTCATTGGGCACGCCCAAGCCGCCTCCAGGGCCGGCAGGCTCTCCACGTGCGCCTCCATTTGCTGGAGCAGACGCTTGTTCCTGCTCATGCGGCATTTCTCCTCTGCCGGATATCGCGAACGCCACTTTCTGTTTTGGAGTTACGTTTTTGGCGACGAAAAAGTTGACGCCTTTGAACTGAGGATTCGTGTTTGTTTGATACAGAGCGGCGTCAGTGGCGGCGAATTTCATGGAATCGGGCGCTGCCACCATTAATGTTCCAGTTGGAAGATCGGACCGCGGATCAATATCCAGCTTTCCCGAGTATGGCGCCGTATAGATAACATGGAACCGCGTTTGGCCAGGCCGAATCGGAAACACGAAGGCAAACTTATTTTTCTCTCCGGTAGGGATTACCGCTGCCTTGAGCTGCGCTTTGCCGCTCTGAACGCTGGATTCCTTGATCGATGCTCCCTCCGGCAGGTAAAACTCCATTGTTTGCTTTGCGCTGAGGGTGCGGGGCGGAGAGGACTTGTTATCGACGGTATAGATTTCCTCGCCGTTCAGGGTTGATCCGTCCTCTGAGGTCTGGAGCGCCATGGCGTGGTCAAGAATGGCGATTTCTTTTACGTTTGCAGATGAATCAAAAACCCGGACTGCAACCGGCACGTTTCCCGGCAGAGCAGCCTGCGTGTACGTTACTCCCTGGTGCTGGACCCAAACGATATAAGGTTGCTGTGCGGCTGGAACGCTAAAGCTGAACTCGCCCTTGGCATTGGTCTTTGTCTTGGCCACATCCTCCATGCCGTTGCCGATTTTTTTCAGGGTAACGTCATCGCCTGCGGATGGTTTATTGGTGGTGCTGTTCTGGACGACGCCCTTGAGCGTGTCCGCCGCGGCGGCAAGTGAAAAGATGAGGAGAAATGTGACAGCAACGTGCTTCAATGGAATAGGCTCCTTCAGGCTTTCGCAGACTCCAGCATTTCAATTTCGGCGAGGATGCGCGCTGCTTCTGCTTCAAGGCCAAGACGCATGCCGTCATAGTCAGCCTGGGTAAACTTGCCTGACTTGAATTCAAAACTCAGATCGCGCAGGTTCTCATAGACCACTTCTTTGCGCTCATAAAGATAAGCGGCACGGGTCTTGGTGACTCCTGTGTCGGTATCGCGGCTGGGATAGAAAACATAGATCAGGATGCCGGCAGCGAAAATGCAACACACCATCTTGATGATGTAGTCAAAAATGGCGGGACTCATAGTTCGGTCTCCCGGCGGGCGCGATCGCGCAAAGCTTCAAGGTCCGGAGCAAGGTTCAGGTCGGCGGCGGCAACCGGTGCGGGACGCATTTTCCAATTACGGATCACCAGGAGAACCAGAATCAGTCCCAGACCAAGCCCGGCGGCGGGGAGGATCCAGGCCAAGAGTTCAAAGCCGTGTGTGCGCGGCTCAACCACGGACGTAACGCCCCAGGTGTTTCGGAACCAGTCCAGCACTTCTTCATCGCTGCTCATGGTCTGCACATTCGCGCGCAATTGGTGAGTCATGCGGTCGGAATTCGGGCAACCAACGTGATCGCACTGCAGGAGCATCTCCGCGCAGCCGCAGGTGCACATAATTTTGCTGCCCAGCTTCTGGTACCTGGCTTCCTGGTTGTCCGCTCCCATGAGCAGCACCAGAGCGCAGGGAAGAAGCAGTGCTTTTAAGATTTTCTTCACTTGCCTGCTCCCGCGGGCTGCATGCCCTGCTCATCAATCTGTGCCACAGCCACCGCGCTTCTCACAGGCACGCTGACCGGCGCCGCGTTTGGCACTAGGGCCATGCCTGTTCCAATCACAATCACGAGTACGCCGATCCAAATCCAATTCACAAGAGGGTTGATGATCGCCTTGATGATCGGATGTCCCGTTTGGAAATTGAACCCCTGATAGGTTACGTAAAGGTCTTCGCGCAGCGTGGAGTGATTTGCAATAATGTGAACAGGCTGTCCGCCGCTTGCCTTAAAACGACGCTCCTCCGGATTGAGCCGGGTCAGGAATTTTCCATCTCGGTAGACATCAAGCAGGGCGGCTTGTGACTCGTAGTTTGCATTGTCATCCTGGGTATATGCCTGGCTTACCAGTGTGTAACGCCCGAGCTCGAGTTTGTCCCCATTGGCCATTTCCTGTTCTTTGTCGCGATTGAAGGCTGCGCCTGCCAGGCCGATCACTACCAGCACAACGCCAAAATGGACGACATAGCCGCCATAGCGGCGCATGTTGCGGCGTGAGAGCTGGTACATTCCAGCAAAGATATTGGTCTGGAGCTTGTTTTTCCAGACGATGCCGCCGCGGATAAACTCAGATGCAACCGTGGCGATAACCAGAGTCCCCAGGCAGAAGGCCATCATGGCGTAAATCTGGCCCATGTCTGTCCAGAAGCGCACGCCATTTTTAAATAGCACGAAGCCGACGACAGCCTCAATCAGCAGAGCTACCGTTGCCGGCACGGCAAAATTGCGCTTGATGCTGCCGACGGAGGTATTGCGCCATGCCAGCAGAGGCCCGATGCCGGTCAGGAAGATCAGAGCAAGGCCGATCGGGACCATTACCTTGTTATAGAACGGCGCGCCCAGGTTCATTTTTACGTCGCGCACCAATTCAGACAAGATGGGGAATAGCGTGCCGCATAACACGGCAAAACACGCACCCAACAACAGCAGATTGTTGAACATGAAGCTGGATTCGCGCGATACCAGCGATTCAAGCTGATTTTCAGAGCGTAGATGGTCACGGTTGCGGATGTAAGCGACCATGCAGACGGCAAAAATGATGGCCAGAAATCCTGAGAACCAGTTGCCGATGCTGGACTGTGCGAATGAGTGCACGGAGCTGACAACACCGCTACGGGTAAGGAACGTTCCCAGAATCGAGAGCATGAAGGTGATAAAGATCAGCCAGACGTTCCATATCTTCATCATGCCGCGCTTTTCCTGCATCATGACCGAATGCAGGAACGCAGTAGTGGAAAGCCACGGGAGCAGGGAAGCGTTTTCTACCGGGTCCCAGCCCCAATATCCGCCCCAGCCCAGAACTGCGTAAGCCCAATGCGCGCCCAGTGAGATGCCAAAAGTAAGGAAGAGCCAGGCCACCATGGTCCAACGGCGGGTAATGTGTATCCACTTTTCACCCGGATAGCGCATGATGAGCGCGGCCAGCGCAAAAGCGAATGGGACTGACACGCCGACGTAACCGAGATAAAGCATCGGCGGATGGATCACCATTTCTGGATACTGCAACAGCGGATTCAGGCCGTTTCCGTCGGAGGCAAGTCGATCCATGATGCCAAACGGGTTGGCGACAAAATTAACCAGAATCAGAAAGAAAATCTGGATGGCAGCCAAAACCATGGACGCCATGGCCACCAGACGCTGATCGACTTTGTGACGCAAACGCAGAACAAAGCCATATGCGGAAAGCAGGAGCGCCCAAAAGAGGATTGAGCCTTCCTGTCCAGACCACAATACCGCGAATTTATAAGGGCCAGGCAGTGCACGATTGGAATGATGAAGGATGTAAGCGACGGAAAAATCGTCTGTGAGCGCGGCATACACCAGCGCGCCCGCCGCGACAAGAACAGCTATAAAAGACGCCATGCCGGCTCGGCGCGCCGTTTCCGCTAGCCGATAGCCGACAGCATCTTTACGTACCGCTGCGATGACGCCAACTACAAAACAATAGCCGGCGAGCGCCAAAGCGAATAATAGACAAAAGCTTCCTAATAATGGCATTTGTTTAGGAGCTTAATATGGTTTCATGCCCGCTGCAATGACTCAATTAGGCAGAGGCCTTAACTTTGAGCGCCGATTTTACTAGGGCGATTAAGTCCTCAGGATCACAGGGTTTAACTCGGAAAATGACGTTCAGACCGGCATATTCGGAGTCGGCATCGGGGAGGCCGCTGATTACGATAATCGGAACGTCCTTGTTAAAAGCCCGCAACTGCCGAACAAACTCAGTTCCGTCCATGTCCGGCATCAGGTGATCTGTGATCACCACGCCGATTTTGGTTCGTCCGGCATCACTGCGCAATAAGGCCAGGGCGCTTTGTCCCTTGGTGGCGACATGGCTTTCAACCTCAGCCTGGCGCAGCACCAGCTCACGCACCGTGAGCTGTGCAATATTATCGTCGAGCAGAAGGGCCTGTTTCATTCGGGCTACGCGCTTTTGTCCCTTCGATATTTTGCCAGAACTTCAGCTTCAGCCCGTGCCCAATCCTCGTCGTGAAAGCCTTCCAGGCGCCCCCGCTGCTCAAAAAGCTCATAGGCGCGGATGCGGATCTCTTCCTGGATTCTGTGGTCTCCTGAAGACCTGTGTTCTGCCGGCTGGAATGTACGGTTGTCGGCGGCTTCTGCAACATTCGTACCCTGCCCAATGGGGGTGACGGTCGATTTTTGCTGTGCTGCTCCTTGTTTTTCGGATGTAGTCTTGCGCGGTTTAGACGGTTTTGTTGCCATTTCTTATGTCTTGCTCCCTCAGCTCCGGAATTATTGATTTATAAACGAGAGCGGCGTTGCATTCATTATAGAAGAATCCGCGGCGGCATGTGGGCGGATGCGGACAAAAATTGAGAATCTCTGGCGATTCATCGCGGGGTTAAGTGTTTTGTGTCACTCATTTGTGTGAAGCAAAAAGCTAATCGCAGATCAACGCGGATGAGCGCAGATTGAGAAATAAAACCCTACCACGGAGGCGCGGAGACATGGAGAAAACCGGAACTTTTACCACTGATACACACTGATGACACTGATCTGAAGAACTAAATGTGTTCCAGGAAACAGCAGAGGGAAGCAGCGATTTTTTCAAGCACGGACGAGGCGTAGGCTTTTCAGCGGCGGCAGGATTTTTCGATAATTTCGATTTTGGATTCGACGGTAATTTCAGATCGGCTGATTGCTCTATGACCTTAGAGCTTTGTTATACTGCATAAGCCCGCACAACAGAGTGGCGCTATCGTCTAGGGGTTAGGACGTGAGATTCTCAATCTTAAAACCCGGGTTCGATTCCCGGTAGCGCTACCAAACCTTCTTTTTGACCCGCCATTCTTCCCATTTCACTGAAAAGCAAGCAAGTTACAGCGGTTCGATATTTTCCGTCTGAGTAATTCATTCGTATACAGCCCTGTCGCAAATTCCTAATACCTGGGTAATCAGAGGGGCATGTAGTTACACGCTAATCATCGCCTTCAGGCCGAGGGACGATCGATCTTCCAGTAGACCGCGTATCGCTCGTGAATCACTTTGTAAAGCGGAACCAGGGTCATTGGATCTGTACTTTGTAGACGTAGTTAAGGAATAAGGGCGCATGGACCCTCAGCAAGCAATCTCCAAATAATAATGCGGGCTTTTTCGACCAGCGGAGAAGTAATTGCATTCTGACACCCTCTCCCGTAGCATCTCTCTTCCAATTCATTTCGAGGACCCCATGAATCAGTATGCCCTTCGTCGTTTTGCGTTTGTTTCAATCCTGATGCTGTCGGCGGTCGCGTTCGCCCAGCAACCTGCACCAGCGCCAGAAACGCCAAAGGACACGATCACCCGCATCTTCACGAATGAATTCAGCGAGCGTCCCTTGCCTCCGCCACGCTGGTTTGATGGCGGGCAATCCTACATTGCGACGGAACCGGCGGCCGGAGGCCACGGGCGTGACGTTGTAAAGTATGATACTGCGACGGGCAAGAACCGCGAAGTCCTCATCACGGCCGCGCAGCTTACGCCTGAAGACGGAAAAGGACGGCTGGAGATCGCGGCACTTAGTTGGTCAAAGGACAATCAGCGTGTCCTGATTTTCACGAATACACGCCGCGTATGGCGCACCAATTCTCGCGGCGACTACTGGTTCCTCGATCGCAAGACCGGCATGTTCAAGAAGCTGGGCGGAGATGCTCCCGAGGCCAGCCTGATGTATGCCAAATTCAATCCCGATGCGACCAAGGTCGCCTACGTCAAGAAGAATGACATATACGTTGAAGATTTCACGAGCGGAAGAATCCAACGCATCACACAAGATGGCTCCGACCTTGTCATC
>DASXKZ010000095.1:0-43180 GCA_036496525.1 Candidatus Angelobacter sp.
CAATCTGGACCCTCAGCCGCAGACATTGGATGAACACAAGATTTTGGTTACGCTGGGACAGGATTTTGTTTTTACTCTATATCGCGAAGTTGAAACGGGCCCGAACCCTGACCGCGAGATCGGCGAGTTCCTGACAAACCATACGAGCTTTTCTCATATTGCCCGTACGCTGGGAGCAGTGGAATACCGGGTAACGCAAGATGAGACTGAGCAGGTAACCACGCTTGGCACCCTCAGCGCCTATTTGCGAAACGCTACTGATGGATGGCTTTATACCATTGATCATCTGGGGCTTTTCTTTGAACGCGCTCTGGCTATCGGAGAAGACGATCCACGCCTGAAAGAACTGAAGTCAGGAACTCCATTCGCATTGTTCTCCCAGCCGATGCCGCGGGTCATCACTGAATTGCTGGGCGGACATGCTGAGACGGCAGTATTGTTAGGGCGCTGTACCGCTGAAATGCACGCGGCGCTCAGCAGCCATCCAGAGATGCCGGAATTTGCACCCGAGCCCTTTACTGAGTTCTATCGTCACAGTCTTTATCATGGACTGCTGGCGACGATGAATAAGTCACTCGATGCGCTTGGGCAGAATGTGGAGCGGTTATCGGGAGCGGCGCAGGAAGAAGCACGGACGGTCCTTGAGCAGCAAGATACGCTGCGGGAACGCTTTAACGCTCTTAGAGATATGCGCATCTCCGGAACGCGGACCCGGCATCATGGCGATTATCATCTGGGGAATGTGCTTTATACCGGCAGCGATTTCATCATCAAGAACTTCGATGGAGACTACACACGGCCTATGAGCGAGCGGCGCATTAAACGTTCGCCGATCAAAGATGTTGCCAGCATGGTTCGCTCGCTGCACTACGTATCGCACGCGGTGCTCTTCAATCATGTGCCGGGGATTGTTACTACGCAGGATGCCGATTGGCGATTGGAGCGGTGGGCCAAAGCCTGGTATCAATGGGTGAGCGCGCTGTTCCTGCGAGGATACTTTGAAACCGCCGGGGCTGCCCACTGGTTGCCGCAAACCCAACCCGAAGTCAAAGCATTGCTGGATGCATACACACTTGAAAAGGGATTGATGGAAATTGAGTACGAACTTGCGAACCGGCCGGATTGGATACGCATTCCGCTTCACGGAGTTCTGGAACAACTGCAATGATATTTCCGCGCTCAGCCGGCATACTGCTGCATCCCACGTCTCTGCCCGGCGCCTATGGAATTGGCGAACTGGGGTCGGAAGCGCTACGCTTTTGTTCTTATCTACATGATTCCGGAATAAAAATCTGGCAGGTTCTGCCCTTGAATCCCACCGGATACGGTGACTCGCCGTATCAATCGTTGTCGGCCTTTGCGGGAAATCCAATGCTCATCAGTTTGGAAACGCTGGTTGAGAATGGTCTGCTGAATAAGGAATCGTTGCAATCAATGCCGGACTTTCCTGCGGAGCATGTGGATTTCAGCCTGGTGATTCCTTGCAAATTCAGTTTGCTTCGAAAAGCCGCTTCCAATTTTTTCGTATCTGCCAGGTCCGGGGCCATAGCTGAGTTTGAGAAATTCGTTGGTGAAAACCGAACATGGCTGGATGACTACGCTCTTTTCATGGCGGCGAAAGATGCGCATCAAGGCAAGGTATGGACGGAGTGGGACCCGGCTCTTGCTGCGCGTGATCATTCGGCTTTAGCGAAGTGGAGCGAAAATCTTGCTTCTGAAATCGCGGCCTACAAGTTCTGGCAGTTTGAGTTTTTTCGCCAATGGAATGTGATTCAACAGGAATGCGAGCGACGCGGAATCCGCATTATGGGAGATATTCCCATCTATGCAGCCCATGACAGTGCAGACGTTTGGGCGCATCCTGAAATGTTCTGGCTGGACGAAAAGGGAAATCCCTTAAAAGTTTCAGGCGTTCCGCCGGACTACTTCAGCGCCACCGGGCAGCTCTGGGGTAATCCACTGTACCGCTGGGATGCCATGAAGAAGAACGGCTATCACTGGTGGATTGAACGCGTGCGCGCTTCTCTCAAAATGTTTGGCATGGTGCGGCTGGACCATTTCCGCGGCTTTGAAGCTTATTGGGAAATTTCCGCGGGCGAGCCGACGGCCATGCATGGCAAGTGGGTCAAAGGTCCTGGCGCTGAACTCTTTCAGGTGCTTACGGAAAAGCTTGGGCCGCTGCCAATTGTCGCGGAGAACTTGGGCGTAATCACGCCGGAAGTGGAAGCCATCCGCAAGCAATTTGGTTATCCGGGAATGGCGATTCTGCAGTTTGCGTTTAGTACCGATCCGCAGGCGCCTACTTTTCGTCCACACAACTATGAATCGCAGCTGGTTGCGTATACCGGCGGTCACGACAATGACACCATGTTCGGATGGTGGCGCTCCGGCGTGGCGCAAAGCACCCGTACTCAAGCTGACGTAAAAAAGGAATATGCGGATGCACAGAATTACTTCGGTGTAAGCGCCAACCAACTCGACCACGAGGTCAATTGGATCTTTATTCGCGAGGTCATGAAGTCGGTTGCGAACAGTGTCCTGTTTCCCATGCAGGACGTTCTGGGCCTCGGCAGCGAAGCCCGCATGAACACACCGGGAACGCTAGGCGGCAACTGGACCTGGAGATTGAGCGACGACGGCCTTCGCGAAGCAGACCAATGTCGCCTGAAGCTCTTCACAGACATTTACGATCGCTGATTGGCTGGGCTTCTCCAAATCGGCGGTAAACGGTTAAGGTCAGGATGATACGATCTTGGGAAAGGAGACATTCGTTAAAGAGGCATGGGTAGTTTTCTTTCCATCATCGCGGTAGGTTTTTTTCTGGGGATGCGCCATGCTACTGACGCGGACCATGTAATTGCCGTTACTACCATTGTGACGCGCCAGCGCCAGCTTATGCGCGCTGCGCTGACAGGCGCATTTTGGGGCGTGGGACACACGCTGACAATTTTTGTAGTGGGCGCTCTGATCATCTTGTTTGATGTGGTCATTCCCACCCGCATTGGCTTGAGTATGGAGTTTTCTGTCGCGCTCATGCTAATTGTTCTCGGCATTATGAACGTGGCGGCTTTCATGCGTTCCGTGCCATCGCCCGCAACCGACGCCAATACAGGTTCTGAAGTCATGCACTCGCATCTGCATGCTCATGGCGACTATGTTCATAGCCACGCACACGGGCACGCACCGGAAGCGCATCCACATCGGCCCAATCGAACGCCATTGGCGCTGCTGGATCGTCTTTTCGGCAAGCTTGCTTTGTATCGTCCGGTGAGGCCGTTTATCGTTGGCGTGGTCCACGGGCTTGCCGGTTCCGCCGCGGTAGCTCTGCTTGTTCTGGCCGCGATTCCCAATCCGCGCTGGGCTGTGGTTTACCTTCTTGTTTTTGGAGCGGGCACCGTTGGGGGCATGATGCTGATTACCATGAGCATCGCCTCTGCCTTCAGGTTTATGGGAAAGGGCCGGCAAAAATTCTCACATCGACTTGCATTAGTCTCCGGCCTGCTCAGTCTTGCATTCGGAATATTATTGGTCTATCAGATCGGCTTTGCCGGCGGCCTTTTCAGCAGCCATCCACACTGGACGCCTCGGTGAGCCGAGCCGACAATCCATGAAATCTTTCAGCCGTGTTTGAGCACGTCCCAGGGAGTTTGGTCATGGAGACGATCTGAAACGTCACAAACCAAAAAGAAGGGACGCTTACGGACTTAACCTTCAGCGTCCCGATCTACGAGTTTACCGGCAATAATGAAGTGGCTATGCCGCTGGATGCTCCAGAATCTCAGCCAGCGCCTTCAACCGTGTCGAATCCGCAGGAGTTTTTGCCGAGCCGGCATCGCTGGCCAATGACGACGCCATGCCCTTCAAATTCGCCAGCGCATCCTGACTCATGTGAGAGCTCTCTGCGCTTTGGACCGCTTTTTGCAGGGCTGTGATTTTGTCCGCAGACAAGGCTTGCGACCGTGCCAATTGGTCCACGTAGGCCTTGGCGACGACCAATTTTGCCGGCCACTCAAGCTTTTGCTGGTTCTGCACATTCAGTTCATTGACTTGAACTGTCTTTGCCGCGTCGATTTCATTCTGCGTCAAAAACTTCGTTGGTGTCAGTTCAAACACGTCCAGTCCGCGCGCAATTTCCGAACCGTAAATGTAGCCGTTGTACCAATACGCAGACCAATCGCCGCCCAGCACCAGCGTGTTCGGATCGATCGGTCCACGGTCAAAGTAGGCAATTTCAAATGGATGTGCCGCATCCGTGAAGTCCACAATGGAAACGCCGCCCTGGTACCACGCCTGCACTTCAATATCGCGGCCAGGGACAGGAATCAGCGAGCCATTGTGCGCCACGCAGTTTTCCGAGTCACTCTGCGCAGCCGGCATCTTGTAATAGCTCTCAAAGGTAAGTTTGTCATTCTTCAAACCGAAGATCGCATCGGCGCCCCACTTGTTAGGATCGTTCGGACGGCACCGCGCCCCCAGGCCGCCGCCCCACTCGTCAGTAAACACAACCTTGGTCCCATCGTTTGAGAAAGAAGCTGAATGCCAATATGAATAATTCGGATCATTCACCGCATCCACGCGCTTGGGATTTACAGGGTCCTTGATGTCGAGCAAAATTCCGTTTCCGGAGCACGCGCCCGCCGCCAATCCGATGGCGGAATATACAGTGATGTCATGGCACTGGTTCGTATCTTTCGGCTTCTCCGGGCCCTTGGTGCCATGGGTACCGCCATTGTTCAGGCCGTTCATCGCGCCGGTCCGGGCATCCATGAACACGCGGGGGTTCGAAACTACCTTCGCATCCTGCGGCGAAGCCAGCGGGACCTTGATCACGTCAATGCGAAACAGAGCTGTATTGGGATCCTTTCCAGGTTCTTCAACATCTGAGCATCCTGCCAGTTCCTCCGATTGGCGCACAAACGATGTGCCCGACACGTAAATATAAACATTGTCTTTATCGTTGGGATCGATCACCAGCGTATGCGTGTGCGATCCGCGGCACGTCTGTATCGCGGCGACTTGCTTAGGATTCTTGATATCGGAAATGTCGAAGATCCTCACACCGCGGAAACGGTCTTTTTGCGCGGCCGGTGGGCGACGCTTCTTATCTTTTTGCTCCTCTGGAGTCGGGGGAGGTCCCGGCGGAAAGCCCTGCGTGCCGCAATCAAGGCGTCCATTCGGCTGTTCGACCGACATGAAAAGCAGGTTTTTATAAACCGATACATCCCCCTGGCCACCAGGACATACCAGCGAAGTGAGCAGCTTGGAATGTGCTGGATTGGAAATATCAAAGATGTTTATGCCATAAAAATTCCCCTGAAACAGGTGGTTGCCCTGAAATGCAAGGTCAGAGTTTGCGAAAGCAAGCTGCGCGATTACCAAACGCCTGGAGGCCGGGAGCTTTGCCAGATTAGGTGAGTTCAGCTGCTGAAGCATCTTCTGCACCTTTGGATCATTGGGATTATTCGTCCCAAGTTGAAATGCACCAGGCTTTTTGACAAGCTGAAGGTGCTTGATCCCCATTGCAGCTTCACCCGCGTTATAAAGCCCTGGGGCCAGTTTCCCGCGCGGATCATTTGTATCGGACCCGGTCATGCCGGGTGGGAGGGGAGGAGCGGGCTCCACGGCAAACGGGTTTTTGTCTTCCTCTTCCGGTTCTTGCGCAGCCGGCGTGGGTGACGGCGTCTGGGCCGCTGGCGTGGGTGACGGCGTCTGGTCTTGCGCCCGCATCCGGTTCACTCCGGGGAATAAAATCATGGCAGCCATCGCTACGCAAAAAGCAACTCTGGGCACTCGGTTCATTGTTTCTCCTCTGAATTTTTCTTCTCCAACATTCCTTGCATAATCCTGATTTCGGCCCGTTGACCGCTGTCCACATCGGTCGCAAAGTTGAACAGCTCGGCGTCCTGGCCTGCGCCTGCGGTATTGAACAGATCTTTCACCATGGTCAACGCGCCATTGTGGTGCTGAATCATCCCTGTCAAGAATAAATGGTCGAACTCGTCGCCCTTCGCCTTCCGCAGCGCTTCCATCTGCTCGGGTGTAAGCATACCGGGCATTAGAGCCATTGGATGGCCTGAAGTATCCATGTTCTTCATTCCTGGCATCGACATGGAAATTGGTTCTCCGCGAGCTGCCAGCCACCTCTTCATAAATTTGATCTCGTCTGACTGGGAACTGCTGATGCGCGCGCCTAGTGATCGCAGGTCCTTATTTTCAGTATGCGATGGAATCAGTGCCGTCATCTCCACGGCTTGCGCATGATGCATGATCATGCCTTGCATGAACTCTGCTTCCGCTTGCGATCGCGGCGGCAGCTTTGCCGTTGCGGATGCCGGCAATCTCTTGCTCGGCTTTCCCGGCGCACCCGGCTGAACGATTACAGGGGGCGCAGCCCCAGCCTGTGCGTGCGCAGCCGAACCGATCGCAACAAAGAATCCACACAACACCATAAATGTTATTGAAGACCAATTGCTCTGGTAGGGAACGCGATACTGCCGCCAATTCGGAATATTGGTAAACATTTTAGGTTGGATTCGATGAAACTTGTCATGAAATAGTAACATTTTCAACGATTTCCCCCAGGAAACGGAAGGTCAAGACTTCATACGCTGAGGGCAAGAGGCGATACCGACCTGGTCGCGATCCTCAAGCAACGGCCTGAAAATCATTAGAAATTCTAATCTTGCATTAAGGGTTCTCTAATGCCAATTGAGCAGACTTGTACATCGCCAAAGTGCGCTCTGGCGACCGTGTAGCTTATGAAACCGCTTCTCACCAGATATCTTCGTGGCGCCGTACTTGGCATGATGCTCCTGCTTTCAGGAATGGCCAGCATGGTGTGTTTTTCCTACGATGCGGACGGCGACGACAGTACGCCTCCTGTGACGGTTGAGTTCAACGGTGTTGTTCCCAGTAAGAAAGGGATTCAGGTTTCCAGTCCGCGCGCAAGCGCGGTCGCCCAGCATGGTCGCAACGTTCAGCCGGCTTCGGTTGAGCTTGTGGCTTCTGTAAGTTTCCCAGTAGTTCCGGCCCTGGATAAGGGCTCTCCGCAGCTAGTTGTTCCGCTCAGGCGCTAATTCTCGCTCCAATCTCTTTTTTGTCGTAGCTAATACCCGAGGCTTGTCCCTTGTTCGCTAAGGGAAAAACCAGCAGAACCAAGACCTAAAGCAATACTCACCTGGGCTTGAATGTTCTGAATCGGAAGCAACGCAGCACTCCGGCTACGCCAAAACATCGTCACAACAACATTTGGATCGCGCATTTTTGGGAATTGCAGCATTTGTTCCCTTGGATGATCCATGACTGATATCCGCCGTCTCCAGGAGAGCCCTGCTTTTGCGCAGATCTGTCCCGGACACGGGTGAGCTTGTAACCAGTGTCACTTTTACGTGAAGAAGATTGAGGTCTGGCGACTTTTCGCCTGTGGTCTCAAGAGGAGGACTCAGAGAATAGAAGCGAATTTTTTTCTCCTAAATCAAACTTCACGCCCTACTGTTGGGCAGGCCGGGCCTGATTGGCCCGGCTTTTTTTCCTTACTCTTAGCCAAACTTCCGGAGGCAAAAGAGATTGCAACAAAGAACAAATAAAAACAGGAAGGTAAAAAATGACATCCCCCTCGACTAAAGGTGCACAGCGCTTTGGTGCGCACTACTCTCTTTTAATCATGCGGCTCTGCCTCATGATTGTTCTTGTGGGCGCGACATCAGCGAGCGCTCAAACACCAATCAATCCCACAACGAACACGATTTTGTTTTCCGGCCAATCCGCTCAGGATCCGCAAAATCACAACACTGACCCTGTGGCAGGCATCATCATGCAAGGTACCGCGACGAGCCAGTTCACGGGACAGCCTGTGCGCCATTTATGGGTAGCGGACAGCTTTGACAGCATCTGCCGCATGGACCCGGAAATTGACGCTCCCGGTCCCTGGCACATGAGCGATAGCACTTGCGAGTTCTTCATTATCAGCGGCGGCGCTGCGGTCCCTTTTGGCGGACAGTTTGCCTATGACGCGGCAAGACACTTTCTTTATTTTGTGGACGACATCTCCGCGGGCCAAGGCGTTATCCGTATTGGCTTCAATCCAAGTGGCGATGGCGGTCATGGGGCGATTGATTTGACCACCGCACTAACGCTGGCCAGTACCGCAGGGGCCGACCATTTTCTGGGTGGTACCGGCTGCATATTGCCTACCGCCGGCACTCAGCCCAGCGGTGCGGCCCTAGGTCCCTTGGGTGATCTGTACGTGGGCTTTTTGGATAGCGGTGACATTCTGCGTTTCAACAGCCCCGGCACAGCGTCAGAAACCGGGTTTGGCTCATGCGCTCAATTCGTACAAAAAGTGGCAACAACGCCGGATGGCGCTCTCAGCAATGGTTTGGCCTGGATCGGTCACGACCTCTGGGGTGGCGATGGAACTTCTCCATTTGTAATTCCCAATGCCGATACGACCTGCCTCGTTCCTCCCAGAGCTGACTGCACGACGGCAAATGGCACGGTGATATCCACACTGGCGGCGGTAGGACCAACAGGTCCCCTGGTTGGCGATCAGTTCTATCCCCAGACCAACGGCAACAATCTCTACTTTGCAGTAGGAAACCAGATTGCATGGGTCGGTAATGTGGCGGGAGGTCCGGCTGGTCAGACTCTTACAGTAACTTATATCAATGACCCGGCACCCGATCCTCCGCTCGCAGCCATCACTGGCCTGGCAGTGGATGGGACGGACCCAGCGAACTTGGTGGTTTATTCGGCTGAAGATCCGGGCGTGACAGCGGTCCCACCAATCCTGGCTGAGGCGCGCTGGTGGCAGACAACGCAAACCTCCGCTGCACCCGCGGCTCCGGGTACGCCTCTGGACGTGGTAGCAGTGGCAGGCAATACGCAAGCCACTGTGAGCTGGAGTCCCACACAGATTGCGCAGCCGATAACCAGTTACACCGTGCGTAACAGCTTCATTTCAGCTGGCGCGCCTTTGGCTGATATCGTGGTCAACCCGGCCCCCGGCGCCATTTATCCGCCGACGTCGCTCGTAATCCCCGGACTAACCAATGGCGTTTCTTACGCGTTTGAAGTTTCGGCGACGAACGGCAACGGCAGCAGCGCATTCTCCGCGCAAAGCAATACCATTACGCCTCCGGGTATCGGCGTTCCAAGCGCACCCACGGGCGCGACTGCGGTTGCAGGAGACACACAGGCGTTCGTCACCTGGACAGTTTCATCCAGCAATGGCGGGTCTCCAATCACCAGCTACACGGTCAACGTGTTGGACAACGGAGTTGGCACTGCGATCTTTGTAACGGTTCCGCCGCCGGCTTTTGGCTCCAATACTGATAGCGCGCTGGTTGGCGGGCTTACCAATGGACATAGTTATACCTTCACGGTGCAAGCGACCAACATCGCGGGCTTCAGTGGTGCGTCTAACTTGTCCAATGCGGTGATTCCTTCGGCGGCAAACCTGCCAACGGTATCCATTGCAATGTCAGGCCCGACTTCAGTAGTCTCCACGCCGACGCAACTGACCTACAACATCACTGTCACAAACACATCGCAATTCCCAGCTTCAAATATTTCCGTGGTGGATACAGTGAGCACAGTCCCCGCCAGCATTGCCAGCGCTTCACGCGATGCCAACGGAAAAGTGACGATTACCCTAACCGCACCGCGGGCATTTGCCTTTGGCCAAACGGTGACCATAGCCGGCGTTGCTGATCCATCCTTCAACGGCACATTCCCGATTGCTACTGTTCCGAGCAGTACCAGCTTTACGTACTCCCAGGCTGGCGCGGTCGCGAATAGCGTGTCTGGCACGGCAACGATACAACCGCTGGTGAATATTGTTTCAGCGAGCGGGCCTGTATCATGCACCAGCGCAGGCGCGGGTGTAAGTATCGTGTCCTGCAGCGTGGGCGCGCTGGCCCCAGGCGCTGTGGCGCGGATCAACGTGCTCGTGCAAATGCAAAACCAAACCATCACCAACTCCGCTACCGTGAGCGGAACTGACCAGGCCGGCACTCCGTTGGTAAGCAGCAGTGCCAGCGTTACAACCATCGAGCCTCCGCCTCCGCCTGCAAACACCGGGGTAACAACCGATCTTGCAATCACCGGCAAGGCGGCCCATGGTAGCGGGAAGGTCAATTCAACCAATGCTTACACCTGGACGATCAGCAACAAAGGTGTAGACGCACCCAATGTGGTATTTAGGCAGGTCATACCCAGTGGTCTGCGGTTCACGTCAGCAACTACCACCTTGGGAACTTGCACCACACCGCCCGTCAACTCTTTAGGCGGCACGGTGACTTGCACTGCTCCCACTCTGGCAAATGCTGGCACCATTACGATCACAGTGAATGTGATCATCAATGCCGTGGGGACTTTTAATAGCACGGGCACAGTCTCGTTTGACGGAACCGAGGCCAAACCGGGCAATGAGTCATTCACGGTAAAAATAGTGGGGCAGTAGAACCGCAGGAGCGGGCTTGCCTGGATTACCACCGGGCAAGCCTTGCACCGGCAAATTGCAAGTGACAAGTCGAGGCTTTAGCGGGCCCAGTGGGCCCGCATTTTTGTGACTTCAACTGAACTCGACTATCTACTTTGGCGGCGCGGGTCTTGTGCTTCCGGGGGGCGTAATCCGCTGCGGCGGCACTGCGTTGTGGAAGCCAAAATACTGCTCGTTGAGATCAGAATGCACGCTGCTGGTGGCGGCTTTCAGCGCGTCATCAATATTCTTCTGGGAAATCTCGCGGACAATCTGCGCCCTGGCCTGCTCCAGCGGTATGGTATTCCGGCTGCGCACCTTATATATGTTGAATCCGGAGGGCTCAACTTCCACCTTTGTGACTTCGCCAGCTTTCAGCGCGTTGATATCCTGTTCCACATTCGCAGGAAATGTTGGCTTAGGGTTGGTGCTCAACTCGGTTTGTGGCGGTTGGGCTTTCAGTCCCAGAGTTTTATAGACCTCAACCTGGAGCGACGTCACGTCCTCACCTCTCGCAGCGCGTTCCCGAATGTCAGCAGCAAGTTGTTTAGCTTTCTTTTCAAACTCGGGCCGGCGGTCCTGCGGGCGTGTGGGATCGACTTTCGGAACGTGAATCCGGTCGATCTTTGTCTGCCCAAACTTATCCACGTTCTGCTTGTAATACGCCGCAATCTCGTCGTCCGATGGGTTGGCATATTTTTCATGCAGAGACCGGCGATAGGATTCCGCCAGCACGCGCGCGCGTGTAATCTTCATCAGGTCCGCAAATCGCGGGTCTTTATCCACGCCCGCCTTTTCGCCTGCGTTCGCCAGGGCCAGTATGTTGCCATAGTCCGTGGCAAAACCGCGGAGCGCGGGCGGCGGGAAGTTCGTGTTATTCACGTTGAGCGATGAGACCAGGGCCTCAAACTGCGCGCGCGTCAGCACCGTGGTGCATGCGTCTGGTTTGTCCGCCGGCGCAGCCTGTCCTGCAGGACAGATGCCATGCACCGTGAGCACGGGCGCATCCGGCGCAACAGGCGTTGGCGGCGTAATAGGTTGCGGCCGGCTCCCGGCTGCGGCGGGCGCTTGCGGCTGCGCTACTTGTTGCTGCGGCTGGGCCTGCGACTGCGCCAATAAGGGCGCGACAGCTAACACACACACGAACTGCAAATGACGAATCATTGTGGGCAAATCAACCTCTTTTGAAATGGATTACGACCGGCAAATTTGGTGATTGATGGGCCCATAATAGCACATGTTTTCTTGGGTTTAGGCGATATCTGAAGGGCTGCGACCTGCGATGTATGCGTGGCGACCTGGCACGGAAAAAATTGGCAAATCTTTGTCGAATCGCTATCCCGAATCCCAACGGCGAGCGTATGCGAGGGCGTGCAGATGAGGGATTTGCTCCACTGCCGTCTGCCTATGGCTAATTGCTAAGTGCTCGCACTACTTCTCCCGCTTCGCCTTCTCCGCCACCAGCGCTTTGGCTCGTTCGCCGATAAGCTCTGATGCCGGCGGGTCCTGGTTTGCCAGAACGACCACTGTGTATGGCGAATCGAGCACCATATATAGATGTGTGCTCACGCCGGGAAATCCGCCGCCGTGGCCTACAACGGTGCGAGAATACACGTCGGCAATCTCCATGGCATAGCCGTAACTGCCGCGTGGAGATTTGCCGTGCGGCTGGGTCATCTTTTCAAAGGTGGCTTTGCTGACCAGCTTGCCGTTGCGCAGTGCGTCGGCAAAGCGCACAAGGTCTGCCGCGGTGGAAATGGCGCCGCCTGCAGGGCTGCCAATGTCATGCTCCGCTTCATGCCAGTCCGCACTTGGCCCTTCTTTGCTCATATGCGTATAAGGCACAACCAGGTGGGGATGCGGTCCGGGAATGTTGTTGGGATCGCTGTCTTTCATGCCCGCCGGCTCAAAGATGTGTTTGCGAATGTAGTCGGGATAATCTTCGCCGGAAACTTTCTCCACGATTGCCCCGGCCAGCGCCAGCCCGGCATTGCTGTATGCCCAACTGGTGCCGGGCTCAAACCTGGGTTCATCATTTTCGTAGAGCGGGATAAACTCTGCCGCGCGCTTTACGCCATTCTTCATCATCTCCGGCGAACGCTTGCCCAGGAAGTCTTTCATCCCGGCAGTGTGTGAGAGCAGCATGCCGACCGTAGCTTTTTCACGGATGGTCTTGTTGGCAAATTGAGGAAAGAATTTTCCGACCACGTCATCGTAAGAGAGCTTGCCCTGGTCCACCAGTTGGCCAACGGCCGCGGCGGTGAACATCTTTCCCATGGAGCCGAGCGTGAATTGTGTTGATGGCGTGAATGCGATCTTCTTTTCACGATCGGCAAACCCGTCTGTTCGTGTCATGATGGGCTTACCGTCGCGGGCGATGATCAATATCCCTGACACAAGCCCGGCCTTGGCCAGCTTGTCCGCATGCGCGTTGATGTCGCTCGTCATCGCGGCATCGCTCAGATCTTTGGGCAGCGTGGCTTCTGACGGCGCCGCAGGCCCCATGCCGATGCCAGTGATCTTTTCCTGTTTGTCCAGGACCAACGTGATGTCATACCATGTGTCAGTTTTGCCGGCGACCACCAGCGCCGTGACGCGATCAGGCTTTGAGTCTGCGATCTCCACCATGCGATAGCCGCCACTCTCAGTGCAATCGTTGAAATCGTCTTTGGCCAGCCTGTCCGCGGGCGCGAATTTGAAGATTTGTTCTGCGACATGCGCCGTGTTCCACTTGGTCATCTGCTCCAGGTTGGGCGACTTGCACATGGCCAGCCACTCGGTGAGAGTTTTGCCGGGTGCGGTGTCCGGCAGCTTGACGTCTGGGGTTTGTGCCGCCGTGGAAACCACAAGCGCCAGCGCGACCACGATGCATTTAAACCCACCTGATAAAGTCATAGTTCGCTCCCGCTCCTCTGCAAGTCTATCTTGGCCGACATCAATATCTACTACGTGCATAGTAGAGCGTCAAGAGGAAAAGTTGTTGTAAGATTTCATCCCAGAGGATCCCACATGGCAGAACCGACTTATGAAGAAATGAAAGCCCGCCTTGCTGAACTTGAGAAGCAGGTCGCAACCAAACGCACTGGATCGATCGAGTTCCGCGTAAGCGAAAAAGGCGGCGTCAGCGTTTACGGCCTGGGACGTTTCCCGGTTACGCTCTATTTTGAACAATGGACCCGGCTGCTGGATCAGGCAGACAATCTCCGCGCTTTTCTGGAAGAGAACAAATCCAGGCTCAAGCTGAAAGAACCGAAGTAACCGCCGGGATCGCCGTCATCGCACGACATCGCCGGAATCAGAAAAATCTTACCGCTGATGAACGCGGATTAACGCGGATCGGAAGGGTGCTTGCGTTTTAATTTTCGGCGATTTGCTTGCCTTTCCCCGTGTTCCTTCGTGTCCTCTGTGGTTCAAGGTTTTGCATTCTCAATCCGCGTTCTCCGTGTTAATCCGCGGTAAGATCTTTTCCTTGTCTCCGTGGTAGGTTTGCCTTGCAAGATCGGCCATCTCCTAGCGTTCAATTTAAGCATGCTAAGCTCAAATACCGGCGTGACTGACACTCCTTTCACAGAACTCAATCGCTGGCTCGTCCAGTTAGTGGAGCGGCGCGGCAGCGACTTGCTGCTGGTAACCGACGCGCCGGCCTGCATCCGTGTGGACGGACAGGTCGTTCCTGTGGGCGATAAGAAGCTCACGAGCGACGAGATTGAAAACGCCATTACGCCTGCACTGATGCCCCATGCGCTGCGACAGTATCTGGAGATCCGGATCGCTGACTCGTCCTATCGCAACACCAATCTCGGGCGCTTCCGCATCAACTTACATCAAGAGCGTGGACGCGCCGCCGCTACCATTCGCGCATTGCCCACCACCGTGCCGTTTCTGCATGATCTGCATCTTCCGCCTACGGTCGCGCAGCTTGCAGAGCTGCCGCGCGGACTGGTCTTGATCGGCGGACCAGCAGGCTCGGGTAAATCGACGACCGTCGCCGCGTTGGTAAATGAAATCAACCGCCGCGACGCGCGACACATTGTCACGATTGAAGATCCCATTGAGTATGAGCATGCGAACATCCGCAGCGTGATTGAGCAGGTTGAAGTTGGGCATGACGCGCCGGATTTTCCCACCGCGCTACGCGCCGCGCTGCGCCAGGCGCCGGACGTGCTTGTGGTGGGTGAAATGCGCGACCCCGAAACCATGCGCATCGCCGTGACCGCCGCTGAAACCGGCCATCTGGTCTTTTCCACGCTGCATACCACTGACGTGTCCTCTACCATCTCTCGCATTGCCGACTCGTTTCCGCCAGAGCGCCAGAGCAGCATTCGCCAGGAACTGGCGATGTCGCTTTCAGCGGTGCTTACGCAGATTCTCATGCCCAGCAAGCGCGGCGGACGTTATCCGGCTGCGGAGATGCTGATGATTGGCTACGGCGCGCGCGTACACATTCGCAAGAACAATATCCATCAGCTGCATCAGGAAATTACCATGACGAAAAAGTTCGGTTCTTTCAGCATGGAAGAATCGCTGGCGACGCTGATGACTCAAGGGCACATCGATCGTGAAGACGCGATGCTGCATGCCATTCACCCGGACGATCTGGAAGGAATTCTGCGCGTGGGCGCGAAACGATGAGCAAAACCTTTAACCACAGAGGACACGAAGGAACACAGAGGAAGATCGGGTGATCGCGTGATCTGGTGATCGCAAACCAGCCTTGTTTTTTCTGATTAGCGTTAATCCGCGTTCATCAGCGGTAAGATTTTCTATTCCGGCGATGTCGTGCGATCACGGCGATTCCCGCCACTTCCACTCCGCAAAGCGCTTTCGCAACTCCGTCTTGAGCAGCTTGCCGGTCGATGTATGCGGCAGGTCGTTGACGAAAACAAAGTCGTCTGGCATCTGCCATTTTGCAAACTTTGCGCACAAGAACGTTCGCAGCTCGTCCGCAGAGACCTGCGCGCCATCTTTCAGCGCCACCACCGCCAGCGGACGTTCCTGCCATTTAGGATGCTGCACCGCAATCACGCCGGCTTCGCGCACCGCAGGATGGCTCATGATCGTATTTTCCAGGTCCACCGAGCTGATCCACTCGCCGCCGGACTTTACGAGATCCTTGCTGCGGTCCACCAGCTTGATGCAGCCATCTGGGTCCATGGTTGCGACGTCACCTGTGCGGAACCATCCATCGGCGGTCCAGCGATCGCGAGTTTCCGGTGCGTTGTAATAGCTGCCGGCGACCCACGGCCCGCGAACTTCCAGTTCGCCCATAGTCTGACCGTCGCAAGGGGTCTCACCTTTTTCATTGCGAATGCGGACATCAACAAACGGCAACGGCCATCCTTGCTTGGATCGCATGGCATATTGCTGGTCCTGCGGCAAGTGAAGAGCGTCGGGCGGCAATCGCGACGCCGTGGCCTGCGGAGAAGTCTCCGTCATGCCCCAGGAATGAATAATGTGGAAGCCATAGAGATCGAGGTTGCGAATCAGGCTTTCCGGCGGCGCAGTTCCGCCGCACAGAATGCGGACCTCGCGCGCGGGTTTCCAGTTCTTGCGTTTTTCCAGCGTTTGCAGCACACCCAGCCAAACGGTCGGGACAGCGCAAGTCATCGTCACGCCTTCTCGTTCGATCAGTTCCAGCAGGCTCTCCGCATCCAGATGTGGCCCCGGCATCACATATTTTGCGCCGACCATGGCCGCGGTGTAAGAAAATCCCCAGCCATTGGCATGGAACATCGGCGAGGCTAGCAGTACTACGTCATGCTGCGAAAACGCGCAGGAATCCGCCATAGCCTGTGACATGCTGTGCAGCACCTGCGAGCGGTGCGAATACAGCACGCCCTTGGGATTGCCCGTGGTTCCCGAGGTGTAACACATGCTTGCGCCGTCATTCTCGCTGAGCGCTGGCGGCTTAAAGTTGCCACTGGCGCGCTTCAGCCAGTCTTCATAATCAATGTATCCGTGCTGCACGGCTTGCCCGGGATGCCGCACCACGAAGATGCGTTCAAATTTCACCTTCGAAACAAACTTTTCCAGCACCGGCAGCAGCACATCGTCCACGATCAAGAAGCGGTCTTGGGCATGGTTTGCGATCCAGGCAATTTCGTCGGGATGCAGTCGCAAATTCAGCGGATGCAACACACCGCCAGCCGCAGGTATGCCGAAGTAGCTTTCCAGATGCGCGTAGTGGTTCCACATGAGCGTGGCCACGCGCTCGCCTTTCTTCAGCCCCAGCGATTGCAGGCATTCGGCCAGTCGCAGCGCGCGCCGGTGCAACTGTCCCCATGTGGTGCGATGCATGGATCGGTTCGGCAGCCGCGACACAATTTCAACATTGGTCGCGTACCGTCCCGCACGCTCCAGCAGGGCCGTGAGCGTGAGCGGGTAATCCATCATGGTGTGGATAGTGTCGGGCGAGGGCATTGAAGGCATTTTAAATCCAGAATGAAGCGCTGCGACAACTAACCAGGTGGCTCAAAGGATTCATCCCATCAGACAAGTGCAAACTCAGGCCCGCAACGATTAATAAAGTTAATCAAGTTCCAATGAACCTTCTAATCCCTGGCGAGCATGATGTCTTAGGTCGCCCGCATATTACTGAAGATTGAAAGCAGCTAAAGCCAGAGCGTCTCCTCCGCGGTCAGGCGAGCCATGGTGCGGGGGCTGAGGAAAGGGACTTATGTCTCACGAAGCTTCTGACGAATTCAATCCTTGTGTGGAACCGGCCTCAATACTCTCGGTTGTGCAGGCTGAGGAAGTCGCAATCCTTAAATACTGGTATTCATTGATCGATCCACGGCCGGATCCCGGTGTCTATCGTAACGCTGATGCAGATGGCGCCGCCCGCGACGTAGTGGAGCTCTATACCATGTTTGCCTTCATTGATCCCCGCGCATTTACCAGCCGCTGGATGCCATACAGTCAAGAAGAGGATTTGTTTGAGGAGCAGTGAATCAGCTCGATTTGAATTGAGATCCGGCGCTGATCAGCTCACGCTCCAAAAAGACCTTTGTTGCGAGCTTCTTCCAGACGCACTTCCAGATAGTTCCACAGCTCCGGGCAGCCAGCCTGAATAGGCGGCTTTATCCGATGGATTACCCGCTCATAGCTGATACCATTCTCGCGCCAGCTCTGTCCTTCATTCGCTAGATTCAGCAGCACGGGCATGGCCCGGTCTACGGCATGGGCGAAACGGGCTTCCGCCGTTTCAGCGCGATCGAACTCCTGCCAGAGAGCAAGAAAATCCGCCGCCTGATCTTCTGTCAGCATCCCAAAAATCCGCTTCACTGCTATCTGCTCGGCGGCTTTGCGATCTGCCAATCCGCCCTCTGCAAACACGATCGTGTCGCCGGTATCAATTTCGCCAATGTCATGGACTAGCAACATTCGCACCACACGATTCATATCGACCGGCGACTCAGCAAAGCGTTCGAGTGATATGGCGAAGAGGGCAAGTTGCCAGCTATGCTCTGCGGAGTTCTCATAGCGGTCCAGTCTCAGGGGACGCGTCTTGCGCGTGACTCCCTTGAGCTTCTCCACTTCCAGGATGAAATCAATGATCTGCTGCATGGTGTGGTCTTGATTTTAATGACTCGTGCCTGATGAACCGTGTTGAAGCTACCCGGTGGCTTTCCTGTACCCTGATGAATCGAAGGGCACACGAGCGTAAATTGTGGTGCCTAGATTAGGGCGTGAATCGATATGAAGAGTTCCATTCACCAGCTCCAGGCGTTCCTCCATGCTGACCAAGCCAAGTCCATGGCTTTCCTTTACGGCTTCACTATCAAAGCCGGCTCCGGAATCCGTTATGCTCAGGCAAATCTCATCTTGCGTTCCCCACAAGCGGACGGCGAAGTTTTCTGCGCCGCTGTGTTTTGCGGAATTGTTGAGAGCTTCCTGCAAGATTCTGAATAGGCAGAGAGAAATGTCTGACGGCAAAGAAGCAGGCACATCGTGGCTCTTGAAGTCGATCTCCATGTGCTGCCGCTGGCCGAATTCCCGGCAGAAGCCCTTCACGGCGGCGGTAATTCCCAGATAGTCCAATCTTACAGAGTGCAATTCATGTGACAACGATTGGGTATCGGAAGCTATCTCCGCGGATTGTCTTCCCAGTTGTTCAAGCCTCTCATGGACTTCAGCAGGCAGACCGTTAGCGTTATTCTGGAGTTGGTCCAGTTCTATCGTTAACAACGCCAACCGCTGCCCAATGTCATCGTGAAGTTCCCTGGCAATTCGGGTACGTTCCTGTTCCTGCGCGTCTATTGATTTGAGTCTCGCGCTGGAAAGGGCCGATTCAGCCCGTTTGCGCTCGGTGATATCTGCCGCCATGCCCACAATGCGCAAAATGCTGCCTTGTTCGTCAAAGTGAGCAAGACTGTTTTGCTCCACCCAAATCTCTATATCATCCGGACGAAGGATGCGATAGCTGATTTTAAGACGGGGGTTCTCAGCACTGAGAGCAGCCATGGCTGCTGCAACTTTTTCCCGGTCATCTGGATGGATGCTCTCAAGCGCCTGTTGACTGGTGATGCGCACTGCCTGATCGATGCCGAGTATGTTGGTGGATTCTTCCGAGCGCACGACTTCATCGGTGGCCGCATCCCACTCATAGGCGAACATCTTTCCCGCTTGAGCGGCCAAACGAAAGCGCTCTTCACTGTTGCGCAAGATGGTCTCCTGGCGCTTGCGTTCCGTAATATCGCGCTCAATAGCCGATAGTCCGACAACTTTGCCTTCCGGAGTGAAAATTGGTGAAGCGGTGATTGATATCGCAACGAGTTCGCCATCTTTTTTGCGCCGTACCGTTTCGGAATGGCCGAGGGAGTGGCCCTGCTGCACCTTTTCCATTGCCCGGGTACAAATGCCGGAACGATCAGAAGGTATAAGAAGGAAAATCGACTGCCCGATTATTTCATCAGCCGTGTAGCCATAGAGCTTTTCCGCACCTTTGTTCCAATCTGTAACTATTCCAGAGATGTCGGTCACGAAGATGGCATCCTCAGAGGCTTCTACAATGGCGGCTAATCGAAGCCGCGCCTCCATGGCCGCCTGTTCACCGATCTGCCGCTCCCGTTCGTTCTGGTCGTGTTCCCGTTCCGCGATGAATGCCGCCAATACCATTCCAGAGACTGAAAGTACGGCAAAGAAGATATCCAGTAGTACGGCATTGGTGAAGGCCGTATTTTGCGCGAATGGCCCATAACCCATGCCGGTTTCTACCGTGGCGATGGCCGCGACGAGGAGAGTCGCGAGCGAAGCGCCGCTTATTCCAAAGCGGATGGCCGCCCAGATTACGAACGGAAGCACGGCGAAAGCCATTAGGTGCAGCTTCACCGGCACAAGAACATTGTCGGTAAAGATGGCGACGGATGTCAGCGTGAGAAGAAGCAGCAGGGTAACAAGCTCCGCCAGTCGGTCCCAGCGCCGGATCTTCAACAGGCTGACGAACGTCAAGACGAGAGGTGTTACCAGCAATCCTCCCGTTGCGTCTCCCAGCCAATAGATCAGCCATGCCGGACCGAGTCCCGAATAACCCTCAACGTGAGTTGCATACAGAACGGAAACTCCAATCGTTGCGCTGATCAGGGCGCTTCCTAACGCGCCCAGCACGATCATTCCTAGCGCGTCCCGCAAGCGTGAGAATGAGGACTCGAAGTCGGCTATGCGGCGGAGAAAAAAAGCGCCCGTTATCGCTGCCAGCGTTGCACCCGAGGCCTGACCCAGCGCTGCAACAGTGGGAACCGGGCTAAGGAAGTCAACCAGAAATACCCCGATGAAGATCCCGGGCCAGACACGATAGCCATAGAGTAAAACCGCCGCCAACGCCACCCCGAACGCGGGCCAAACCGGCCCTATATTGCCGCTCCTGATAGCAGTGGTGGCCTGCCCGAGCTTGCCGGCCAGAAAATAAGATATGAGGACAATGAGTGTTAGGGCGAGATATTTCCCGATTTTTCGGGGACCAACTTTGTCAGATGCGTGAATCATGGATTCTTTCTGGCGTCCAGGGGCCCGAACATCTTCCTGAAACAACCACCATGCGTCGAACAAACTCAGAGCATGGTAAGTTCCCTCAGCATCAAGCACACAAAGGTTCCAACATTCGCGAGAAAAGTGCAACCTCAATGCGACACTACCCCTGAGAACTAATAGATGTACTTCTGGGCGCTTGCAGAACTGTCAGTTTTGACAGTAGCAAAAAGGCGTCGAAGATGAGCTGAATTACCGGACGGAACGATGGAAGTGGGAAAGATGTTGGATAAGGTTCTGGAAATCCCCCGGCGGCGGACAATCCATGGTGATTGTCTCGCCCGATCGCGGATGTACAAACTCAAGATACGCGGCATGCAGCGCGACGCGGTCAATCAACTGCTCTTCGGCCTCTTTGGGATGGTATTTTCTATCGCCGATCAGCGGATGGCCCATGGCGGAAAACTGTGCTCGAATCTGGTTCTGTAATCCCGTGATTAGTTCCACCTGGACGAGCGTGGCGTCGGCAAAGGATCGATCTACGGAATATCGCAGTTCGGCGCGTGCAGCTTCAGGATCGCGTGCCGTGCGCAACTGCTGATACATCCCTTCGCGCCGAAAATAGTGCACCAGCGTGCCTGATGCGTCCTTGAGTCGTCCGCGCACTACCGCCAGGTACTTTCTCACTGGGGTATGCGCCAGAAACTGGCGGATCAGCGTATCGCGGTCGCGGTCAGTCTTGGCAAACAGCAGAATGCCGGAAGCAAATCGATCAATGCGATGAACGATCAGCGCGCGTTGTCTCCGCGGTTTGAGTTCAGCGATCAGCAGGGACAATGCCGACGCGACGTCGGAGCCTTTGATCGGCACAGCCAGCAAACCTGCGGGCTTGTTCAACACGATTACGGCTTCGTCTTCATAGAGCACTGCAACTTCGCGGGAGAGACGAGGTTTACGCCGGTTATCACGCCGGAAGCCTCGCTGACCTTCTAGCCGAAGGGATTGGCTCGCGCGTTCCTTCGGGTTCGCCTGCGAAGGCCGATCGGAACGGTCGGGCTTTGCTTTGCGACGATGAGAGTTGCGCGGAGGTTTCTTCATAGGCAGGGACGGCCAATCCATTATCAAGGCATTCCGCAGTCGGAGCAAACCAATGCCTCATCCTTTATGAACGAATATTTTCTATCGCCTACTCGTGGCGCAACGCGATCATGGGGTCCACGCGTGTTGCGCGGCGTGCAGGAAGGTAACATGCAAAGAGGGCCGTGCTCACCAGTACAATCGAAACAACGGCCAACGTCATAGGATCTCCCGCGCGGACGCCGTACAGCAGATGGGAGAAGCTGGAAAGTATCCGGGCCAGCACAAGTGCGGCGCTTGCGCCAATGCCTACTCCGAAAAGCGCCAGGCGGACACCCTGCTGGAGCACCATCTGAAATACAGAGCGCCTTTCCGCGCCTAAGGCCATGCGTATTCCAATTTCCGGGATGCGCTGTGCGGTGGAATAAGAAATTACGGCGTACGTCCCGAGCGACGCCAGCAACAGGGCGAAACCTGCAAAGGCACTGAGCAGAATCATGGGAAAGCGCTGCGGTGTTAATGAGTCTGCAATGATTTCGCGCATGCTGCGGATCTCATAAATAGGTTGGCCGCTGTTCCTTCCAGAAACAGCAGCTTCGATCTGGGGCATGATTGAGGATATTTCGAGTGGCGTGCGTATGATGATTGTCAAGGCTGGATAAACGGAGCGCGCGAACGAATCCTGAAGCTGGTTCAAAGGAGCGTAAGCCTGAACCTGCGTGAGGGCGACGGGATCACCAAGCCCGGAGTGCCGAATATGCCCCACTACACCGATAATGCGCGCGTCGCCCCAAAGGTTAACGGTGATGCTTTCTCCGATTGGGTTCTTGCTAGGAAAATATTTTTGTGCCATTACACTGTCAATGACGGTAACCCGCTCCGAGTTGGTGCTGTCCTGCTCGGTGAAATAGCGCCCTTGAAGGAGAGGTATTTTCATGACTCTGAGATACTCGGGGCCGGTCCAGTACATGAGTAGTCGAGGCGCTTCAGCGACCGGTGTGGTTTCATGGGTTCCGACCCAAAATGGCGCGAAGTCATTCAACTGGCTCAATGGAACCACATTCGTCGCATCGGCAGACTCAACCCCAGGAATGCTACGAATGTTTCTTATGAGATTCTGGTAAGAGCCTCGGATTTGAGCGGTGGTGCGGTCCACAGAGCTTGAGACGCCAACCTTGAAGGTGATTAAGTTCTGTGCTGCAAAGCCCGGGTTTGTTTGCCAAAGATCACGAATTGTACGGAACAGTAGAGTCGCGCCGGCCAGCAGTACCAGTGTTAAGGCCATCTGGCCAACCACCAGAGCGTTCTGTGTTCGATGATGGGCGTTCGTTGATCCCCGGGCTCCTTTTTTTAAGCCGCGTTGCAGATCGGAAGTCAGACTTTTGAATGCAGGAGCAAGGCCGAAGAGAACTCCAACCGCCAGCGAAATCCCCAGAGCAAAGAGCAGCACCGTGCCGTTGAGGCTGACGCTCTCGGCGCGCTGCAGATTTCCCGCCAGCATCGTCAATACTGCTCTTGTCCCCAGTTTTGCAAAGGCCAGGCCCACGATGCCGCCTGTCAGCGAAAGAAGAACGCTTTCAGTAAGTAACTGGCGTACGAGCCGAGAATGGCTGGCTCCCAGCGCTGACCGGATCGTGAACTCGCGTGTACGCTTTGCCAATCGCGCAAGCAAAAGGTTGGCAACATTGGCACAGGCGATTAGCAGGATAGAGGCTACAGCACCCAGCATTAAGAGAAGCGTTGCCGAGATGTCGCCGACAAGGACTGGCTTAAGTGGTACAACCTCAGTGCCCAAACCTTGATCGGTTATAGGGTAGAGCTGATCGAGATTCTGCTGCAGGGTTGTCATTTCCCTCTGGGCCTTCGCAATGCTTACTCCAGGCTTCAGGCGGGCCAGGCAAAGGACCCCAGGGTAGCGGCGATCATTGAAAAGCGGATCGCCCTGGCCGAGCGGAATATAGACATCTACATCGGAGGCCAGACGAAACGTTGACGGAAGAACGCCGATGATCGTGTACACCACGCCGCTTAAAGTCACAGACTTGCTGAGCACGTCTGCGCTGCGGCCGAACCGATTCTTCCATTCGCGGTCGCTGATCATAGCCACTGGCCCGCCGCCTGGCTCGTCTTCTTGAGGAGAGAACTCGCGGCCCAGAAGCGGATGCACGCCAAGCATTTGGAAAAACCCGGACGAGATTTCATAACCATTCACGTGCTCAGGACTGCCGGGACCAGTCAGATTGAATTGATACCAGCGCAACCCGGAAATAGCATCGAAACTGTGTGCATTTCGTTGCCAATCCCGCAAATCGGGTAGAGACATCGATACGTGAGGCGCATGTGGGTTGCTTTGCCATATCAGGACCAGTTTGTCCGGTTCGCGATAGGGAAGCGGAGCCAGCATCACTCCCTGGACGACGCTGAACATCGCAGTCGTGGCGCCGATGCCGAGCGCCAGCGTGAGGATTACAACAAAAGTAAAGCCGGGAGCTTTACGCAACGAGCGGAGAGTGTAGAGCAGGTCCTGCCGCAGAAAGGACATGGGCGGTCTCCAGAATGCGAGTCTAGCATGCAGCAGCTTGCGTGTGCATTCCGCTACTCATCGCGCAACGCCAGGATGGGATCGACCCGCATCGCGCGTCTGGCTGGGATGTAGCTGGCTGCAAGCGCCAGGGCAGCAAGCAAGCCGATTACTACGGCAAACGTCAGCGGATCTGTGCGCCGGACTCCGTAGATAAGACTGCCAAGGAACCGGCTTGAGGTGAGCGAGAGGAAAATGCCAATCGCTGCGCCCATCACGGCAAGCCGCGCTGTCTGCTTCAGGACAAGATTGCGCACGCTGGCCTGCGTCGCGCCGATGGCCATGCGGATTCCGATTTCGCGTGTCTTCTCCTTCACCATGTAGGCGATCACGGCGAAAAGGCCAAGCGTGGTCAATAAGACCGCCAGCGCGGCGAGTCCTCCAAGAAGAGTGATGGCGACGGTCCAGTCGCCCAGCGCGTCGGGAAGAACGTTACTGAATGTGTGCACCGAAACGATTGGCTGGTCAGGATCAATGGTCTGCAACACGGCCGCTACGGATTTGCGCACGGCGGCCGCGGAATCGCGTGTGTGGACCAGCAGCCCCATATTAAAGAACGCCATTTGTGCGTACGGCACATAAACCGAGGGCGGAGGATCTTCATTGATCCTGCCGCGCACGTCCGCGATCACGCCCACAATGCGGCGCGGCTTCTTCTCGCCATCCACGTCATTGCGCGTCAGCACTATCAACTGGCCCATGGGATCTTTATCCGGCCAGTATTTCTGCGCCATGGCTTTGTTGATCACGCAGACCGGCGCGGTATCGGCGCGATCAGTATCTGCAATAAAGCGGCCGCGCAGCAGAGGAATGGAAAGAGCAGAGAGGTAATGTTCGTCGATCAGGCGTAGCTCAGCCCCATGGAATTCGTCAGCGGAAGTATTGCCTTCCACGATCTGAAAACCTACGCCAAAGCTGCCATAGCTAAGCGGCAGCATGTGCGTGGTGGTGGCATCTATCACTCCGGGGAGAGCGCGCACTTTTTGCGTGACCTGCTGGTAGAAGCGGGCGACGTCAGCATCGCTCTGGTAGCGGATGCGCGGAAGCGGAAGCGACACTTCGAAGCGATGATCGATATCAAAGCCCAGCGGCATGTGGCGCAAGGCTTGAAAACTGCGTGCCACCAAAATCGTTCCGGCGAGCAACACCACGGAGCATGCAATCTCTGCGATGGCCAGGGCTTTGCGTAGGCGGCGGCCCTTCACGTCCACCGTGGTGCCGGACGAAGCGCGCCGCAGCATGTCATGCCGCTCAGCCCGCACCACAGCCACGGCCGGCAGCAGCGCAAATACAATACCCACGACCACGGAAACACCGAAGGTAAACAACAACACGGCCCAGCTCAGATTGGCGGCGCTCAGCTCTGGAGACGCCCAACCCAGTTGCCAGAGAAGCAACTTCTTTCCGGCGGCGCCGATGACCAAGCCTACTGTACCCGCGACAGTTCCCAAGCAAATACCTTCCAGCACGAGCTGGCGCACCAGATTGGCTGGTTTTGCTCCCAACGCCATGCGGATGGCAAGTTCGCGGCTCCGTCCGGTAACGCGGAGCAACATGAGATTGGCCACATTAGCGCAGACCACCAGCAACACCAGCGCTACGATGGCGAATGAGACCATCAGCATCTGCTGCATGTCGCCGGTAAGAGATTTCTGCAAAGGCATGATGGCGGCCCCGCCGTAAATATCGCCTACCGTATGCGCCTGGCGCAGAGCGACGGCAATGCGGTTCAGGTCGTCAGTGGCCTGTGCCATCGTGGTCCCAGGCTTGGGCCGCGCGATGACTTCAAGAAAGCGCGCGTCGCGCCACAGCATCCTGTCCGGTCTAACTTGCTGTTGCAGCGGGACCCAAAGCTCATTCTCTTCGTGATAGTCGCATTTCGGCGGCATCACGCCAATCACAGTGAACTGGCTGCCATTCAGCCCAATGGCCTTGCCCACAATCTCAGGATCAGCGCTAAAACGGCGACGCCACAGCTGGTCGCTCAGGATCACCACCGGCGATGCGGTGGGAGAGTCTTCTTCCGGACGAAAATCCCGCCCCAGCGCAGCATGCACACCCAGAACGCTGAACCATTGCGCAGAACTGGCTCCGCCCCAGACATGTTCAGGCTGTCCGTTGCCGGTTAGGTTGTAGTGAAACCCTTCTGAAGCCGCTATGCCGGTGAAGGTACGCGTTTGCGCCTGCCAGTCAATGAAGTTTGCCGGTGAAACGTCGGCAATGGTGGAAGAGTCGCCCGGAGTCTTGATCTCGGAAAGTCTCAGCAAATGTCCTGAGTCGGGATAGGGCAGCGGCCGAAGCAGCAAAACATCAATCATGCTAAAGACGGCAGTGTTGGCGCCGATGCCAAGCGCCAGCGTGACGGTAACTACCAAAGAAAAACCAGGCGCTTTGCGCAATGAGCGGAAAGTGTAAAAGAGGTCCTGAAGAAGGGACATAACCGGGCTCCCGAGCGCGAGTGTAGCACGGCGTAATGCGAATAAATTATTGCGTCACTGGAAATTTTGCGCCACGTTGTGACTGAAGGGCGATTACCTTGTGGTTGTCACAGGTGACTCAGCCTCTGCCGCGGAACTGGATAATCTTCCGCCGGTCGCGCTTCGATGGCCGGCCGGTTGGCATGGGTTCAAATTGCATGGCCGCTTTGCGTTCGGCTGCCGCTTTCAGGCGCGCTTCTTTGCTTTCTTCCGTCTCGCGATAGAGCGTTTGCGCCACCGTTGCCGGTCCACGTACTTCGCTGAGCAGGAGAACTTCTACATGAAACTCTCCGCCGTCATTGGTAATCCGCAGCATGTCGCCTATGCGCACTTCGCGAGCGGGTTTGGCGGGCTGTCCGTTGGACTGAATCCTGCCCAGCTCACACGCTCGTGCCGCAAGAGCGCGGGTCTTGAAGAATCGGGCAGCCCAAAGCCATTTGTCGATGCGTACGGAAGGCATGGAGACATTGTCCTATAAGATCCATTCTCATATACCACAACCTATTGCCATTTCTGACGGATATTGAGCCCACGGCTTGCTGATTGCCCAGGCCTTTGCACTGGCGATTTTGCCAGTGGCTGTGACGCGGTAGATCGGTGATTCTCTTCGCACCGCTGGGCTTTGGAGCCACAAGCGATCATAGTCACCAAAGCGAACTGTTCCAGGCACGTTTCTTGAGTGTTATGTCGTGGTCGACCCTCGGGATGGAACGTTTGCATGGAGGATCGCCGTGAGATCAATCGTTGAGAGAATCGGATGGTCAGTCAACCTGCCAGGGGCCTTCATTCGACGCCGCATTATTAGAGCTTCCTTTATTACTCTCTTTTCCGTTGTCTTGTTCGTTACCGGGTTTTCCCAGACCGCATCAATGCCGCCCCATCCCAAAGTGGGTTTGGTGCTGGAAGGTGGAGGTGCGCTGGGATTAGCGCATATCGGGGTTATTGAGTGGCTTGAAGAACATCACATCCCGGTGAACTATGTTGCCGGCACCAGTATGGGCGGCCTGGTAGGGGGACTCTACGCAACGGGTCACTCGGCCCCGGAAATAAAGGAGCTGATCAAGACCATTGACTGGGACCAAGTACTGCAAGGCCAAACTCCCTACAAGCATTTCTCTTTTCGTCGCAAGCAGGATGCCGCCGAATACCCAAACCGCCTGGAATTCGGCCTCAAACGAGGCCTGCAGTTTCCTGAAGGATTCAATTCCGGCCAGGAAGTCATGATGATCCTGGATCGGGTTGCGCTCCCGTACTCTGGAATTAAAGACTTCAACGATCTCCCTACTCCATTTGCCTGCGTCTCAACCGATCTGGTGACAAACCAACCCTATGTTTTTCGCCAGGGATCGCTCTCGACTGCGCTGCGCTCCACCATGTCACTGCCGGGAATCTTCGACCCAATCAGGTGGAACGGGCACATTTTCGCAGACGGTGGGCTGATGGACAACCTCCCGGTGGACGTGGCCAAGAGCATGGGGGCCGATCTGACAATTGCCGTTCACCTGGAAACCGCCAAGGTAGATCCCAAGGCAACGATGTCCTCCTTTGGAGTGCTGGGGCGTTCTATCAGTGTTGTGATCGCGGCCAATGAGTTGCGATCCATGGAAAAAGCGGACATGCTGATCTCCGTGCCGCTTGAGAAGTTTGGTTCAATGCAATACAACCGGGTAGAGGACCTTATAAAGGTTGGGTATGCAGCGGCGGAAGCCAAGGCCGCGCTACTGAATACCCTAAGCGTCGATGAGACGACCTGGCAAGCTTATCTGGCGGAGCGCGCGGCACGGAGGCTCACAGCTCCTGCTCCTCAATTCGTGGAAGTGACTGGAACCAGCAAGACGCTGACGGAGGCCATTGAAAACGATCTTAAGAACAACGTTGGAAAGCCGGTTGAAACCGCAGCCTTACAGGAACAGTTATTCGACCTGAAAGGGCAAGGGCGCTTCTCAAGTTTCAGCTACCAGATGATCAACCGTGGCAACACGCCCGGCCTGCTCGTGACGGCGACGGAAAAGCCATATGCGCCGCCAATTGTGCAGCCATTGCTTCTGCTGGGTGGTTCGAATTTTAGCGGTGTTGATTTCAGCGCGGGTGCGCGTATTACCTTTCTGGATTTCGGCAGCTACCGTGCCGAATTGCGGAATGACGTGATCATCGGGTCACAGTATGGCATTACCACCCAGTATTACCGTCCGTTCAGCCCCAGCAGCAAATGGTTCGTCGCACCGCAGGGGTTCGCCACCTACCTGCAATACCCTATCTATAACAGGGATGTTTTTCTCGCGCAGTATCGCAGGACCACCGCCGGAGGAGGCCTTGACGTAGGTTATGAGTTCGGCCGTATTGCGCAACTGAGTCTGGGTTATACCATCGCGCAGGAGAGTCTCTCGCCCAAAATTGGGGACGCAACCATTCTCCCGAACGTCTCCGGCCGTTTTGGTTCGACGACGCTTCGTTTTGCATTGAATGACGTCGACAATCCGGTCATCCCTCGATCTGGAGAGTACGCGGACATCAGCACATCATGGGTGGATGAGAACCCCGGAGGCGCTCACTCATTTCCAACTGCCAACGGAGCAGTGGTCAAATTCATCAGGCTGAATACGCCATCATCCGTCTACTTTGGAGCGCGTGGCGGGACCACGTTTGGTAATCAACTGGTGGGAGTGCCGCTGTTTTCTCTGGGCGGTCCCAACGCCTTTGCGGCTTACGGTGAAAACGAATTACTAACTGACCAGTACTACCAGTTCCAGACAGGGTATCTCCGCAGAATAGCCAAGCTTCCAGTCCTGCTGGGTGAGGGACTCTATTTCAATAGTCTGTTTGAAGTGGGCAGGGTCTTTGCACCACCGTTTAAGTCACAGACCCCAGGCGACGCCGTGCTTGCGCTTGTTGCCAATACCATATTTGGGCCAATCGAGTTCGGCGGGGCGGTTGGAGCAACCGGGCATCGCAGGGTGTTCTTTAAATTGGGCCGAATCTTCTGAAGACACCGTTCTGCAGAGTCAGGGACGATAACCCGGTTGCGCCAGCGCCATTTAGTTTCCTTTAGATTGAGATTGCAGTGACATTGATAGATATTCCTGCAAGTCAAAACTTACTCAGCCGTCCTTGCCTTGAGCACTCCACATTTTGCGGTCAAATTCATTTAACAGTTAGCGCGCGGTGTATCACGAAACGTTTCGATCTCGTGGCGTGAGCGACTCAACGAATCAATTGCAAAAGTTGCGCGTCTCTCGATTTTGCGTCGATGGAACCCAGCGGCATCATGCCTTTTCATCCTGATGATCATCTGCGCGAGCAGTCCACAGGCACCGCGCAAGAGCTAGAGAAAATTGAAAGCAAGAACCGGAGTGTATGGGCTTACAGCGTTCGATAACCTCAGCTTAGAAAAAATGGTCGGGCTATCGATAGGGAGTACAGAGAAAACGAGCCTTATCAAGAAGGAGAAGGACAAATGATCCAGATAGAAGGAATTGGCGAGGTGCAGCGTCGCTTGAAATCGGCAGTTGAGCGGCCAGGGGAATTTAACTGGCAACAGATCGGAAGAGACCTGGACCATCAGGGTAACGCTGTAATGGAACGGCTTCTCTCTCCAGAGCAGTGCCGCGCCACTGCAGGGCTTTACTCCAATGACGACTTGTTTCGCAGCCGCGTTGTTATGGGGCGGCATGGTTTCGGACGTGGAGAATACAAGTATTTCAGCTATCCTCTGCCAGATCTCCTGGATCGGCTCCGGACAGGGGTTTATCCGCATCTTGTAGCCGTTGCAAATCGATGGAACGAAGCAATGGGAATCGATACACGCTATCCGGACACGCATGCCGACTTCATCGAGCGTTGCCACAACGCCGGTCAGAAGCGGCCGACACCGCTTCTCCTTCAATACGGAGCGGATGACTACAACTGCTTGCACCAGGACCTATACGGTGAGCACGTATTCCCAATCCAACTGGCAATTCTGCTTTCCGAGCCCAATACAGATTTTACGGGTGGTGAGTTCGTCATGACGGAGCAGCGCCCACGCATGCAGACCCGGCCAATGATCGTACCGCTCCGCCAGGGTGATGGCGTGGTTTTCGCAGTCCATAATCGTCCCGTTCAAGGTACGCGCGGCACGTATCGCGTAAACTTACGGCACGGGGTCAGTCGCATCCGGTCTGGCCATCGCCATACCGTCGGCATTATTTTCCACGACGCCACATAGTGATCTTTGAGGATTTCGCAGCTACAAAATTGCCTATGCTGTAGACAAAGAACCAGAAACTCCGTGTAACTGACTGAAAAAACTGGTCGGGGGGAGGATTTGAACCTCCCACCCCTGGTCCCGAACCATGTGCCCTGCCAATCTTCTCCTTAGTTCGATGTACTAATTCCTTACTAATGGAAAATGGCCATCTCGAGATCAGCATTGGAGCAGCGATCACCAGCAACTCGGACGGGTGATCTGCTGCCAGATTCTTACGCTTCAAGATAAAAGCACGATGAGCTTATTCGCAATTGATTCGCGTGGCGAAGTTGGCTAAACTCTGGCAGCGCCCAAGGGTGTGAAGTGCAAAAGATCTTTGAAAAAAGCAAATAGCAGTTAGCAATTGGCATTTAGCCAGAAAAGGCAAACTCAAAACCTCACCGCCGTGGGCGACGGTGCCACAAGAGTGTGCCCCCACATCTGGCCCCTTGCTTGGGACAAAGCTACGCCAATCTGGGATGGGGTGGGATGATAAGGGAGGGGTAGGATCGCCGGAATCGCCGACATCGCGTCATCGCCGAGATCGGAAAGGCAAAACCTTACCACTGATTCACACTGATGACACTGATAAGGAAACCGGGGCATTCACCGCAGAGGTCGCAGAGGGCGCAAAGGAGAACGGCGTCGGATGGGACAAACCTACGCCAAACTGGGAGGCAGAGGGAGGGGTGGGAGGAGAGATCGGGTGATCCGATGATCGGGAAATCGGATGATCGACTGAATGCTTGCCACAAGCTAACAATGCGCTCTGAGGCGCGTCTCTTAATTAATCAGTTGAGCGCGTTTTAGGTGAATCCATGAACAACATTGCCCAGGACATCCGTTTTGCGCTGCGCGGCCTGCGCAAGTCGCCCGCGTTTGCCGTGATCGCGGTCATTACGCTGGCGCTGGGTGTTGGCGCGAATACGGCGATTTTTACAGTAGTGAATGCGGTGTTCTTCCATCCGTTGCCGGTGAAAGATCCGGCGCGGCTGATGGAGATATTCACTCTTGACCAACGCAAAATTTTCGGCGCCGCGAACAATAATGCCTTGCCAATATCCTTTCCCAATGGTCAGGACATTCAGCAGCGGGCACAGTCTTTCTCAGGCGTCACGGTCTATGAATCATTTGCCAGCGCGGTAAGCATGACCGTAAACGGCCAGCCGAACCAGTATTTTGCGCAGCTTTCGTCTGGAAACTATTTTGATGTGCTGGGCGTGCGCGCTCAAATGGGACGCACATTTCGTCCTGAAGAAGACCGCACGGACGGAGCAGGGCCGGTGGTGGTGCTGAGCCATGGTTTTTGGGAGCGGACTTTTGGGGCCAATCCGGCGGTGATCGGCCAGAGCGTGCTGCTGAACGGACAGGGATTCACCATTATTGGCGTCACACCCAAGGGTTTTCAGGGTACTGCGGTGATCGGTGGCCCGGACATGTTTGTTCCCATGTCCATGCATGACCAGATTCTCACCGGCTTTACCAAGCAGCTTTTCAATGAGAGGCGCTTTCTGGGATTCAGTGCCGTAGGCAGGCTGAAAGATGGCGCACGTCCTGAGCAAGCCAAAACTGAGTTGCAGGCGATAGCCTCTGATCTGGAAACAGCCTTCCCGCTGGCCAACAAGGGACGTACCTTCACGCTGCAACCGCTGCTGGAATCGAGCATCAACCCGAACCAGCGTGCACAGTTCGCGCGCGCCGGCGTTATGTTAATGGCGGTAGTGGGGATTGTGCTGGTGATTGCCTGCTTCAACATTGCCAATCTGTTGCTGGCGCGGGCGGCGGGCAGAAAGCGCGAGATGTCAATCCGCGTGGCCATTGGCGCATCGCGCGGCCGCATTGTGACTCAGTTGCTCACGGAGGCTATGGTTCTGGCCATTGCCGGCGGCGCTCTGGGGCTTGGTCTGGCACTGGTTGGACGCGATGTGATGTGGCGTTTCCGTCCACCACAGCTTCCTGCCGATGGGATGGATGTGTCGCTTGACTGGCACGTTTTGATATTTACGTTCGCGGTGGCCATTGGCACGGGACTGCTTTTTGGGCTGGCGCCGGCGCTGCAATCGTCGCGCCCGGATTTGGTTTCAGAACTAAAAGAGCGTGCCGGTGGTGATCTGCGCAAAGGATCGCGCTTTACTGTGCGCGATGCTTTAATTTCGCTGCAAGTAATGGCCTGCTTAATTGCGCTGGTGGGGGCCGGACTTTTTCTCATCAGCCTGCGCAACGCGCATGAGATGGATACAGGCTTTGACACGCACAATCTGGGAATGCTCTCTTTTGATGTAGGCGCGCTGAACTACGAGCCGGCGCGCGCCAAAGAGTTTGAACGCCGCGCGCTTGAAGCAGCGCAGTCCACGCCGGGGGTGAAGGCCGCGGCGCTCTCCAGCTCTGTTCCATTGTTCTTTGGCGGATTTGGCAGAACGCTGTTTCGTGAAGGCGAGGATTCCAGCAACGGGCAAAGCGGGAAGGTAGCGCAGATAGCCGTCGTCTCCCCGGCATATCTGTCGACCATGGGCATTCCCATGGTCCGCGGCCAGAGTTTTGATGGCTCGGTTCGTGAAGATACGCCGCGCGCCACCATTATTAATGAGACGGCGGCCCGCCAGATCTGGCCGAATGAAGATCCTATCGGCAAGCGCTTTAAGTTTTTCCGCGATACCGATTACACCAAGGTGATCGGCATTGTGCGTGATTCCACCTACAACAATCTGGGCGAAGATCCCCGGCCTTATATGTATGTGGCGCTGGTGCAGAACCCGAACGCCGCTCTGACGCTATTCTTCCGCACCGAGGGCGATCCCCGGACTGTGTTAAACACCATGCGCTCCCGCATCCAGGAAATGGACCGCAACCTGCCAATCACCAACGTTTGGCCCATTGGCGAAGTGATCTCGCAATCGCTCTGGGCGTCCAGCTTTGGCGCAAGCCTGCTGACAGTGTTTGCCATGATTGCCATGGCGCTTTGCGCGGTGGGAATTTACGGCGTTGTTGGATATTCAGTGGGTCAGAGGATACGCGAGTTCGGCATCCGGCTGGCGCTGGGCGCACAGCCACGCGACGTGCTTATGATGGTCCTGAAGAAAAGCGCTGTGATCATGGGCGCGGGACTACTTGCAGGACTGGTCGCCGCGTTCCTGCTGGCGCGGCTGATTGTTACATTCTTATATGGCGTTAATACCAACTCGCCGCTGGCGTTTCTTGCCATGGCGCTGGTGCTGGCAGCTGTGGGAGTTTTGGCCAGCTATATTCCCGCGCGCAGAGCGGCCAGGGTTGATCCCATGGTGGCGTTGCACTATGAGTGATGAACCGCAAAGGACTTTTATTTGAAGTCTCGAGCCCAGCGAGAGATCGCTATGCCTGCGATGATTTCTCAGAAGGCTTGAAGTGAATCGTGAGCGATAGCGATCTCTCACCTGCAAAAGACGCAGGTTTCGGGATTAGATAAAGCAATTCCTTCGTGTCCTCTGTGGTTAAAAGTTTACTGATACGTAATCTTCATCTGATCGATGAAAACACTATATGGTGTTGCCGTGCTGTTGCTATCGAGTTGTACGGCGTTGGTGAACTGGTTATTCACTGCTCCGGAGAAAAACGCGTTGTGGGTGATATTCACCGGCATCCGCACACCGTCCACAGTAAGCGCGTCATGGAGAACGGTGTGGGCAACAGTGTCGTTGTGGTATTCGGCCACAATGTGGTGCCAAGTGCCAGGACTGAAGCGCGTAACAGTAAGGCCGGTGGCGTCCCAGCGTTTTAAGCCATAATCAAAAATGCGCCATTGGTTGCCGGGATAAAGGGCCTGCCAACTGAAGTTGTAGACCCATCCGTTCAAAATTTGCTGGCACTCGAACTCAATTGCCTGTGGCAGATTTTCAGAGCCCGTCGGGATATAGAGATCAAACTCGTATGTGAGAGCGCCAATCTGCGTGGTAACCGGTGTGTGCTTCTGGTAGAAGTATCCATTGGTAAAGGGAACAGTGGCTGCAATGCTGAACTGTGTGGCTGAACCGTCTTCACTGGGTGTAGCGATGCCAAGCGTATCAGAATACGCCGCAACCGGGCCGGTTCCGCCATTATTACCGCAGGCGCCGCAGGTCAGCCAGGGCGATTCCTCAACGTGATTGAGCACTGTGGCATTGCCGGTAGGCGTTGGAGTTGGCGAAGGCGAAGGCCCTGCGCCCGGGGTAGGACTTGGAGTCGGCGATGCATTGGGCGCTGGTGCGGAACTGGCCGAGGTTGAGGTGGAACCATTTCCACCACATGAAGCGAGTAGTAAGGACAGTACGAAAATCGCCAAGCAAGTTTGAGCGGCTTGCCAAATTCTCATCGGGGAACCCCTTGCTAACTGGTTTTTGCGTTGAGCGTTGGGGCACTGTAATCCTCGGCTGGCTATTTTGGATTACGTTGAAAGCCTGAGATTAGAGGATTACGGCATAACGGGAGGTCATGGACGCAACCGGGGATAGGCACATGACCCTCTTCTGAATCGGAGAATTTGGGCTCAAATATTAACTTTGAAAAACCAACGTAACTTGTTAATTATCAACCTGTTTAGCAGAATGCAAAATAGTTTTAATCTCTTGGTTGCATTTTCAAAAGGCTTGATTGTTTTGAGTGTTCCTGGCCCTTACGCGGAGAGAAACTGTATCTGGGTTTGGATTAGGGTGAGTACCTAAGCGTGGCTTCATCGGTGGGCAGAATATTTGTAATCCGGCCCGATACGTCATAATGTTGCACAAAGCTCCACCCACAACTCATAGGGAGCGCACTCAGACATTGACTTCCGGCGACCTGGGCTTGCCAAAACCCGAGCCATTGCTGCGCGTATCCGCTTTGAGCGTTGTCTATAACGCTGTCGGCGGAAACGTGGTTCATGCCTTGTGCAGTCTGGATCTTGAGATTGCCGGCGGAGAGAGCCTTGGCGTGCTGGGCGAATCAGGGTCCGGCAAGAGTTCATTGGCGCTGGCGCTCATGCGTCTGCTGCCCAAAAACGCCTGCACAGTTTCAGGAAGCATTGATTATCGTGGCCGCAACTTAGCGGAATTTTCACCTACAGAACTGAGAGCGATGCGTGGCGCTGAAGTCGCGTTGATATCGCAAGAGCCTGCTTTGGCGCTCAATCCGGTATTGCCATTGGGAAAGCAGCTTGCCGATGTCTTGCTTGCCCATGGCAAAGTTACGCGCGCTGAAGTGAATGCGCGCTGCTCTGAAATTCTGCATCAAGTCGGATTCGATGATCCTGAGCGCATTTTGCGCGCTTATCCCCACGAGCTGAGCGGAGGACAGCGCCAGCGCGTCGCCATTGCTCAAGCGCTCATCTGCCGACCGAAGCTGCTGATTGCCGACGAACCTTTAAGCGCTCTGGATGCAGCTACACAGGCAGATATTCTCGAGCTCTTGCAACGACTGAAGCGGGATCTCGGCTTGGCCATGCTTTTTATCACGCACAATGCAGGAGCGCTGGAGTCGCTGGCCGATAACATCATCGTGATGCGTGAAGGAGAAGTCGTCGCCCGCGGCACAACGGAAAGCTTGCAGGCGAGTGGCGATGAGTACGTTCAGCGGATATTGTTTCCGGAGAAAAGTCTTGCGAATGCGGACTATGCGAAACGATCGATAGTGAGCGAAGGGACGCTGCTGGAAGTTCGCGGACTGAGTAAAACATTCGTCCAGAAGCGCATGCTGTCGCGCAAAGAATTTACCGTTCAATCGCTGGATCAGATTGACCTTTCCTTGTCCGCAGGTTCCACCGTCGCTGTGCTGGGACGCTCCGGGTCAGGGAAGTCGACTCTGGCGCGCTGCATTGCCGGTTTTGAGACGCCTGATTCAGGCGAGATATTGCTGGATGGAAATTCCATCCTGAAGACGGCAGGAAAAAGAAATCAGCGGTGGCAAACAGAAGTACAGATGATCTTTCAGGATGCCGCTACATCACTCAACCCCAGATTTACTGCTCGGCAGATCGTGGCGGAGCCGCTGGACATCGCGCGCTGGAAGACTGAAGCAGATCGCACGGTGCGCGCTCTGAAGTTGATGGAGGAAGTCGGCCTTGATCCGGATTCCGCATCGCGTCTGGCAGGGGAGTTCAGCGGCGGACAGCGTCAAAGGCTTGCCCTGGCGCGGGCACTGGCTGCCGATCCGAAATTACTCATCATGGACGAAGCGCTTTCCGGCCTCGACATGCCACTGCAAGCGCAAATAATTTGCTTACTCATGGAGCTGCAAGCGCGACACGGGCTGACCTATCTTTATATTTCACATGACCTCAACTTCGTCTCACTCTTTGCGCAGGAAGTGGTGGTGATGGATGCCGGACGAATCGTGGAGCGGACTACGCCGGCGAAACTGGCTCAGAGCATACATCCAGCCACGCGGGAATTAGTGGAAGCTGCTGAACGGCTGCATGCTCCGGGAGTGGAGGCGACCGTATGATGCGCTATCTCGCTCGCCGCGCTGGACACGGGTTGTTGATGTTGTTCGGCGTTTCCATTCTGCTGTTTCTCCTGTTTCAGGCTGCGCCCGGAGATTTCCTGAGCGATGCCAGAGTGAACTCGCAGATATCGGCGGAGACGCTGGCGCAATTGCGCACCCAATATGGTCTGGATCAGCCGCTGCCGGTGCGTTATTGGAAGTGGGTAAAGTCTTCAGCCAAGGGAGAATTCGGTTATTCATTCGCCTACAACACTCCTGCGTCAACGCTGCTTTGGCCGCGCGCCCGCAATACTCTGCTGCTGAGCGTTCCGGCTCTGCTGATTTCGTGGCTGATCGCTGTGCCGCTCGGCGTTCTGGCGGCGGGATGGAAAAACCGCTGGGCTGACCGGCTATTTTCCGGAGGAACTTCCGCGCTGCTGGCGCTGCCCGACGTGCTTATCGCTCTGCTGGCCTTGTTAATTGCTTTAAAGACCGGAATATTTCCCGTGGGAGGCATGACGTTAGTCAATTTGCTAGATCAGGGATTGTGGGCGTGGCTTCGCGATCTGGGATGGCACATGATATTGCCGGTGGCAGCTCTGGTAGTCGGTTCCTTGACGATCATTTTGCGCCACGTGCGCGCCAGCGTGGGCGAAGTGATGGAATCTTCATACATGCGTGCCGCTGAAGGCCATGGGTTGCCGAGATTCAAGCTGCTCTTTGGCTATGCATTGCCGGCCGCGGCCAATCCGTTGATCTCACTCTTTGGACTGTCTGTGGCGATGCTCTTGAGCGTGTCGCTTTTGATTGAGGTGGTAATGGGCTGGCCGGGCGTCGGACCTCTGCTGCTGGAAGCCATCCTTGCCCGCGATCTTTTTGTAGTGATTGGCGCTGTAATGCTCTCCACAGTCTTTCTGATTGCGGGCAATCTACTGGGTGACGTGCTGCTTTATGCCTTTGATCCCCGGATCAGGAGGCAGGCATGAAAGCGTTTTTTGTGCAATCCCGAGCGCAGCGAGGGACCCCTATCGCCAAAAAGGTCCTTGAGGTTCTGCTATGAATCCACAAAACAGTGGTCGCGGTAGTGATTCCTCGCTCCGCTCGGAATTTCACACAAAGTTCCGCCTGACCTGGGCCATCTGGTTTCTGCTGGCGATTCATGCCGTGGTCGTGCTGGCTGGGTTTATTGCGCCTTACAGTTTTGAAATGCAGGAGCGCGAGCATCCTTACGCTCCGCCCACGCGTCTGCATTTTGTTGACTGCGCGGGAAAATTTCATTTTCGCCCGTTTGTTTATGTCACCAAAGCCGCCGAGAATGGTCTAAATGAATATCAGCAGGATTGCTCGCAGCTGGTGGGAATCGAATTTTTTCCTCAGGGAGACAGATACACCATTCTAGGAATGTTCACTTCCACTCGACATCTGTTTGGTGTGCAGTCGCCCGCAAATCTTTTCCTGATGGGCACAGATGGCTTTGGCCGCGATCAGTTCTCCCGCCTGCTCTATGGGGGGCAGGTGTCTCTGTTTGCCGGATTTGTGGCTGCGGCGTTTTCCGCGATTGCCGGCTTGCTGCTGGGCGGAATTGCCGGAATGTACGGCGGCCGCGTTGACGATGTGGCCATGCGCTTTGCCGAGATCTTTATTGCCGTCCCCTGGTTTTATCTATTGATTGCGGTGCGCGCGTTCTTGCCGTTGCAGATCAGTCCGGTGACGGCGTTCCTGTTGGTGGTAGCGGTGATTGGCATGGTGGGATGGGGACGTCCCGCGCGCCTGGTGCGAGGCGTAATTCTGAGCGCGCGTGAGCGCAACTTTGTGCTGGCCGCGCGAGGGTTCGGGGCCTCCAATGCTTATCTTCTGCGCAGGCACTTGATGCCGCTGACTTTCCGTGTGCTGCTCACGCAGATGGCCGTATTGATTCCGCAGTTCATTCTGGCGGAGGTAATCCTGTCATTTCTTGGGTTGGGAATCGGCGAGCCATTTCCCAGCTGGGGCAATATGCTGGCCCAGGCGCACCAATATCATGTGCTGGTCTCTTATTGGTGGATGCTCTTGCCTGGACTCGCACCTGTTCCGGTCTTTCTGGCATATCACTCATTGGCGGAGACGCTACAGGAGCGGATAAAATCAAACATCTAATCCAGCCCAGAAAGCCAGGTTTCGTGCGCTTAAGACGGCCTCTTTTTTGGTGTGTCCTCACACTCTTGACATTCCTTGTGGGGACGCAAGCCATTGCTCAGGAAGACCTGTTGCGCACTACGTCTGAGCCGGGGATTCGCGGCGGAAAGCTGGTGATCGCGCAACGGTCTGAGCCACGGACGTTCAACCCCGTGGTCGCGGTGGACCAGAATTCCTATGGCGTGAACGCGCGGCTGCAAGCCGACTTGATCCACATCAATCGCATCACGCAAAAGACGGAGCCCGCGCTGGCGAAGTCGTGGACCGTTTCCAAAGACGGCAATCAATTCACTTTGAAGCTTCGTCGCGGGTTGCGTTTTTCTGACGGCCAGCCGTTCGACGCCGATGATGTGCTCTTCTCCTTTAAGGTTTATCTCGATGAGCAGGTTCATTCCTCGCAGCGCGACCTGCTGATCATCTCCGGGAAGCCTCTCAAAGTGGAAAAGCTGGATGCGTACACTGTCCGCTTCACGTTTCCATCGCCTTACGCCCCGGCGGAACGGGTTTTTGATGGCTTGGCCATTCTGCCGCGTCATCTGTTGGAAAAGGATTATCAGGAAGGGAAGATCGGGCAGGACTGGACGCTCAATACTCCAGCCGAAAAGGTCGTGGGGCTGGGAGCGTTTCGTTTGAAGCAAGTTGTTCCCGGCGACAGAATCGTTCTGGAACGTAATCCTTACTACTGGAAGATTGATTCCAAAGGGCAGCGGCTGCCTTATCTCGACGAACTCACATTTGTCGTGGTACCGACCCAGGATGCCCAGGTGATCCGCTTTCAGGCAGGCGATTCGCAAATCATCAGTGGCCTGAGCGCCGATAATTACGCTGCGCTGGAAGCCGAGCAAAAAGCCCGGCACTTCAAGCTCTATGATGCCGGTCCGGGCCTTGAATACAACTTTCTGATGTTCAACCTGAATGACGATACCGAGGGCAGGCTGCCAGAGGTGGCCCGCAAACAAAAGTGGTTTCGCGATCTGCGCTTCAGGCAGGCAATCTCTGCGGCCATTGATCGTGCCGGAATCGTGCGGTTGGTGTATCGCAATCGGGCCGTGGCGCTGGCAACGCACGTGAGTCCCGGCAACAAAGCATGGTTTGATTCGTCCATTCCCGTTCCAGTCCGCTCATTGCCGCATGCGCGCGAACTCTTAAAAGCAACGGGTTTTTCCTGGACAGCCGAGAACACCCTGATCGATTCAAGCGGCCAGCCGGTGGAGTTCAGCATTATTGTTACTTCCAGCAATGCGCAACGCAATCAGATTGCCACGCTGGTGCAGGCCGACTTGAAGGCGATCGGGATTACAGCTCATGTGATCCCGATAGAGGGGCGGTCCGCTAATGATCGTGTGCTGAATACCCACGACTATGAGGCAATTTTAATGGGCCTGGTCAGCGGAGATGCCGATCCAACTCCGGACATGAATGTACTGATGTCCAACGGACAAAATCATTTCTGGCACCTTGGGCAAAAGACCCCGGCCACGCCATGGGAGGCCGAGCTGGACCAATTAATGCAGAAGCAGCTGGTCACACTGAATTACCAACAGCGCAAGAAAATTTATGATCGCGTGCAGGAGATCTTGGCGCAGCAGCTCCCGATGGTGTATCTGGCCAGCCCCAATATCCTGGTTGGGGCGCAGGAGAACCTAGGTAATTTCCATCCAGCCATCATTGAACAGTATACTTTTTGGAACGCAGAAGAGCTTTTTTGGCACCCCCCCGCCGGAAAGTAATAACCGGAAAGTAACGCCGGAAGGTTTGATGGAAGAAAACACCAAGGAAATAACTTTGCCCACAATCCGGGACGCCGCGACCGCCGAAGACGAGCGGCTGGTGCAGGAGTGTCTGAGCGGCGATGAGAAGGCATGGAACACGCTCATCGATAAGTACAAGCGCCTCATCTATTCCGTGCCGGTCAAGTACGGCTTTAGCCCGGATGACGCCGGAGATATCTTCCAGAACGTCTGCATCGATCTTTTTACCAATCTTTCAAAGCTCAGGAAGATTGAATCGCTCCGGTCATGGCTCATTACGGTTGCCACGCACAAGTGTTTCCATTGGAAGAAACAACAAAGGGGAGAGGTCGAGCTGGACGCGATGGAGCAGGAATTGGCGGAAGAAATTGCGGCTGCGCCCATGGTGCTGCAGGAAGTCCAGGAGGAGCAGGCTGTGCGCGACGCCATCCTGCGGCTCACGCCGCGTTGTGCTGAGCTGGTGAAGTTGCTGTTCTATGAGCATCCACCGGTCCCTTACAACGAGGTGGCCCAGAAGCTTGGTCTTGCGACTGGATCCATCGGTTTTATCCGAGGCCGCTGTCTCAATCGGCTGCAGAAAATCCTGGCAGAGTTGGGATTCTAGATGCCGCACCAGCCCAATTTTGGGATTGAACAATGGATCATCGACCTTGCCGGCCTTCCAGAAGAAGCGCAGCGCCGCGAATTTCTTGCGGTCCACAAGGACCTGTGCAACCAGGCCGCGGTGGAGTCTCTTTACAACGCGGTAGTGGTTTTCGCTCGTGTCGATTTGCAAAAAGCTGAGCGCATGGCCCAGGCAAGTTCATGGATCGCCACACAGATCAACGATCCCGCTGCTTTGGGCCAAAGCGCGCGCGCCGTGGGCCACGTGTTTTATCTAACCGGCAAATATCAAAAAGCAATCGTGGAGTATGAAAAAGCGCTGGTGATCTTCCAGGAGATAGGCCGTGACGTTGACTATGCGCGAACCATCAGCGGTTCCTTGCAAAGCCTGATTTATGACGGCCAGTATGAGCGCGCCTTCCGGCTGGGCGAGGAAGCGCGCGCCATTTTTCACAAGCATAAGGACAGGCTCCGCCTTTCACGGCTGAACAGCAACATTGCCAATATCTATTTCCGGCAAGACCGGTTCCAGGAAGCAGTAGAGGTTTATGAGAAGGCTTACAAAGACTTTCTGGAATATGGCGAACCGCTGGATATAGCAGCGGTCCTCCGAAACCTTGCCGTCTGCTACTACAGCTTGAATGATTTTGATCGCGCGGAAGAGACTTACCGGCTAGCGCGCCAACATTGCCAGGAAAATGGCTTTTCGTTGCTGGTGGCGGAAGCCGATTACAACGTAGCCTACCTGCATTACCTGCGGGGAGAGTACCTGCGCGCGATAGAACTCTATGACCAGACGCGCAGACTTTGCGCCGAACTGGGGGACGGCTATCATCAGGCGCTCTGCGATCTGGATGAGTCAGAAATCTACCTTGAATTGAATTTGACCGAAGGTGGAACGGAACTGGCGCTCGACGCCTTTGGGGCTTTCACAGAGCTGGGCATGACGTATGAAGCGGGCAAGGCCGCGACATTCTCTGCCATCGCCATCAGCCAGCAGGGACGCTACAAGCAGGCGATTGAGTCTTTCGACCTTGCGCGCGATCTGTTTGTTAAGGAAGGCAATCCGCTGTGGCCGCCGCTCATCGATTTGTATAAAGCGCTGGTGTTGTACCAAGCCTCAGAAAATGACTTGGCGGAAGATCTGGCGGTAAGCGCACTTGCGTACTTTGGCAACTCGGTGTTGCCGTCAAAGGCTGCATTGTGCGAACTGTTGCTGGCAGCGCTGGAGCTGCGCGGTTCAGATCCGGAAGAGGCGCGCCGTTACTGCAGCGCCGCTCTTTCGCGCCTGACACACCTGGATTCGCCTGCCACCTATCAGGCATATTTCATGCTTGGCCAAGCCGAGGAAGCCAGCGGCAATACCGAACTCGCTCGCCAGGCGTATGAGCAGGCATTCAAAAAGCTGGAGGGTTTGCGCAGCCATCTGGGCAAGGA
>DASXKZ010000096.1:0-42429 GCA_036496525.1 Candidatus Angelobacter sp.
ATCCTCGATCTCAATGGACTTGCCCTGAATACCAGTAAGACCGTGTGCAGCATAAGCCCGGTTCCTCTTCCATGGGTAGTCACCTCATCGACGAACTTCCAAATCACCCAATGCGGCAACTTTGCTGGTGATGCCATGACCATACAAAATCAGGGCTCGGCCGGCAGCACTGCAAAAGTGCAGATCAGCACTACCACACCTCCCGACAAAGATTCGTTCGTCATTACTGACGTGAATGGGAACGTTCTTTGGTCGAATGAAGTAGCGCTCACACAGCCCACACTTGTGAGGGTGCAAAACGATGGAAACGTAGTTCAATTCCAGCCTCGGTGGGCGACCAATACAGTCCAGACAGCAAACAGTACTACTGGAAGCCCCGGTTGCGGCGGCGCGACGCTGGAAACAGGGACGAGTCTCACCTCGGGTCATTGCCTAAACTCCGCAAGTGGCCGGTTTGTTTTGGCAATGCAGACCGATGGCAACCTGGTGCTTTACGATGATACCCCGAACCCGAATCCATGGATTCCCCTGTGGTCAAGCGGCACTTCAGGGCACCCCGGGAGTTACGTTGCCATGCAGACAGACGGGAACCTCGTTGTCTACTCTTCGTCAAACGTGGCATTGTGGTGGAGTGGGACTTCGGGTACAAGCGGCGGGTACTACCTATTCTTGCAAGATGATGGGAACGTAGTTGTCTATCAACCATTTCTCTGGTCAACAAACACTGCGCAAACGCCAGTCACGGGTACTTTTGCAATCCCGAGTTGCAGCACCGGCGACAATGCCAACCTCGCACGATTTCTAACATCCAATGTGTGCGCGGCTTCACTCAATGGGCGCTTTGAGTTGTTGATGCAAAATGACGGAAATCTCGTTTTGTTCGACCTGTCTCACAGCCCAGCGGTCTCTCTCTGGTCTTCTGGCACTTAGCAGTTCTTGAGCCGGACGTCTTTCGCGAGGCGTCCGGCCTCTTTAACCAAACAACCTTCCATCACAGGTTCTAAGACCAGGAAAGCCGGAGTTGTCCTTCTGGCAGGATGTTTAATCCTTCCGTAACTATATGAGGTCTTTGTCCTACAGCACGTGTGGCCGAATTGCGGTACTCTAAATAGGGAACCCAACCAAAGGAAAATGGATTCTGATTTGTTGCCGTAAGGCGACAAATCGTAACAGGTATGCCCGGTCGCGACGAAAAAATTCCGCAGACAAAATTCTCCGTCGTCCAGTACGTCATTCTGGCCGTGTTCATCTTTCTTGCGTATGGACTATGGATTCTTCAGGTCCGCAAGAGTGACGAATACGTCACGCGCTCCGAACAAAACCGAATTCGTCAGGTGCCGATTCTTGCGCCGCGCGGAAAAATCTACGACCGCGACGGGCAATTGATTGTCGATAACTATCCGTCATTCTCTGCGCTGCTGCTGCGCGACCAGATGCGTGATCTCAACGCCGATGCACAGAAGATTGCCGACGGTCTTCACATCCCGGTGCAAGACGTTATCGACAAAGTCCGGCACTATCAACTGGCTCGCAAGCCTGCGTTTGAACCGATTATCATCAAAGATGACATCACTCCTGACGAACGCGCGTTTATCGAGTCTCATCGCGACGAATTTCCTGAGCTGGAAACCCTGATGATCCATCGCCGCCTGTATCCGAAAGATGGATTCATGGCGCACCTGATCGGCTACGTGGGTGAAGTGAGTGAAGACATGCTCAACTCGCCCAAGTTTGAGCTGTATGAGCGTGGCGATATTGTCGGCCAATCCGGCGTGGAGCTGCAATACAACGATCTTCTGATGGGGAAGGACGGTTCCCGCCGCGTGCTGGTCAACAGCAAAGGCAAAGAAGTTGGCCGTCCGCCGAACGCGAATATTCCCGCAGTCCCTGGACAGAAGCTCAAGCTGACCGTGGATCTTGATATCCAGAAAGCGGCTGAGCAGGCGATGGAAGGGAAGAACGGCGCGGTCGTCGCTATGGACCCGCGCAACGGCGAGATTCTGGCCATGGTAAGCCGGCCCTCGTTTGATCCCAATGATTTTGCCGTACGCATCTCGCGCGAGGAATGGCTCCGCCTGGTAGAGGATCCGAACCATCCACTGTTCAACAAGGCAATTCAGGCGCAGCTGGCTCCGGGTTCCGTTTTCAAGATCATCATGTCAGTTGCAGGTTTGCAGGAAGGCGTGGCGCAAAACCTGCGCGTAAATTGCGCGGGCGGCGGCGTTTTCTTTGGACGCTACTTTAACTGCTGGGTAAAGGCCGACCATCGCGTCCACGGGCCAACGGACATCACAAAAGGCATTTACCAATCCTGCGATGTTTTCTTTTACACGCTGGCGGAGCGGCTTGGCATTGAAAAGATTGCACACTGGGCAACCGCGATGGGGCTGAGCAAGAAAACCGGCATCGACCTGCCCAATGAAGTCAGCGGCATCATGCCATCAGAAGAATGGAAGATGAAGACATTTCGCCAGAAGTGGTATGCAGGCGAAGTCATCTCTGTGGGTATTGGACAGGGCGCGGTGGCAGTGAGCCCAATTCAACTGGCGCGTACGATCGGCGGAATCACCATGGGCGGAACTTTTTATCGCCCGCACGTAGTCGATCCTGAGCAACTGCCGGAGCAATTCAGGAACACGAACGCCGCAACCATGCCGGACGTGGTGCATGTGCCCATTGATCCGCAGAACTGGATCACGATCACCAATGCGATGGCGGGCGTGGTAAATGCTCCATCCACGGACATGCCACAGGGAGGAACGGCCCCAAGCGCCCACATCCAGGGCGTGGATTTTGCCGGTAAGACCGGCAGCGCCCAAGTTGTAAGCAATGCGTTCCGCAAGAGCAAGGGCGGAGCGGGCAAACAATTCAATGACAACAGCTGGTTCGTTGGCGTCACGCCGCGCCGGAATCCTGAGATCGTGGTAGCCGTGCTGTTTGAAGGCGGCGAGCACGGCAAGCTAGCTGCGCGATTGACAGCGCAAATCGTAAAGGCATACGTGGAGAAGCAGCGGCGGCTCCGCAATGATCCCATGTTGTTCAGTGACAAAGCTGATCCCGGGTCGGTGCCGATTGCGGGTGTGTGGAACCAGCCAGACGCGATTGGCCAACCCAAATCTCACGACGCAGATGAGCATGCCGATGCGGGCCAGGATGCTGCGAATGACAGCGAACTCCACGGCGGCACAGTGTTGATGAAAATCGGCAGAACGCACCCCCTCGACAAAGCCAGATTGCGGAAGCTGGCACAGCCGGTATCAATCGGAATAGCGGGGTCGGATTAATGCGGCGGCTGATCTCTTTTCGTGACTTTGACTGGCTTTTGCTCACTTTTATCCTGATCATCTGCTCGCTTGGCGTGCTGGAGATTTACAGCACAACGTACGGAACAAAGTTTGCCGGCGCACACATCCGCCAGATTTATTGGATTATGGGCGGCTTGGCTGTCATGCTGGCAGTGAGCCTCATCAACTATCAGATCCTCCTGGAAAATGCCAACTGGTTTTATGCTGTATCCGTGATATCGCTGCTGGCGGTAGCCGTGTTTGGCAAAAAATACCTGGGCGCACGCCGCTGGATTCAGCTTCCCGGCGGGCAGCACTTCCAACCGTCAGAATGGGTCAAGCTGGTATTGATCCTGATGCTGGCGAAACACTTCAGCGGACAAGGCGGTCAAGGCGAGCGAGAGGACGCGTCACTCTCTGAGATTGTGAAAGCCGGCTTAATCGCCGGAGTTCCCATGCTACTAGTCCTGAAGCAGCCCGATCTCGGAACGGCTCTGACGTATGTTCCCGTGGCACTGATGGGGCTGTTTCTTGGCGGAATCCAGTTTCGACACGCGGCTGCGATCCTGTTGATTGCCGGCGTGCTTATGCCGACACTGTGGATTTATGGTCCTCGGATGCACCTGATCAAGCAGTACCAGAAAGACCGTTTGACCAGTTTCCTGCATCCTGAGGCCGATTCGCAGAAGACGGGGTATCAACTTGAGCAATCCAAGATAGCCGTCGGTTCAGGCGGAATTTGGGGCAAAGGCGTGCGGAAAGGCTCGCAAACACAAGGGTCATTCCTTCCGGAGCCGCATACTGACTTTATTTTTGCCGCCTGGTCAGAAGAGCATGGCTTTGTGGGCGCAGTGGCCTTACTACTGCTATACTTCATGGTATTAATGCGTTTGATCCATAACGCTCAGACCGCGCCAGATAGCGCGGGCGGCTTTGTGGTGATGGGTGTGGTGGCGGTTTTGCTCTTCCACATCCTGGTAAACGCGGGAATGGTGGTTGGCTTTATGCCCGTCACCGGTATTCCTTTACCGCTGATGAGCTATGGCGGTTCGTCAGTTTTGTTTATGTTTCTGGCGCTGGGTATTGTGATGAATATTCGGATGCGCCGTTTCGTGAACTAAGCAAAGGAATTTTAGAAACCGCGCCAAGAGGCGCGAGCAAGTAACAGGATTTTTTTCAAGATTGAACGTTACGCCCTTGACGTTAAAAGAAAGGGCGCCGGCAGATTGAAGAAGCCGGAGAGTATCAGAAAGCATTGCCGGGCAGGGAACGGCCCCGCGGAAATTACCCAGACAGACGCAAATTATGGCGATTGTCCGGGGACCGCAGTGTGGCCACAAACCCGGAGTGCAAAGGTGCACAGATTTTTCAAAAAAGTCATAGGCAGATTGCAGATGTTGGCCGGAGAGGGTTACTCACCGCAGCCGAATCGTATTTCCTGCATAAGATCAGATTGAATTTCCGGGCACTTAAAGCCAGTCAACCCGCGCGTAAGGCGCCGGTCTCCTGACCTTTTTTCTGGACCTCCAGCACCCTCTTTCCCGCCGGTATACACCGGAGAAGCTCCATGTCGAAAGAACTCTATGTCTCTTCCACACCGCATGAAACCAAGGTAGCGGTGGTTGAAGAAGACCAACTTTCAGAAATATATTTCGAACGCGAAAACGAATACACCCTGGCAGGATCCATCTACAAAGGGCGTGTCACGCGCGTTCTGCCCGGCATGCAATCCGCTTTTGTAAACATTGGCCTTGAGCGCGACGCATTCCTCTACGTTTCCGACTTCCTGATGGAAGAAGATGAGGACAGCGATGCCATAGGCGAGGCGGTCGCCAGTTCACGGAATTCGCCGATCATAGAGGTGCGGAGCGCCGAAGGGCAGCCCGGACCGATTGAGGCGCAGGAAGTCATGCCGCCTATCGCAGTGGGCGACGAAGAAGCCGAAGATGCAGAGCAGGAATCCGCAGATGGCGCGCCAGCAGAAAAAAGCGCTCCGCAGGAACAGGAACGGGAAGGCGCGCGCAAATGGCGTGGCCGCCGGCGCCGCGGAAGAGGCGGCAGAGATCGCTCGAATGATCGTGGTGCACAAGACCAGGCAGCCGGTGATCAAGGCGAGCAGCAGGATAAGCCGGTAGAAGCCGCGCCAGAGGAGCATGAAGAATCGCAACCTGAAAGCCGTCCGGAACCCCGGCATGAACGGCATGAAAGTCGTTCGGAAGGACGGTTTGAGGGACGGCACGAACACCGCTCGGATTCACGTCACGAAAGTCGGCGCGATCGTTATGAAAGCAGGCCGGAGCAGCGGTTTGAGCAGCACGCTGAACCGATATTGCTGCCGGGCGAGTCGATTTCAAAATATCAGCCACACGGCTCTCAGTCTTTCGCGGCGGCAACGCAAGCTCCGGTAAAGACGGAGTCCGCTCCGCGACCCAGGCCCTCGACTGAGTATTCCATCGATCCTGCAGCGTTTGCTGCTGGCTCCATGGTCCTGCCTGGCGAGACGCTGGCCAAATATGGCAAAGACAAGCAGGCGTCGCGCGGAAAATCCGAGACGCATACAGAGGTGCCCGCGGTCGAGCAAGCAGTAGACCACGCTTCTGAACAGCACGGCTTTCTTCAGGACGCCGAGTCTGCCGGTCCGATTCCGGCGAGATTTGAGCAGGAAGAGAGAACTGAAGCACGTGTGGAAGCGCCTCGAGTGTTGCATCGCAGAGAGGCTGCGCCGGTTATTGAGGAACCTGAAACCTCTGAAACAACGTCAACGTTTGAAGAACCTCAGAGTCACACGGCAGAAGCGGACGAACAGCGATTTGAAAGGATGAATGTCGCCAGTGCTTTTGGCGCCGGGCTTGCCGAGGTGGAAGAAACTAACGAGATCGATGAGGAAGAGCAAGCCGAGGAAGCCACTCATCTTGATTCCTCTCTGGAAGCACCCGCGCAGGAGCAGCAATCATGGAGTCCCGCCGCAGGCGATGCTGAGAACGTTGCTGAACAAAATCGCGGACAGCAGGCGCGCGGTGTGATTGAGGAAGAGGAAATCGAAGAAGAAGAAAGCGATTTTCCCCGCTTTGAAGAAGATCCTGATATGGGTGAATTCGAGGAACTGGAGGAGGAAGTTCTGGGCCAATCTGGCGAGCAGATGGTCCCCATGGGAAATGAGCTCATGGAAGCCGTTCGCGATGCTCACGTGAACGATCAGGCCACAGGGAAATATGAAGCAGAAGGTCTCGATTCGGATGAACTGGAAGAAGTAGAAGAAGCTTTTGGCCTGGGCGAAGAAGAATCCGAAGGCGGTGATGTAGAAATCGAAGAAGCGACGCAAGAGGACATGGAAGACGGAAGCGCGGAGCAGCGCGCTCCAGCAACTGGCTACCAACAGCGCACTGAGCGCAGACCACAGGACCGTCGTGGCGGCCGTCGCCGTGGGCAGGGAGGCCGGCCGATGCGTGGACGACCGCGGCATCAATCGGCACGGCAGATGCCCGCCATCAGTGACTTGCTGAAGGAAGGCCAGGAAATTCTGGTCCAGATTGCCAAAGAGCCCATCGCGAAGAAAGGCGCGCGCATCACCAGCCACATAGCGCTGCCCGGACGTTATCTGGTTTATATGCCCACGGTGCATCACACCGGTGTTTCGCGCAAGATTGCTTCAGAAGAAGAACGCCATCGCCTGAAGCGGATTGCGCTGAGCGAGCGCGGAGATGCGCAAGGCGGGTTCATTGTCCGCACAGCGGCAGCGGGCGCGGAAGAGCAGGACCTGCGCAACGATATTCGCTTCCTGATCAATTTGTGGAATGAAATTCGCGGGCGCGCGGATACATCGAAAGCGCCGGCATTGATCTATCACGATTTGAACCTGGTGGAGCGTATCCTGCGTGATCAAGTAAGCGGCAGCTTTTCCGCCATATGGGCAGACACCGAGCAGGAATATGAGCGCATCTTGCGTTTTGTGAGTCGCTTTCAGCCTTCGTTGGTCAAGCGCGTAAAGCTCTATAGCAAAGATACGCCGTTGTTTGAGCAGTTCAACATCACTGAAGAAATCAACAAGGCGCTCAAGTCAAAGGTCTGGCTGCGTAGCGGGGGTTACATCGTCATCAACCAGACGGAAGCGCTGGTCGCCATCGATATCAATACTGGCAAGTATGTGGGTAAGACGGCGCGCCTGGAAGATACGATCGTCAAGACCAATATTGACGCGATTAAGGAAATCGTACGGCAGATTCGCTTGCGCGACCTTGGCGGCATCATCGTGATCGATTTTATTGATATGGACGAGCGCCGCAATCGCGCGAAAGTGATGCAGGCGCTGGAAGAAGCTCTCAAGGCCGATCGGGCACCTTCCAAGGTTCTGCAGTTCAATGATTTTGGCCTGGTCGCCATCACGCGCAAGCGAGTGAAACAATCCCTGGAGCGCACCCTCGGACAACCTTGCCCCATTTGCTCGGCTACGGGAATGATCAAGTCCGTGACCACGGTATGCAATGAGATTTATGTGGAAATGCGGAAGATGGCGCGACACTTTGAGCGCGACGTGATGGTCCGCGTGAATCCTGAGGTGGCCAAGGCGCTCAAGGGCAACAACGGGCGCTGGCTGCAGGAGATGGAAGAGCTGGTGAAGCGGACGGTGCTGGTGAAGTCAGATCCGCTGCTGCATCCGGAGCAGTTTGATATTCAGTAAGAGTCAGCTCACCGCAAAGGGTGCAACGGACGCAAAGGAATAAAAGTTGAGACCGTCGCGCCTTTGCCGTTTTCACCGCAGAGTGCGCTGAGAACGCAGAGAAGAGACATTTGATTTCTTGTGATTTCCCCAGTTCTCCCTCTGCGCTCTTTGCGTCCTCTGCGGTTAATTCCCTTTGCGTTCTTAGCGTCCTTTGCGGTAAATTCTCCCGTCGATTCAAATAAGACCTTCGATCTTCAGAGCCCATGCCTAAGAAATTTAAAGGAACACCTGCGCAGGAACGCGCGCTCAGCGCTTATGTAAAGCTGGAGCGCGCTGCCGGGGCTGCGTTTGCGTATGCGCGCATTGGCCTAGAGGAAGAAGGACTTACACTTAGCCAGTTTGCCGTGCTGGAGGCGCTGTATCATGTCGGGCCGCAAAACCTGGGCGACCTGGCCCGGCGTATTCTCACCAGCAGCGGAAACCTTACGCTGGTAATTGACAACCTGCAGAAACGAGGATTGGTGAAGAGAGAGCAGCAGGGCAAAGACAAGCGCTTTGTCCTGGCCTGCATCACTTCCGCCGGAGAAAAACTTATCGCCAGGATTTTTCCCGAGCATGCGCGACGGATCACTGAAGTGATGGGCCGGCTGAAGTCAGACGAGCAGGATCAGTTGGGGCAACTCTGCCGCAAGCTGGGAAAAGGCGAATGAATTTGGTAATTGAGTAATCTGGTAATTTGAAAACTGCGGGTACCGTCAGACCGATCAATTATCCAATTACTAAATTACCCAATTACCAATTCCGTCTGTTATCTTAGTTCGCTCATGCGTCCACGCGTCATTCTTTATATCTCCGCTATCTTTTTAAGCAGCAGTCTTCTTTTCCTGGTGGAGCCCATGGCTGGCAAGCGATTGCTGCCGCTGCTGGGAGGTTCCTCAGCAGTGTGGATTACCTGCCTGGTATTTTTCCAGACGACGCTGCTTCTGGGCTATCTTTGCGCTCATGCCATCGCCACGCGACTGCCACAACGGCTGCAACCCGTGGCCTATGGATTTCTACTTGTATTGAGTCTCGTGCAGGTCTTTGCCAACCTGAATCCTCATCCACATGCTTCTACTGTTCGTCCAATCTTCAGCGTGCTTTGGGTGCTGACCATGCTGATTGGGCTGCCATTTCTGGCGCTCTCAGCCACGAATCCACTATTGCAGTCCTGGTACGCCCACGGTGGTGTGAGCCGCGACAAGTCGACGACTGCCCCGCCTTATCGTTTGTTTGCGCTTTCCAATTTTGGATCGCTACTGGCCTTGCTGGCTTATCCCGTGCTGATTGAACCAAACTTCAGCCTGCGAACACAGACGCTGGCCTGGTCGTTGGGATTTCTTTTGTTCGTCATGGTCTGCGGAGTGATCATCGCTGGCAGACGAAAAGCTCCTGAGATTCGAGAAGTAGAACAACTTCCACCGTCAGCTGTGAGCGTTTCTGCTTCTGCTGCGCCCCAGGCAGGTGCCGCGACCGCGCCATCACTTCTGCCTGATGCTGTCCCCAGCCCGGGCGAAAAGACGCTGTGGCTCCTGATGGCGGCTTGCGGGTCGCTGCTGCTTTCGGCCGTGACTAGCCACCTGAGCCAGAACATTGCCGCCATCCCGCTGCTGTGGATTGTTCCCCTAACGATTTATCTGCTCACGTTTGTGCTGGCGTTCAACGGAGGGAAAATCTATCAGCGCTTGATCATGATGGGCCTGTTGCCCTCGGCGCTGGGTGGCGTGGGTTATCTGATCGTGGACACAACAATGGATGTTCCGATCATGATTTCTATTCCGCTTTTCTGCCTGACTTTGTTTATCGGAGCATTTTTCTGCCACGGGGAACTCTACCGGCGTCGGCCAGCAGCGTGCTATTTGACGCAATATTATTTGCTCATCGCCGCGGGCGGAGCACTGGGGTCGATGTTTGTAGGCGTGCTGGCGCCTCTCGTCTTTAGTGGAAGCTATGAAATGGCGTGGAGCCTTGTTTATACGGCGGCGCTGGCGGCGGCCCTTATGTGGCGCGAGCATTGGGCATGGCGGATCTTCTGGCCTGCAGCCGCGGCTGCGCTGCTGGTTGTGGTCGTGCTTCAGGAGCGTGCGGATCGAGAGAACGCAATCGTGCAGGTGAGAAGTTTTTATGGCACTCTACGCGTAACCGATGAAGAGACGGAGGATGCGGGAAGGTATCGCACGCTGATTCACGGGACCATCCAGCACGGGACGCAGTTCATGGCCAGTGACGAGCTGCGGCGGCTGCCTACTACTTATTACTCGCGCGATTCGGGAGTCGGCTTGGCGCTGGATAACTGCTGTAAGGGCCATCCGCGCCGCGTGGCTGATATTGGCCTGGGAACCGGGACGCTGGCGACCTACGGAGAGCCGGGAGATATTTTCAGGTTTTATGAGATTGACCCGCGCGTGGAAGTGATCGCGAAGAACGTGTTCACATATCTGCGGGAATCGCGGGCTAAGATTGAGATTGCGCATGGAGACGCCCGGCTGTCCATGGAAGCGGAACCGCCGGAAAATTACGACGTGATTGCTGTGGACGCCTTTTCCGGCGATGCAATCCCCGTACATCTCCTTACTGCGGAGGCAATCAAGCTCTATGAACGACACCTGGCACCAGGCGGGATTATTGCGTTTCACGTCTCCAACACCTATCTAAACCTCGTGCCCGTGGTGAAGGCACAGGCAGATCATGCCAGCCTGCATGCCGTACTGGTATCCACTGAGGACAACGATGACACCGGGGCTTTCAGTTCAGACTGGGTGCTGGTGACGGCCAACGAGAAATTCCTGGCGCTGCCGGAGATCGCCAATGCCAGCGCAAAGATCGATCCAAAACCCGGCCTGCGGCTGTGGACTGACGACTACAGCAGCCTGCTGCCAATTCTGAACCTGCGCGCTGCTCCCAAGAAAAATTCAGACCAATCGGACAAGTAAAGACCGGTCGTAAAACACATAAGAACCGGCCCAAATCCAGGCAGGACAACACGCGGCCATTTCTCTGAAACTATTTTGATATCAAAGCATCTAACGTCAGGAAGCAAAAGGGCTCGTAAGAAACACTCGCATTGAGGAGAACGGACAATGGATTCGAAATGGCAGCTGTTGTTGGGCCGGGTGCTATTGAGCGTGATTTTTATTCTTAGCGGACTGGGCAAATTGCCGCATTTTCACGACGTCGCAGGCATGATGGCCGCCAAGGGTATACCGCTGGCAACGGTAGCATTGGTGATCACTCTCTTTATCGAAATCGGTGGCGGACTAATGGTGCTCACCGGTTACAAAGCTAGGTACGCGGCGCTGGTGATTGCCCTGTGGCTCATCCCGGTCACGCTGGTGTTCCACCATTTCTGGGGAATCCCGGCGGAGCAGCAGCAGGAACAGATGGTCAACTTCCTGAAGAACGTGGCCATCATGGGCGGTCTCTTGGTCCTTGCCTATGCCAGCCCGGAGAAGACAGAAGCGAAAGCATAAACAAGCATTTGGGGGTGCAAGATGATTCAGGTAAGAAAAGCCAAAGAACGCGGCCATGCCGACCATGGATGGCTGAATACGTACCACACATTTTCATTCAGCGATTATTACGATCCAAAGCACATGGGATTCCGCAGCCTGCGGGTGATCAATGAAGACTGGGTGCAGCCGGGCTATGGATTTCCCACGCATCCGCACCGCGATATGGAAATTATTACGGTCGTGCTGGACGGATCGCTCGAGCACAAGGATAGCATGGGGACGGGCTCGGTAATTCGTCCTGGAGAAGTACAGAAGATGAGCGCTGGAACCGGCGTGCGCCACAGCGAGTTCAACCACTCGAAGAGCGAGCCGGTCCATCTGTACCAGATATGGATTCTGCCGGAGAAAGAAGGCATTAAGCCGAATTACGAGCAGAAAGCTATTCCGGCAGAAGAGATGCAGGGCAAGTTGCGACTGGTGGCTTCACCCAGCGGCGGCAATGGCAGCAATGCAGTCAGGCTGTATCAGGATGCCGAGCTTTATACGGTGGCGTTGGCCAAATCGGAATCGGTAAAGCATGAGCTGCGTGACGGACGCTATGCGTGGGTGCAGGTGGCGCGCGGCGCTGTGAATGTCAATGGTCAGGAGTTAAAGGCCGGCGATGGTGCGGCTGTGTCGAAGGAAACGAAGCTGGAAATCAGCGGGACTGCCGATGGCAGTGAGGTGCTGCTGTTCGACTTGGCGTAAGAAAGCATTAGCAAATAGCAATTGGCATTTAGCCAAAACCAATCGCCGCACATTACGCTGATAAACCAAGAAAGACTGGCCGCGAATTTCGCGAATGAACACGAACCTAAAATAGTCCGTGTGCTCCTCGTGGATTCGCGGCTAATTTTTTGCGGTATCGATTTTGCAGGCTAACCACTCCGGGTTTTGGCCGTCTATCAAGGCGTGATACCTTGACGATCTACAATCAAGTTGTCGATAATCATAGTATGGGAAAACCAAGTGATCTGGTCCAGGGAACACTGGATCTTCTGATTCTTAAAACGCTCTCTCTGGAGCCGAAGCATGGCTGGGCCATTGCGAAGCGCATCCAGCAGATTTCGAATGAAGTCTTGCAAGTTCAACAAGGATCTCTTTATCCGGCGCTGCATCGGCTGGAGCAGCAGGGCTGGATTCGAGCTAAATGGAATGAAAGCGAAACCGGCAGACAGGCCAAGTTCTATTCGCTTACAGCCGCTGGCCGTGGGCAGTTAGAAAAAGAGAAAGAAAGCTGGAAGCGGCTTTCGACTGCCATTGACGTGGTGATTGACAGCCTGTAGTTGAGAGGAAGCATGCGCTGGGTGCAACGATTGCGAATGGTGATGTTGATGTTGTTCAGCCGCAAAAGCGAGAAAGACCGCTTAAGTACTGAAGTGCAGTTTCACCTGGACCAGCAGATTGCCGAAAACATCGGCGCGGGAATGTCACCAGATGAAGCACGCGCCGCGGCCTTGCGGCTGTTTGGCAATCCAACTCTTTTGGAGGAAGAAGCGCGCTCCACATGGAGTTGGAACTGGCTTGAAGGATTGTGGCGCGATGCCCGTTATGGCTTGCGTACTCTTCTCCGTTCACCCAGCTTTTCAGTGACCGCTGTCCTTGTGATGGCCCTCGGCATTGGCGCCTCAACCTCACTCTTTACCATCGTGCGTTCAGTCCTGCTCAAACCGCTGCCTTTTCGCGAACCGGACAGGCTTGTGATGCTTTATGAGCATTTTCGCCAGGACAATCAATTCCCCTACAACGTGGTAGCGCCCGCGGATTTCTACAATTGGCGGGACAAAACGCACGGCTATCAGGACATGGCAGCTTGGCATTGGTGGGGGTGCACCATAACCAGCGACTCGGGCACATTGCCGGAATCGCTGGGAGCGGCAGCAGGTTCCTGGAATCTCTTTTCTGTTCTCGGCATTGAACCGGCGCTGGGGCGAACTTTCACGGCTGATGAAGACCGCCTGGGCGCAAACGATGTCGTGATTCTGGCCTGGAGTCTTTACCAGAGCCGATTCAACGGCGATAGCTCGATCATCGGCAAGCCGGTGCGCATTGATTCCAAACCGTACACGGTGGTAGGAGTGCTTCCGAAGTCGTTCACCTATCCGGACCCGGGAGTGAAGTTGTGGGTCCCTTACGCCCCGACTTTCATGGCTGATTACTTGGCGGCTCACGATCATCACCAGAGCTTTGTGGTGGCGCGTCTGAAAAAAGGCGTGCCGCCCGCCATCGCCCTTCAGGAGGTTAGCGCGCTTCAATATCAGTTGCACATGGCGAACCTGACCAAACCGGTGGCGGAAGATGCAGTGATGAGGCCCATGATTGAGGACCTGGTACAGGACGTAAAGACGCCGTTGCTCGTCTTGATGGCCTCGGTTTGCTGCATGTTGCTAATTGCTTGCTTGAATGTGTCCAATCTGCTGGTGGCGCGGGGAGCGGCCAGGCGTAGAGAGGTGGCGATTCGAGGAGCTTTGGGCGGCAGCCGCCTCAAGCTGATCAGGGAACAGATCACAGAGAGCTTTCTCATCTGTATCGCCGGCGGCACACTGGGAATCGTGTTGTCGTTTTCAGCTACCAAGTGGCTTGCCACTCATTGGAAAGACCTACCGCGGGCCGATGCAATTCAGATGGACGGCACAATCCTGGTTTTCGCAGGAGTAATCGTTTTTCTCTCCGCTCTGCTGGCAGGCCTGGTCCCGGCAATTTCCTCCACGGGAAGAAACTTGCTGTCCTCATTGCAGGAGTCGTCGCGCTCGCTCGGTGGAGGCTCATCGCGGGCCGCGTTGCGCAAGACTCTGCTGGGCGCGGAGGTCACGCTCACGGTAGTGCTGCTGATCTCCGCAGGCCTGTTATTCAAGAGCTTTATGCACTTGCGCTCGAGCGACCTGGGCTGTGCCACAGATCGTGTGTTGACGATGAGGTTTGGGATTCCCGATCGGCAGTATGACAAGGCGGGAAAAATCGTCGCGTTTCATGAGGCCCTGCTGGAAAAGGTCCGTAATCTGCCTGATGTGCTTGCCGCCGGCCTGGTTTCTACAGCACCCGGCGCAGGTTACGAGGGCGACAGCATCTTCACCATTCCCGAACATCCCCCGAGCGGCAAAGTCCTGGACCTGGATGCTATGACGCGCAAAGCCGATCCCGGCTATTTCAACGCGATGCAGATACCGTTGCTGCAAGGGCGGGTATTTACCATGCAGGATCGGTTGGATCGCTCAAACTATGTGGTCATCAGCAAGCTGTTTGCCGACCGGTATTTCCCGGGTGAGAGTCCGCTGGGAAAACACGTAAAAATTGAGTGGAACCAAAAGAAGGAGCCCCTGGAAATTATTGGCGTCGTAGGCGACACAATCCACGACCTTGGCGACCCGATCAAGCCGACAATCTATTTTCCACTTCTTTCGGGCGCGCCGATGCAGACCACATTGGTGACCCTGGTGGTGCGGACCGCGCATGATCCGCTGGCCATGGCCATGCCGGTGCAAAAGCAGCTTGCATCGTTGGATCCGCAGATTGCTGTCCGTGTGCTGACCATGCAGCAGATTATCGGCAGGGCTACGACAAGCCAGAGCTTCAGCGCGTCATTGGTTCTGGCGTTTGCCCTGTTGTCACTGATTCTGGCCGCGATCGGTCTCTATGGCGTTTTGTCTTATCTGGTGACGCAGCGAATTGCGGAGATCGGAATCCGTATGGCGCTGGGCGCGCAACGCAGTGAAATATTGCGGTTGGTGCTGCTGGATGGAATGCGCCCGGTATTTGTTGGCCTGCTTTTAGGATTGATGGGAGGCGCGGCTGCGGGAATGCTGATCAAATCAATTCTTTACGGCACACGCCCGCTCGATCCGATTGTGTTCGCCGGAATGGTAGGCAGCCTTCTTGTGACGGCCGCTGTTGCCAGCGCAATCCCGGCGTTGCGCGCATGCAGAATTCAGCCGACGCAGGCGCTAAGGACGGAGTGAGGGAAATCGCCGTCATCGCGCGTAATCGCCGTGATCGGAACCCAAAATCTTACCGCTGATGAACGCTGATAACGCTGATAGAAATAATCCAGAGATTTCTCGATCAGTGTCACCAGCGTTTATCAGCAGTGAGATTTTGTCTTTTCCTAGATGCTGGCGATAGCCCGATGGTCTGGGTTCCTTTCTCTCATAAAACTCGGTGTTTTCATGGAGACGTTGCGCCGGTAGTTCACATTACTTTCGGTGTAATCCCCGAGTGCTGCACTACTCCCTTAGTAACATTTGAGGTGAAATCGCGAACCGTGTGCATCAATACCACAATAACTTGTGGTGCTATGCCGAACGTGTCGCAGGATTTAGATGTCTGGCCGGATAAAATCTGGTACTAGCCCCAAAGATACCCCCCAAACACCGGAGAAAACCGGAACTTACCTATTGACCTAGCGTTTTAAGCCGGATATAACTCGCATCGACCTGAAGTTTTCCCCCCCGAGAAGACCAAGGATTTCTCCACAGGCCTCAACGAAGGCCATCAACTCACTGTGGAAAGGCTACACATTATGGCGGCAGATTCGCGTGAGGTAATGAATATCCGGCAGGCCTCGCAGTACCTGGGGGTCAGCCCGGACACGCTGTACAAATATGTAACCGAAGAAAGAATCCCTGCTTTTAAGCTCGGGAATCGCTGGAAGTTCAAGAAGACGATTCTGGACCAATGGATGGAACAGAAGAGCACGATGAACATGAGCGGGGCCAAGAAGAAGCCGAAGGCGGCGAAGGCAGCGGTGCGGTAAGTCCGGGACACCGGGGAAGCAACGGAAATCAAGAACAAGGGTGGACGGCATGTTTGGAATAGGATCAGGAAAGTCGATTGTGGGACTGGACATCGGCTCCAGTTGCATCAAGGCGATCGAACTGAAGCGCTCCAAGGGCGAGATCGTGGTTTCGCACCTGGGCGTAGAGCCGCTGGCCAGCGACATTGTGGTGGACTCCATGATCGTCGACTCTGGCAGCGTATCCAGCGCGATCAGCAAAATCTTTGGCGAGCACGCAATCAAGACGAAATCGGTGGCGACCTCGGTCAGCGGGCACTCGGTGATCGTGAAAAAGATCAGCGTGCAGCCCATGAGTGAAGGCGAGCTGGCGGAAAGCATCACCACGGAAGCCGCGCAGCATATTCCTTTCGATATTGCTGACGTGAACGTGGACTTTGACATCCTGAATCCTGACGATACCGGCCCGCAGATGGATGTGCTTCTGGTGGCGGTAAAGAAAGACAAGATCCTGAACTATACGAACGTGCTATCGCTGGCGGGAAAATCGCCGGCAGTGGTGGATATTGACGCGTTCGCACTGCAGAACTGCTACGAATACAACTATCAGCCGCACCATGACACCACGGTGGCCCTGCTGAACCTTGGCGCCAGCGTGATGAACATCAACATCGTGAAAGGCACCACGCCGCTGTTTACCCGCGACGTGAGCGTCGGCGGCAACCAGTACACAGACTCTCTCCAGAAAGAACTGGACTTAAGCTTTGACGACGCCGAGTCGCTCAAGCTGGGGAGAAAAGTAGGAACCGTCAGCGAGGACGCCAAGCTGCCGATCCTGCAACAAGTCACCGAAATTATCGTGCTTGAAATCCAGAAGACGTTTGATTTCTTCCGGGCCACGGCGTCCGGCGAGCACATTGAGCGCATTTACCTGGCGGGCGGATCGTCACGCGTTCCCGGCCTGGTGGAAGCGTTGCGGCAGGAGTTTTCTTTGCCGGTGGAAGTGCTGAACCCGTTCCAGCGCATTGTTCCACCCGCGGATTCACTGGAGCACGACATATTGGAACAGAACCCGGGACAGCTCGCGGTTGCGGTGGGTTTGGCCCTGAGGAGCTTTGAAGACCTATGATTCGCATCAACCTGCTTGGAGTTCCGAAGAAAACGACGCGTGGCGGCCGGCGCGCCAGCGCAGCGCCAGTTGCCGGCGGCGGCGAAGGATCAAGCACTGTCATCCTGGGCCTGATATTTGCGGGCGCATTGGTGGTGTTGATAGGGCTGGCCCATATGTGGGTGCAGCGCGAACACGATGTGCTGGAAAAGAACCTGCAAAAAGCCGTCCTGGAAAATCAGCGATTGGCAGACGTGAAGGCGAAGTACGAAGCCAGCAAGAAAAAAGCCGATATGTATGAGCGCCGTGTGCGGGTGATCGACGAATTAAAGTCCGCGCAGTCAGGCCCCGTGGACCTGCTGAACCTGGTGGCCGATACCATCAACAGCACGGACGCGGTCTGGCTTGACACCATGACCAATGACGGCAAGACGCTGAACTTTACCGGAATGGCGTTAAGCCCGAATTCGGTGGCCGACTTGATGGCGAACCTGAGGAAGACCGGCGCTTTCAGGACAGTTGAAATCAAAGAGACCGCCCAGGACAACGCGGTGAAAGAAGTCCAGGCATTCAAGTTTGAATTGATTTGTGAAATGAACCCTGGGTTCAAGAAATCCCAGAAGCAGTCGTAACACAGTAGTTATCCACCGGGGACGGTTTGTATATGGCTAAATTCGGAGAAATGTCGTTAGGGGCGCGGGCAGGAATCCTGTTCCTTGCCGCAGCCATGGTGGGCGCAGCCTACTACTATATCTATTTCAATCCCATGTATCAGGCGAACCAGCAGCTTGACGCCAAGATCAAGGAAAAGAAGGCAGAGAACGAGACGCTGAAGATGTTCGAGCCCAAGCTGGCTGAGGTGAACCGCAACATGGCGATCCTGCAGCAGCAGCTGGAAATCCAGAAGCGGATCGTGCCTGAAGACAAGGACGCCGACCAATTCATCAAATTGCTGCATGACACGGCCGCGACATCGGGCATTGAAATCCGGCGGTATACCGCGATGCCGGTAAGCAACAAGGAGTTCTACAGCGAAGTACCGTTTGCCATCGACATTGACGGGCCATATTACTCCGTACTGAATTTCTTCCAGCGCGTGGCTGAGCTGGAAAGAATCGTCAACGTGGGCAATATGCAGATGGGAAACACCAAGAGCGGGGCCGCAGCCAAGGTGAAAGGGGCTTATACCTACGCTCCGGGTGAAACCGTGCTGGCCAGCTGCACGGCAACAACATTCTTTAGCCACGAACCTGACGAAGCAGCGGCCCAGGCGCCGCCTAAGCCGGGTCAACCAACTCCGTCACCGACGGCAAAGCCGTAAAGAGTTTCAGTATGAAGAGTGCACAAAAGGGAATTGAGATGAAGCTGATACAAATTCTCGTGCTTGCAACAGCCATGGCGACGGTGGCCACGGCGCAGAACGCCGGCGCCAATGGCCAGGCCAAAGCTACACCATCTCCGACTCCGGCAGCCGCCAGCAAGACAGGCAGCACAACCAAGCCGGCAGCGAAGAAGACGGCCGCCAGTGATCATAAGTCTGACGCCAAGAAAGCGGCTGGAACGCCAGCCAAGGCGTCGAACGGCAGCGCGGCTGCTCCCAAGGCTGATCCAACGCCGAAGGGTGGAACCGCGACCGCCACATCCGGCAAGCCTGTAGTAAAGACGAGCACCGCTCCGGTGAAACCGCTTACGCCTGCCGGAACTCAGGCAAAGAAAGCACCTACGCCTGTAGTGGCAGCGAAAGACGGCGCCAAACCAGCCACCAAGAAGACTGACGCGAAAAAGACTGACGCGAAGAAGACCGCGCCGGCAAAGACACCGGCTGTAATCGCCGTTAAGCCCGCACCGCCGGCTAAGAAGACCGGGACAGCGCAAGCCAAGACTGCCGCAAAGCCGACGGTAACAGTTCCGCCCAAGGCGCCGGCTCCGGGAACCGCGCAGAAAGCTCCTGCAGCAGCACCGGTCGCGGAAAAGCCGAAGCCCACAGTCAGGGCGTTTGGAGTGCATGGGCGCAGGGATCCATTTGTGAGCCCGATCGTTTCCAAGGATGGAATCACCCGGCCAGCGCCGAACTGTACTAGCGGAAAACGGTGTTTGGTAATTCCTGAACTGGTATTGCAAGGCACGGTGAAAGACACGTCGGGCAAGATGATGGCGGTAGTCGCCAACAGCATTAAGAAGACCTACTTCCTGAGGGAGAACGATCAAGTGTTCCAGGGAAGCGTGGAAAAGATCACCAGCGATTCCATTATCTTTCGCGAGTATGTGAAAGACGCTTTGGGACGCGAAACTGCGCGTGAAGTAGTGAAGAAACTTGTACCACCATCATAAGAGATACATGAAGTTGCGTTGAAACAGGAAAGATCAGCAATCAAGAAATTGCAAAGCAGTACAGGGCCAAAAAGTATCACCAGCTGAGAGTTTGGATTTTCGAGCGGCTGGAAAAGTTTGTCAAAAGACAGGCGTAAAAAACGCTGCTGCATTACCGGTGGTAAAGTGCCGCCGGGACGGGGAGACAAAGTGATGAGGCTTAAGCAACTGCTAGGAATCGTTCTGTTGGCCAGCGTGAGTGCGATGGCCGCGGACACCGTTTCGCAACTGGGCGACGTTCAGGTGAAGAACCAGAACAGCGCTGCTGCACCACGAGCCGGAGCGACAACGCGAATCGGCAAGATCTCTGTCGCCCGCGGAGGCGATGGCTTAAACATCGAGATCAGCGGCAGCGGCCCGATGACGGCCAGGACCATGAAGCTGACGCACCCCGACCGCATCGTCGTGGATATCCCTAATTCGCAGCTTCAGGGACGCGCGCGCGAGATTGCAGTCAACAGCGGCGACGTGAAATCGGTGCGCGTTGGGCGCTACCAGGAAGGAACCACCCGCATCGTGGTGGATATGGCGCAGTTGCGCGATTTCCAGATTGCCCCGGAAGGAAACAAGCTGGTGGTGAGCATGCGCGACAGCTCGACTTCCAAGCCGGCGCCTCTCCCCGCGATGAAAGAAGCTGTAGTCACGGCTGACGCCGCGCCGCAGACTGCCGCGCCTGCACCGGCCCCAACCACAGCATCGGCAAAACCTGAAGGGAAAGTGGTGGAAGTAACGCGCTCGCGGTCTGACATTGCTGCTTCGCACTTTGCCGGTCCAGCGCCGGCGCTGCCGAGCATCAACCAGCCGCCATTCGCCACGCATGCCAGTCTTGCTGCCGAACCAGCAGTCATCAACGCGGCATTGCAACAACAATCGGCCCAGTCGACCACGGCAGGCACAACGGTTGCAGTTTCCGGCCCATCCACTACAAATTGCACGACTGGCCGCTATACCGGCGAGCCTTTCGGCATGAATTTCAAAGACCTTGACCTGAAGGACTTTTTCCGCCTGATCCACGAGATCAGCGGATTGAACGTTGTGCTGGATCCTTCAGTGAAAGGCTCAGTCACAATCGTTCTGGATGACGTACCGTGGGACCAGGCCCTGGCCATCGTGCTGGAAAACAATGGACTGGCTTGCACATTGCAAGGCAACGTGCTGAGAATCGCCACGCTGGACACGATGAAGACGGAAGCAGAGCAGCGTCGAGCCCAGCAGGACGCACAAGCGCTGGCGGTGCCGAAACAGACCATCACGCGCTACCTGAGCTATGGTCATGCCAAGGACGCAGCAACCGTGGTGAAGAAGTTCCTTTCGGCGCGCGGAGATGTTGTGGCAGACGATCGCAGCAACGCACTGATCATTGAAGATATTCCCTCCGTGCTGCCAAAGGTTGAAGAGCTTATCAGGATGCTGGACAAAAAAACTCCTGAAGTGGAAATTGAAGCGCGCGTGGTCGCGTCCACAAGGACGTTTGCCCGCGACATCGGCACCCAGTTGGGCATCAGCTACGGCAGCGGCAACAGCGCAGTCGGCGGCGCCACGGTCCCAAGCCCGATTGATATCAGTAATCTGGTTCCCCGGTTCATCACCGCGGCGGGCGATAATAAGTCCATTCCGCTGTTTTCTAACCTGGGAGCAAACGCGCCAACCAGCGGTGTTGAATTCACCACCGCGACGAACGGCTTCCGCCTTGACTTCATCCTGACCATGGCGGAAAACCGCGGCTTGGTGAAGATCCTTTCACGCCCGCACATAGTTACCCAGAACAACATTTCCGCCATAATCAAACAGGGTTCCCGTATCCCTGTGGTGACCAATGCGCAGTTAAGCGGGCCGCCCACGGTCACCTATATTGACGCTTTCCTGCGAATGACTGTGGTTCCGCAGATCACGGCAGACAACACGATCTTCCTGAATGTGGACGTGGAGAACACGACGCCTGATTTCAGCCGAGTAGCTGGCCAACAATTGAATCCGGTGCTCAACACGCAACAGGCCACGACACAGGTATTGGTTTCTGACGGCGGTACGGTCGTGATTGGCGGTGTAATTCAAACCCAGAACAGCGTAGCTATCGCGCAGGTGCCGTTGCTCGGCAGCATTCCGTGGCTGGGCAATCTCTTTAAACACACCCTGGTCAACACCTCAACCGCGGAGCTGATCTTCTTTATTACTCCAAAAATTATTCAAACCTAGTAATGCGCATTGGATGCCCGGGGGGTTTAACCCCCCGGGCTTTTTTTTGTTCTTGAAACTTTTTCATCAGCTAACGCCTTGCCACATAAATATCCTAGTTGAGCCCCGAATCTACTTTGAATGACGCTATCAATAACGTCTTTTTGTATAAATCATCTAAGCTAGGAATAGAGTTAACTAACCCAACCGATATATTAGACACTCGTGGGATGCATACGGTTTGAGTATCTGTTCCGAAACGGAAACCTATTTTTTATTGACACCTGTAACTATAGGGTGATAGGTTCTCTGAACCATGAAATTATTACATTTGTTTGCTGTAGCTGCTATCTGTGTGCTTGGAGTCAATCTTAAAGCGCAAACTAATAATCAAGTTTTCTATTTGGACGTCACCAACACCATTAACAAACTGTCTGCGACTAGTAGCAGTACATGGACAAACCAAAGTCTCGGGCAATTAGCTACAGGTTCCACGCGGATCACAAGTTTCACTGATAACTTAGGATCACATGTGTTTTACCAAGATGGCTCCCTTCAGATTAACCAGCTGCTTGGTACCGGTAGTTCGAGTGGAATTACCTGGACTAACCAAAACTTAGCCTCATTTACAGGTCCAGTCTCAGGAGGCACAGGGCTCACGAGCTTCGTCGATCGTGTCGGCGAACATGTGTTTTTTCGGGACATTAATGGTGGGGTGCGGCAGTTGCTCGGCACCATCACTTCCACCGGCGTGGTCTGGAGCAGCGCGATCGTCCCGAATTCGACTGTAGCCGCGGGCGCGACGGGATTAACAAGCTTCACGGATAATGCGGGGGAGCATCTCTTCTATGTTGATTCTAGTGATCAGGTGAACCATTTGCTTGGCACCGTAAGCTCCACTGGTAGCGTGACCTGGACGCTAGACTTGACGATACACAGTTCAGGGACCTCCGGTTCGACCGCTTTAACCAGTTTGACGGATAGTGCGGGATCTCACGTGTTTTACCAGGACAGCGGTAATCAGCTTAACCAACTGATCAGAGCGGCTGGCTCAGGAACCTGGACGAACCAGGCCCTTCCTTCAACTGGCGCTATCGAAGGCGGGACACCACTCACGAGCTTCGCCGATAACACCGGCGAAAATGTCTTTTATCTCGACATCAATCAACAAGTAAGCCGTATAAGCAGCCCCAACGGAGCGACTTGGACGCCCCAGTTCCTTGGCTTTACAGCAGCTGGAGCAGCAGGATTAACCAGCTTTTCGGACGGTGCCGGGGAACATGTTGTATACGTGAATTCTGCTCTGGCGGTAAGCCACTTAATCAGCTCCTCAGGAGGAGCGAGCTGGACCAACCAAAACATTACTTCTGCACCCTCCGGATCGAGCGCACTAAGCAGCACGCAGGCCCCGCTTGTGAGCCGTTTTGTATCCGTGACGCCATGCCGGGTCGCCGATACGAGAAATGCGAATGGCCCTTTTGGAGGACCATTTCTGGCCGCAAACGTTTCCAGGGGTTTCGCTATTCCAAGTAGCGCCTGCGGAATACCTTCCAATGCTCAGGCCTATGCCGTCAATCTAACGGTAATTCCCAGGGGTGTTCTTGGGTTCCTGACAGCGTACCCTTGTGGGCAGACTGTACCTTTGAGCTCAAACCTCAACTCTCCGGATGGCCGGACCAAGGCGGTGGCCGCTATCGTTCCAGCGGGCACCAACGGCGCCGTTTGCGCTTTTCCTAGCGGTAACACAGATTTCGTTCTCGATATCAGCGGTTACTTTGTGCCGGCCACAACCAGCGGCGCTCTGGCGTTTTTCCCGCTCACGCCATGCCGGATCGCAGATACCAGAAATGCAGTTGGACCATTGGGCGGGCCATCTCTTGTAGCCAACATTGCTCGTACTTTCCCCGTTCTTTCCAGCACCTGTAGTATCCCGTCGGCGGCGCAGGTGTATTCACTGAATTTCACCGCAATACCTCCGGGCATCCTGGGTTTCCTCACTGCCTGGCCAGCAGGGCAATCGCAGCCCGCAGTTTCGACGTTAAATGCAGTCACTGGTACAGTCACGGCGAATGCCGCCATTGTACCGGCAGGAACCAGTGGCAGCATTAATGTGTTTGCATCAGCCGCCACTGATCTAACCATCGACATTAACGGTTATTTTGCACCGCCCGCCGCCGGTGGGTTGTCGCTCTTTTCACTAACGCCGTGCCGGGTGCTGGATACACGGAACTCTGGAAGTCCATTTCCCGGAACCCTTCCAGTCAATGTGACCGCAAGCGGTTGTGGAGCTCCTGCGTCAGCTCAAGCCTATGTGCTGAATGCCACGGCTATTCCTCCCTCCACGCCACTTGGGTTCCTTGCTCTATGGCCGAACGGTGCGCCCCAGCCGGGGGTCTCTACCCTGAATGCCGTAGATGGCGCCGTCGCTTCGAATTTGGCGATCGTCCCAACAACAAATGGTTCGATCAATGCATTCGCGTCCGATCCAACACAGTTGTTGCTGGATATCTTTGGATATTTTGCCCCTTAATAGGCCGCGCATTTTCAATTGGTTGCGGAGATTGGGTGTAATTCAACCTTAGATTTGTGGGCTGGGTGTTTGTACCCGGCCCACAATTTTTTTTACAGAAGCACATCAGTCGGATACCCAGCCTTGCCGCCCTAGTCTAGTATTGAACTGAAAGTTTCACATCCGACCCTTAAAAGAAAGCCTGATGAACTACATTTCCCGACAGAAACAGCTTGCAGCTTTGCTGCGCCGTGGCGGATTTGACGCTCTTCTGGTCACGCATCTGCCCAATGTCCTCTACCTCTGCGGATTCACCGGAACGGCAGGCGTCCTGCTTTTTCAGGTCAGCGATCGCGGGCACAAAGGCACCTTCTACACCGACGGCCGCTATGACCAGCAGGCGCATGGCGAAGTGAAAAGCGCCAAAGTCGTAGTGGGTAAGAAGCCTGCATTTGTTGAAGGATGCGAAGGCGCGCAGAAAGCCAAAGCGCGGACGCTGGGTTTTGAAGCAGAACACCTTTCCTACAGCGCGTATAAACAAATGGGGCTCATGGTTCGCGGAAAAACCCGGCTCAAGCCTGCTGCCGGTCTGGTGGAACAGCTGCGGCTGATTAAAGACGCGGACGAAATCAGCCAAATTCGCGCATCGGTACTTCTGGCCGCCAGCTTGTTCCAGACCGCGCTTTCAGTGATTAAGCCGGGCGTGGCGGAAACGCAGGTAGCGGGCGAACTGGAGCTGCAGGCAAGGCGAGCTGGAGCGGAAAAAATGTCGTTTGACACGATTGTGGCCGCCGGGCCGCGGTCGGCCCTGCCGCATGGCCGCGCATCGGCGCAACCTATTCCACCGCAAGGATTTATAATCCTGGATTACGGTGTTATACTCGCAAGTTACTGTTCCGACATGACTCGTACTGTGCATGCCGGACCGGTTTCCCGGTCACACCGGCGCATGTATGACGCAGTGCGGGAAGCCCAATTGGCTTCAATTGCAGCTGTGGCGCCAGGCGTGGAGACGGGTGAAGTGGACCGTGCGGGACGGGAAGTACTAAAGAAGGCTGGCTTTGACGCTTTCTTTACCCACTCAACGGGGCATGGAGTGGGAATTGAAGTGCATGAGCAGCCGCGGTTGGCCAAGGGCCAGACCCAAAAACTTGCGCCGGGAATAGTCATTACGGTTGAGCCCGGCATCTACATTCCTGAAGAGGGTGGAGTCCGCATCGAAGATATGGTTCTTGTCACTGAAACCGGACACGAAGTCCTGACGCCCACCGCAAAGGACCTGATCACGCTTTAACTTCATAGGGGAAAGGCCGCTCTCGCCGCTGTTGCGAGCGATGAGGCCAGAGACGAGCCGAATACATTCATGAATCAGAAAGAGCTGAAAGAGCTTATCGATTTCCTGATAGAAAAAGATATCTCGGAGTTTGAGCTTGAGCGCGGGGATGTAAAGGTCCGCATTAAGCGTGGCGGCGAGACAGCGGCTCCGGTGATAGCACACGCGATGCCGATGTCGGCCATGCCGATCATCGCTCCTAACGTCCAGACAAGCCATGCTCCCGCGCCACCCGCTCCTCCGCCCGCAAGCACTTCTGCTCCGCCGGCGGCAGCCGTGGAAGAAGAGCTCCACACGGTGAAATCGCCGATTGTAGGCACATTCTATGAAGCCCCGGGACCCGGCGCTTTGCCTTTTGTGAAAGCCGGTGACCAGGTGGCCGCAGGCCAGGTTCTCTGCATCATTGAAGCTATGAAGCTCATGAATGAGATTGAAGCCGACGCCTCCGGCGAAATTGTGAAGGTGCTGGTCAACAATGGACAGCCCGTTGAATACGGACAGCCGCTGTTTGCGATACGGCCGAGAAATAAATAGAGCGACATAATCGGCGAAGCCGGCTTGCGTGCTGAGGCGTGCTGAATCAGGCGCTGACCATGCGAGCAACGAACAAGATCTTAGGCGGTATGGAGCGCAGCGACAAGTAAGATGTTCAAAAAAATTCTCATTGCAAATCGTGGTGAAATTGCCCTGCGCGTGATCTGCGCCTGCAAAGAGCTGGGCGTAAAGACCGTTGCCGTTTATAGTGACGCCGATCGTAACTCGCTGCACGTGCGCTTTGCCGACGAAGCCATTTGCATTGGCCCTCCGCGATCTTCTGAGAGTTACCTCAATATTCCTGCGGTGATCAGCGCGGCTGAAATCACCAACGTTGACGCCATCCATCCTGGCTACGGTTTACTAAGCGAGAACGCCAACTTCGCCGAAGTGTGCGAAAGTTCGCATATCAAATTCATTGGCCCGCCGCCGGAAGTTATCCGGCTGATGGGTGAAAAAGAAAAGGCGCGCCAGGCGATGAAGAAAGCCAAAGTGCCGATCCTGCCTGGCTCGGACGGCGTGATTGCCAGTGCCGAAGAGGCGCGCGAATGGGCGACGCAGATCGGCTATCCGGTGATTGTGAAGGCTTCTGCCGGCGGAGGCGGACGCGGTATGCGCGTCATCCGCAGCGAGTCCGAGCTGGAAGGCTCGTTCAACTCCGCGCAATCTGAAGCTGCAGCCGCTTTCGGCAACGGCAATCTCTACATGGAAAAGTTTATCGAGCAGCCGCGCCACATTGAGTTCCAGGTGCTGGGCGACTCGTATGGCCGCGTAATCAGCCTGGGTGAGCGCGAATGCAGCATCCAGAGGCGGCACCAGAAGCTGCTGGAAGAATCGCCTTCTACGCGTGTAACGCCGGAAATGCGTGCTGAAATCGGCAAGGGACTGGAGCAGTCTCTCTCTGAAATTGGCTACGTCAACGCCGGAACCGTCGAGTTTCTGATGGACGAAGATGGCAGCCTCCACTTTATTGAGATGAACACCCGAATCCAGGTAGAGCATCCGGTCACGGAAATGGTGACGAGCCTTGATCTGGTGAAATCGCAGATCCTGCTGGCCGACGGCGCAAAAATTACCGAGATCATTCCCAAGATTGACCGCAAAGGCCAGCGTGGCCACGCCATTGAGTGCCGCATCAATGCCGAGCATCCGGAAAAATTCACTCCGTCCGCGGGCAAGATCAAGACCTTCCACATTCCCGGCGGGCTGGGCGTGCGCGTTGACACCGCCGCTTATGCCGAGGGCGTGATTCCACCTTATTACGACTCGCTCATCGCCAAGCTGATTACGTTTGGCAAGGACCGCCCGGAAGCGATTATGCGCATGCAGCGCGCGCTGGAAATGTTTATCGTGGAAGGAATTCATACGACGATTCCTTTGCATCGCCGCATTCTTGCCGATGCCGAATTCCGCGCAGGCAATATCGACACCAAATACGTTGAGCGCCTGCTGGCCCGCATGCAGGAAGAGCGCACAGAAATGCCCGCGCTTACCTAGCAGCGATATCTTCCACAAAGGTGATTCTTGGGTGCGTCGCCAAAAATGATTTTTGCGCGCGAACAGAAAAGTTTTTAACAAATCTTCGCGAATTTCTGCACCTTACCCTAATCCCAGATCATCTATTCGATATCAGTACAAAAATCACAACCCTCAGGAGGCGGGAATGACGATCAAGTTTGCAGATGGCACACACATTGAAATAGCGGCAACAGCTTTTGATGACTTCGTCAGACACGACCTCAAATGGGCAGAGTTTGTGCATGGCCGCGCTATAGTGAAAAAGATGGCCTGCTGCAAAGAAGCGCTACACCCACCTGTTCCTTCAAGCCTTGGACGGAGCGTTCATCCTTGCCCGGCCGGCGGCTGCTAACTGCCAAATTCTTACCACTGATAACACAGATAGACACAGATCTGCGGAAACCAAAACTTACCGCTGATAAACGCGGATGAGCGCGGATCTGCGGAAAACAAAAACCTTGCCGCTGATGACACGGATTACACTGATTTTCACTGATCCAAAAACCAAATTGATGTTTGTGTTGTCCTGTTGAAAATTATGGAATCAGGTCTTGGCACAACCGATTTCTTATAGGCAATTTAACATTCCTGTTCTGATCCGTGTTGATCCGCGGTAAGATTTTGCTTTGCTTTTTCAGATCAGCTTCATCAGTGTTGATCACTGGTAAGTATGTGCTTTTTCGTGAGTCTCCACTGATTTTGGTAACATCACATCATTCATGCTTTCTCAAAGACAACTTGGCAAACAAGGCTTAAAAGTTTCCGCGCTCGGACTCGGCTGCATGGGCATGTCAGAGTTTTATGGCGCGGGCGACGAGCAGGAATCCATCGCAACCATCCATCGCTCCATTGAACTCGGCTGCACGTTTCTTGATACGGCTGACATGTATGGCTCCGGCAAAAATGAAGAGCTGGTGGGGCGCGCCATCAAAGACCGTCGCAGCAAGGTGCAGCTGGCCACAAAGTTCGGCAACGTGCGCGGACCGAATGGCGAATTCCTGGGCGTAAAAGGCACACCGGAATACGTGAAGCAGGCTTGCGACGCCAGCCTGAAGCGCCTGGGCACTGACGTGATCGATCTTTATTACCAACATCGCGTTGATAAAACCGTTCCCATTGAAGACACCGTGGGCGCCATGGCTGAACTGGTAAAGGCCGGCAAGGTGCGCTATTTGGGACTTTCAGAGGCGTCGCCCAAAACGATTCGCCGCGCGCACAAGGTCCATCCGATTTCCGCGCTGCAGAGCGAGTACTCGCTGTGGGAGCGCGATCCTGAGGACGAAATCCTGGCCGCTGTGCGCGAACTTGGCATCGGCTTTGTGCCTTACAGCCCGCTCGGACGCGGCTTTCTTACCGGACAATTCAAGCGCTTTGAAGACTTGGCCGCAGACGATTTCCGCCGCATGTCACCTCGCTTCCAGGGAGAAAACTTCCAGAAGAACCTTGATCTGGTGAAAAAGATTGAAGAGATTGCGCGCGAGAAAAACTGCACCGCCGCGCAGCTTGCGCTGGCCTGGGTGCTGGCGCAGGGTGACGACATCGCGCCCATCCCCGGCACCAAGCGCCGCAAATATCTGGAACAGAACCTTGAGGCCGTGAACATCAAGCTAACGCCCAAAGACCTGGCGCGCATCGATGAAGTGGCGCCCAAGGGCGTAGCCGCAGGAGCGCGTTATCCGGAGCGCGCGATGGCAGCATTGGATAAATAGCTGGCTAGCTTCTGGCCACTAGCTCCTGGCTTTTGGCCCTTGGCTCTTAGCTTGGTCTTTGTGGCATCCCTCGGGAAAGCCTCAGCCGGGCACCTTGGTTACTTGTTTTTCCTGCCGCGCCGCAAGACCCACCCAAATCCCAGGGTCCACATGATAATCAAAATGATCAGGAGGAAATGGGCCTCCCTGGCATTTTGCGGCATGGGCACAGTTTGAAATGGAGGATCAGGACTGGCGTGCTCTTGCAGATCGTTCATGTGCGGATTAGCACTGATTATACCACGGCTTAAATATACCGTGGTCAATCCAGAGCTGAAACCGTACAAGAACACTGTTGGCCAAAGACACCGAACTCGACCGCAAATTCTTTGCCGCACTGGGCCAGCGTATCCAGGCCCTGCGCAAGCGCCGCGGCTACAGCCAGGAAGACATGATTTCCTTCGGCTATACCGTCCGTTACTGGCAGCGGATCGAGGCCGGCAAACCGATCACGCTGCGTACTCTGCTACGCATCTGCCGCATCCTGGGCACGACCATGGAATCCGTGGTGCGCGGATTGGGTCCGGAAGCCATGAAAAGCCAGATGAAGAGGTCTTAGTTTAAAGCGATCTTGGCTTGAGCGATCTTAGTCATCCAGATTGGCGTAGGGTTGGAGAGGACTCCCACTTTGTGTTCCTTCGTGTCCTTCTATACTACGTATGATTGAGAGTACCTCGATCTAGCAGTATCGGTCGCCAGGGAAATGGATGGTGGATCATGGGCTTATTCAAAGCCACAAAGTTTCAGACTGTTCCTAAAGTTTTGTTGCCATCTTTGCTGTCATTCTTGCTCGTTGCTTTGAGTGCTGGTTGCGGACATTCTTCTCCAGATTGCTCATTTGTGGCGCTTTTTGTTGCGCCGTCCGTGGCAACTGCCGATCATTTGGCCGCCGCACCAGGCAACAAGATTTCTTATGTTGGCGGCAACGCAACGCCCCCGGCTGTATTCCTGAGCCAGAACCGATCAGGCTCGATCTGAAATGGTCGGTCTCTGATCCGACCAATGTTTCAATCGGCAACACTCCGAATGTGGATTACGGAGTGGCCACATGCATCAACGCAGCGCCGGCGCCAGTTACGGTTACCGCCAGCGGGCCTAACGGAGTCGGCGCCACAATCACCGGCACGGCAACCCTTACGTGCAAGTGAGATAGGCCTTCGCTGAATCGGTTGATTAATTGATGCGGCTCCCGCGAAGGCCAGATGTTCTCCAGTGTTTCTGTGCCTCCATGTGGTTTATTTCTTCTTCCGCGCTGCCGCAATCGACTCCTTGAGAGCCGCAGCCATGTCGGCGTCTTCGGTCATCACATGCGCAGGCTTCGGCATGTGCGACTCGCGTCCCAGCCACGCGCTCACCGCGTCGCGGTCGGCCACCGTAAATCGTCCTTCGCGACGAACCGGCATTCCTTCATTGGCCCAGCGATGCGCCGTCGCTACCGGAATGCCAAGATAGCGCGCGATGGCCGTCCAGCCTTTGAGTTCAGCGGAGGCGGCGGGCAGAGGCTTTTTCTTAGAGGATTTCTGCTTCACGACTGTTTTATAGCACGGGTTGAGATAAAGATAAGGTCTAAGTAGCGCCGGAGCATGCCGAACCTAAGAAATATCTTAACTGTAACGATTGTTCCTGGCTGGGCACTACCACGATATGGAGGTGATCCATGGCAGGAACATGGCAAGCATTGGTCAACCAACCAAATTTCAATACCAGCACAATGATTCTGCTTACCGACGGCAGAGTGATGGTACAGGAAGAAGCGGAAAAACACTGGCATGCTTTAACGCCTGACAGTAATGGAAGCTACGTTCAAGGAACGTGGTCCGCCTTAAAAGATATGAGCTTTTGGAGGCGGTACTACGCTTCAGGAGTGCTGAAAGATGGCCGCGTCGTCATCATCGGTGGCGAGCAAAGCGGCGACGTAGGCGACACGAACAAGGGAGAAATTTACGATCCGGTTTCAGATACGTGGAGCCCGATTCCTTCACCTCCTGGCTGGCCGCAAGTAGGCGACGCGGCATCGTGCATTTTGCCGGATGGCCGCCTGATGATTGGCGCACTCAATCCCTCAACAGCGTGCACCATCTATGACCCTGTAAGCAATTCATGGACGCCCGCTGCCAGCAAAGCCACCACTTCCAATGAAGAAACATGGGTGCTGCTGCCTGACAACACCATCGTTACAACGCAATGCTGGGACCCATATCAAACCGAGAAATACATCATCTCGTCCAATGTCTGGAAAAATGAAGGAGCGTTGCCGGTAGAGATTGTTGATCGCGTCATGCATGAAATGGGACCGGGTATGCTGATGTACAACGGCAAGGTCATCTTTTTCGGCGCCGCCAACCAGCGTGGCCATGGAAAAACCGCCATCTATACACCGCCCGCATTTCCAGCCGGTACCGGTACGTGGGTCGCCGGGCCCGATATCCCCACGGTAAACAAGCAGACCATGGTGAGCAACGACTGTCCTGCATCGTTGCTGCCAAACGGCAAGGTGCTGGTCACCGCCGCGAATTTCAAACAGAACGACTGGGGCTCGCCCGTGTTCTTTTTCGAGTATGACCCCGCCGGCAACACCATCACACAAGTACCCACGCCGGTAAACAATGGGATGTTTCCGTATCCACAATTTCCCGGGCTGTATTGGAGCCGGATGATGCTGCTTCCCTCCGGGCAGGTGCTGTTCAGCGCAAGCTCTAAAAACGTGCAGTGTTACACGCCGGATGGCGGTCCGGAAGAAGCGTGGAGACCTACAATCTCAGCTGTAATTCCGCATGGCTTCCCGGCTACGGACTATTACATCCTGAAGGGTACGCAACTGAACGGGCTCTCCCAGGCCAATATGTACGGCGACGACTGCGCCACCGCGACGAATTACCCAATCGTGCGGCTGCGGAACACGCTCACGAACAAAATCTATTACTGCCGCACCTACAATTTCAGCACATTAGGCGTCGCCACAGGGCCGTCACTGCAGTCGGCGCGGTTTGTGACGCCGAACATTCCTTACGGTGAATACGATTTGTGCGTAATCGCCAACGGCATCAGCTCGCATTGCGTTAGTTTCTGCCATCGTCGTCCGACCAAACCATGTTGTCATCAGACGAAAGTTGATTCCTGCTGCTGCCATGAGCAGCCTTGCTGCTGCGACGAGACGCCAACCCGCGATCCTGACGTGAACGAGTTAAGAGACCAGCTCAAGCGCCTGCAAAACAGCATGGACAGGCTAACCGCGGTAATCGGCGGCGAAGTAGGTAAGCCGCAACCCAAGGAAAAAGAATCCGACGAAGACAAGGACAAAGAAAAGGACAAAGGTAAGAAAAAAGACAAGTAGCGTTGACAAACATTGATTGCTCAATACCCCATCCTTCGCCAATCTCTTTTGCCAAGGGTGGGGATATCCGGGGTGAGGGTTTTTGCTTTTCCGATCACGGGCGATTCCGTGCCATGTCGGCGATGTCGGCGATCCGTACCCCTCCCCCTATACCCCAACTAGGATTTTAAAGGGGTTCCACAATTTAATCCCGGCGATGTCACCTCCGATCAGCGTCATCTGTATAGATCAGTGGATTTTGCCTTTCCCGATCACCAGATCACCCGATCTTGCACTACCCCTCCCCCTCCCGGGTCATCCCAGATTGGCGTGCACTTGCGAGGGGGTGTACCCCAATCCATCCCAGATTGGCGTGGGTTTCAGGAATTCCCGTCAATTTGGCGTAGGGTTGGAGAGAATCGTGTGGCACCGCCGCTCTCGGCGGTGGATCCTGGGTTTTGGCTGAGTGCTGAATGCTTCTTGCTGACTGCTAAATTTTCAAAGATCCAAACTGCTTCCCAACCCTGAGGCGGTGCTAGATGGTAGGGAATTTCTATTTGGAATGCAATCGCGAAATAGTACATCTTGACAAAGCATGCGCTCAAAATCATTTCATTTTTTCGCGCTTCTTGGCATGGGATCCAAACATACTTAGGCAAGATATTCTCCGTGCCTCTGTGGTAGGTTCTTATTTCCTCTCCCGCGCCGCAGCAGTCGACTCTTTGAGTGCCGCTGCCCTGTCGGCATCAGCTAATCAGTGGCTCTCGAAGCTCTTGCAGAAACGCCCTTGCGGTTGCGCTGCAGATTGAACGTACCCACCAATCGCGTTTCCGCAAACCACCCTCCAGTCATAACGTCGCCATCAATAATTGCTCGGTATTCACCATCAAAACTGATTGAACTGGTACCTTGCTTATCGTAGCCAGTCTCACGGAAGGTCACAGCAAGCCGTGAGTTGTCGTCTGAACGATCCACTTGGGCCCATTTTGGGTCGCGAGATGACCATTGTTCATGAATTATCCCCTCAATTCTTGTCGTTGTTCCTTCTTTTGAATACTCCATCTTTCCCCAAAAAGATTCTTCTCCTTTGTGCGCAATGACCAGCCGTAGTACTCGTGATTTGTTGTAGGTCCCCTCCCATGTGCCAGTCAGATCGGCAGGCGTCTTTTTCCTATTTTCAGGATTTCGGGTGGGCGTAGTAGGAATCTTATCTGTACTAGATCTGCCGATATGCTTCGCAAGTTCGTAAGCGAAGTCACTCAAATCCAAATCGATCTGACTATCGCTCCCTTGCGATAGAGCGCGTCCGTCCTTCGGCCGCGCTTGTAACCTCGCTAATTCATCTTGAAGCCGCCAAGGACATGGACGCACGATAAGTGGCAGAATCTCCATTCCTTGTTTGCTGTGAGCAATAATACGTGGCATCTCGTTGTACCAGATGAAATTGGAAGCGAGAAAAGCTGGACTGACAAGCAGAACCGCTACCTGTGCTGAGGTAAGTGCAGCTTCGATTTCGTCCAACCATACAGTCCCAGCCTTTAACAGTCCCAGCCTTTATCTTGGAATCAGACCAGACGTCAACTAGCCCGAGACGTTCCAATACGGCGACCTGCTGCAAAAACCTGTCTTTCCACATACTGTCGTCATGACTGTAACTGACAAAGATTCTGGTTCTTGCCATATCCTCTCCTATGAGCTTCGGGCGAATGTGGTCGGAGGCGAAGATAAACGGTCAGCAGTTTAGCACGGCCAAAGTTTATGTCATTTTCTATAGACTAACCGTGATGCCCCTCCCTGCGCTCTACCCCATCATCGACTTCTCCTGTTTTGCGGCGAAGCCGGACCCTGTGATGGCCATTGTGAGGTATGCGGAAGAGCTGATTGCGGCGGGCGCAACGCTGATTCAGTTGCGCGACAAATCTCAACCGGAGCAGCCGAGACGATTTCTTAGCTGTGCGCGGGAGCTACGTCGGGTGACTTGGGGTACCGGCGCAACGCCCAGGGCTATGCTCATCATCAACGATCGCGTTGATCTCTGTCTTGCGGCTGACGCTGACGGAGTTCACCTCGGCCAGAATGATCTTTCGCCTGAATCGGCACGCAGGATTTTCGATTCAGTATCCCACCCTTTGCGACCAGTGGAGGCTTGCGGAGATCAGCGACAATCTGGATCGCAAAGGATGGGGCACCCAAATCCTCTCCTGATCGGCTATTCCACTCACAACCTTGCTCAGGTCATCGCAGCCGACGCGCTCCCAATCGACTACATTGCGATTGGACCGGTGTTCGCCACGGGATCAAAGGCGAATCCTGATCCGATGGTGGGGCTGGAAGGTGTGCGGCAGGCGCGAGGGGTTACGAAAAAGCCCTTAGTGGCCATTGGAGGCATCACCCGGCAGAATTGTTCTCAGGTAAAAGCCGCAGGCGCAGACGCTGTGGCCGTGATTTCTGACCTTCTTGAGTCCCCGGCAAAAGCAATTGCGGATTTTCTGCGCGTTTTGGGGTAAAACATACAGAACACTATGTCTTCATCCGTGGAAGTTCGCACCACGCCGCCTCAGGCCGGATCGGGCGCGCCTGAATTAGTAAAAGGGCTGGGACTCACCAGCGCCACCACTCTGGTCATGGGATCCATGATTGGCTCCGGCATCTTTATTGTGTCGGCGGAGATTGCCCGCGAGGTCAACTCTCCGGCGCTGCTGATTGGCGCATGGCTGGTCACCGGCTTTATGACGATTGTGGGCGCGCTCTCTTATGGCGAGCTTGCAGCCATGATGCCCAAAGCAGGCGGTCAATACGTTTACCTGCGAGAATCGCTGGGCTCGCTCTGGGGCTTTCTCTATGGATGGACCCTGTTCCTGGTGATCCAGACCGGGACTGTTGCTGCCGTGGGCGTGGCGTTCGGCAAATTTCTGGGATATTTTTTCCCCGGCGTCTCGGCTGACAACTGGATTCTGCACATTGCCCATGTTCCACCGATTCCCATTGGTCCCATGGTGCTGGGCAACATGGATGTGGGCCTGAACACGCAGAACCTTTGCGGCATTGTGATTGTGGTCTTTCTCACGGTGCTGAATATCTTTGGATTGAAGCTGGGCGCGGCCGTACAGAACCTGTTTACCATCGCCAAGGTAGCAGCGCTGGCGGCGTTGGTGATTACAGGCCTTTTCATTGCCCGGAACGCACAGGCCATTGCCGCGAACTTTGGCAACTTCTGGCGGCTGAATTTGCCGCACTCAGCTTCCGGCACCGCCGCTGGTCCGTTTGTGGGTGTGCTGACGATTTTGGCAGTGGCGCAGGTGGGATCGCTCTTTTCTGCCGACGCATGGAACAACGTGACCTTTACCGCCGGCGAAGTGAAAGATCCCAAGCGGAATCTGCCGCTCTCATTGGCCATCGGCACGGGCGTGGTGATACTGCTTTATATAGCGTCGAACTTTATTTATCTGGCTCATCTGCCGTTTGACGGCAATATGAGCGGCGCAGATGTAGTGGCGCGCGGCATTAAGTACGCTGCTTCAGATCGTGTAGGCACTGCGGTTTTGCAGCAGATGTTTGGCTCCGCCGGCGCTGGGCTGATGGCCATTGCTATTTTGATTTCTACGTTCGGTTGCTGCAACGGACTGATACTTTCCGGCGCTCGCGTCTATTACGCCATGGCTAAAGATGGACTGTTTTTTAAGTCAACGGGGAAAGTTCATCCCAAGTATCTGACGCCGAAGAATGCGCTGATCGTACAAGGCATTTGGACTTGCATTCTCTGCCTCTCCGGGACCTATGGGCAGTTGCTCGACTACATCATTTTTGCCGTTCTGGTCTTCTATATATTGACCATCGGCGGTCTGTTTGTTTTGCGGCGCACCCGGCCGGAAGCCGAAAGGCCGTATCGCGCGATTGGCTATCCGGTGCTGCCGGCCATTTATATTGTGATGGCTTTGTTCATCGATATCGTATTATTGCGCTACAAACCGCAATACACATGGCCGGGCCTGATCATTGTTCTGCTGGGAATTCCGGTATATTTTGTGTGGTCGCGCCGTAGCGTGGCTGCAAACGAGGGAAGGGTTTAGATGGGAACTAAAACAGGAATCGAGAGACCTCAAGCATCAAGCTCGTTGTTTCGCACCAAATCAATTGATCAACTTCTGGATTCAGTCGGCCGCGCGCCGCTCAAGCGGACTTTGGGCCCCATGTCGCTGGTGGCGTTAGGAATCGGAGCCATCATTGGCGCCGGTCTTTTTGTGCGGACGGCCGCTGCCATTGCCGAGCGCGCGGGTCCGTCCGTAACGCTGGCATTCATACTGGCCGGCGTGGGCTGCGCTTTTGCGGGACTTTGCTATGCCGAATTCGCTTCGATGATTCCTATCGCCGGCAGCGCATACACCTACTCTTACACCACCATGGGCGAGTTTATTGCCTGGATCATTGGCTGGGACCTGGTGCTGGAATACGCGGTCGGCGCGGCTACGGTGGCAATCGCGTGGAGCCAGTACTTCAACCGCGTGCTTGCGTACGCAGGGCTGCATATTCCCTATCAGTGGTATCACTCGCCGTTTGAAGTTGGCATGGGCGCGGACGCGGGCGTTCACGGAATCATGAATCTTCCGGCGGTGTTCATTCTGCTGATCTTGTCGGCGCTGCTGATTCGCGGTACGCAGGAGTCGGCCGTGGTGAACAGCATTATCGTGGTCACCAAAGTTGCCATTGTATTGATGGTGATTTTTATCGGCTGGGGATTTATGAATCCGGCCAACCACACGCCGTATATTCCTGCGGCCACCACATATACCACGGATCAGGGCGTGACGCATGCCTATGGCGGACTGATGGGAATTCTTGGAGCCGCCGGCGTAGTGTTCTTTGCTTTTATCGGCTTTGATGCCGTATCCACAGCCGCGCAGGAAGCAAAGAATCCTAAGCGTGATATGCCAATCGGCATTCTCGGTTCGCTTGTCATCTGCACAATTTTGTACGTCGCGTTCTCACACGTGCTGAGCGGCATAGCCACGGTGGATGACTTCCGCACCGCCGGCAAAGAAGCGTCGGTCGCGTTTGCCATTTCCAAGTACATGATTGGTTATGAATGGTTGTCAAAGTTCGTGACCTTCGCCATTCTGGCCGGATTCTCGTCAGTGATCCTGGTCATGTTGTATGGCCAGTCGCGGGTCTTCTATTCGATGAGCGAAGATGGCCTGGTTCCCAAGGTTTTCTCTGAACCGCATCCCAAGTACAAAACGCCGTGGAAATCCAACGCGCTGTTCTTTGTCTTTACCTCGCTGTTCGCGGCTTTCCTGCCCGATAGTATCGTAGGCGAGATGACCAGCATCGGCACGCTCTTTGCGTTTATCCTGGTGTGCGCCGGCGTATGGATTCTTCGTGTTCGCAGACCGGATTTGCAGCGCGGCTTCACCGTTCCAGTGCTGCCTTTGGTCTCGATTCTTGGCATCATCGTTTGCGGCGCCATGATTTACGGCCTTGGCTGGACCAACTGGCTGCGGCTTATTGTCTGGCTGATAATCGGATTGGTCTTCTATTTTGCCTACGGCAAGAGACATAGCAAGCTGCAAAGCGGCGTTTAGCAAAACGTTACTCTCTGAAAGCATTTAGCCCTCCGCTGCGGCGGAGGGTTTTGTTTTAGAATGGCAAGTCCTTCTTGCTCATATTGCGTCTATCAATAGAGAGGTTCTCGCAGATGGCCAACTTGCTTGCCACCAAACCGGTAAAGATCATTCTGGAAGAAGCTCATGAAACTGGCGAACACAGCCTTCGCCGCGCATTAGGCCCTACCAACCTGATTACTCTGGGCATCGGCGCGATTATCGGAACCGGAATCTTCGTCCTAACGGGAACTGCAACGGCCTTGCATGCAGGGCCCGCGATCGTGATCTCTTTTACGCTGGTTGGAATAAGTTGCGTCTTCGCCGGGCTGTGCTATGCCGAATTTGCGTCCATGATTCCTGTGGCCGGCTCCGCTTACACCTATGGCTACGCGACTTTAGGCGAGATATTTGCCTGGATCATCGGCTGGGACCTGATTTTGGAATACGCATTCGGCGCGGCTACTGTAGCTTCCGGTTGGAGCGGTTACTTGATCAGTCTCCTCGGCGACTTCCATATCAAACTTCCCGCAGCCATCGCGGGCACGCACTGGGATGAATTCGTGTTCTACGACCACCATTGGGAGAGCCTTGCCCGCATTGCTCCCAAGCTGAAAGTTCTCGGGATTGATCCAGCCACCTTGCAACACACACATGGCGTATTCAATCTGCTGGGTTTTCTGGCGATTGCTTTTTGCACGCTGATATTGGTGATTGGTATCAAAGAGTCCGCCAACTTCAACAGCACGATTGTCTTCATCAAGGTAGCGGTGCTGCTGGTCTTTATCGGTATTGGTGTAATGTATTTGTTTCAACATCCGCAGCTTACCGCGGCGAACTGGCATCCTTTTATTCCACCCAGTTCCGGGGGAGAATTTGGATGGATGGGTATCAGCCATGGCGCGGCCATCATCTTCTTTGCCTATATTGGATTTGACGCCGTCTCCACCGCCGCGCAGGAAGCTAAGAACCCTGCCCGGGATATGCCCATCGGCATCCTTGGCTCGTTGGTTATCTGTACAATCCTCTATGTTCTTACAGCGGCTGTGCTTACCGGTCTGGTCAACTATAAGTCACTCAACGTGCCAGATCCGCTGGCCATCGGCATTGATGCCACGAACAATCACTTTGGCAGCTTTCTGGTGAAACTTGGTGCGCTCATGGGCCTGACCAGCACGATTGTGGTCATGCTGCTGGGACAATCGCGCGTCTTCTTTTCCATGTCGCGCGATAGGCTTCTGCCCGGCTTTTTCAGCGTAATCCATCCCCGCTTCCGCACGCCCTGGATTTCAACGCTCAGCGTCGGCTTCTTCGTGGCTCTGTTGGCTGCGTCTCTTCCCATCAACCAACTTGGAGACATGGTAAACATCGGCACATTGCTGGCATTTGCCATCGTCTCCGCTGGGGTGTGGGTGCTGCGGCGCCGCAATCCTGATTTGCCCCGCCCGTTCAAAACGCCGTGGGTTCCGCTAGTCCCCATTCTGGGCGTACTGTTTTCGCTCTGGTGGATGTACAACTTGCCCGGCGTTACCTGGCTCCGCCTGGTGATATGGCTGATCATCGGCATGTTCATTTATTTCGGCTACGGACGTAAGCATAGCCGGGTGCAGCGCGGCGAGGTTTAAGCTTCTATGATCTCTGCATTTTCAATGGCGCATTCTGTTCCGTGCGCCATTGATACAATCTCTTTGAGCCCATGAAGATTGTCACTGCGGAAGAGATGCGCGCCATTGATCGCGCGACTACCGATAAATACGGCGTTCCGTCACTCACGCTGATGGAAAACGCGGGTACGGCTGTAGCCGAATTCGCGCAGAAGCACTTTGACTTCGACTCTGTTTGCGCTGTCTGCGGCAAAGGCAATAACGGCGGTGATGGCTTTGTGGCGGCCTGCAAGCTGCATGAAGCGGGGAAGAAAATTTCTGTGATCGTGCTGGTCAAGGGGCCGGAAGAGTTGCGCGGCGATGCAGCGGAGATGTTCAAGAAACTTCCCGTGCCCGCGTTATGGGTCGCCGACGAAAAAAATTTCGGCAAGCAGGAAATCGAACAGGCGCTTCAATCTGATCTCATCCTTGACGCGATTCTTGGAACAGGTTTTAAGCCACCGATAAAGGATCTGGCAGAAAAGGCGATCATTCGCATCAACAAAGCTACAGGCTTTGTCCTATCTATTGATCTGCCGTCTGGTGTGGACGCTGATGGCGATGAGAACCCTTTTGATTACTCATCCTTCATTCACGCCGATGCCATCGTTTCTTTCACCGCTGCCAAGCCTGCTCTGGTGTTTGCCGATCTTACGGACGGGCCCATTGCCATCGCCAGTATTGGCTCTCCGGCTAAGCTGGTCGCCAAACATGCCTCTCTGCATCAGGACGTTGTAACCAGTGCCGATGTGCAGGCAATGGCCTTGCAACGCCGTCCTGATGCGCACAAGGGAGATTTTGGTCATGTGCTGGTGATTGGCGGCTCAGTGGGAAAGAGCGGCGCGCCGGCCATGGCTGGGCTTGCGGCTCTCCGCACCGGCGCGGGGCTCGTAACTGTGGCATCGCCCAAGTCTGTGCAGAGCGTCGTTGCGGCATCTGCGCCGGAGTTGATGACTGAGCTGCTGGAGGAGACTGCTGACGGCACGGTTTCGATTTTGGCCCTGGCGCGACGCGAACAGCTTTTGAAAGGCAAAACGGTAGTCGCTCTTGGCCCCGGACTCTCACAGAATGAAGAGACGGCGGAATTTATTCGTGACTTTGTGAGCATCTGCGCGACCTCGCTGGTACTTGATGCCGATGGCATCAATGCCTTTGCCGGACATGGTGAAGAAATCCAGCCGGACGCCGACGACTATTCATTCCGCGTACTCACGCCGCACCCCGGCGAAATGTCGCGCCTCATCGGCTCCCCTGTTCCGGCCATCCAGGCCAATCGTGTTGGGGCTGCCATACGCGCCGCGGAATTGACGCGCGCCTGCGTCGTGTTGAAAGGGCATCGTACCGTCATCGCCAGCCCGCATGGGCACGTTTGGATTAACTTGACCGGCAATCCAGGAATGGCCAAAGGCGGCTCAGGTGACGTGCTTACTGGAATTGTGGCTGCAGTCCTGGCGCAAAGGCCTTTGCAGGGATCTTCCGTCGGGTGGCGTCCAGGCGATGATCCTGAAGGAAAGAAAATCAAGGAACTGGTAAAGAAAGCGGATCCGGAGATGGCGAATGTTGCCGCCGAAAAAATAGCAGTCAAAGTCCGTGAAGCCCGAGACCTGATTACGGCGCTCGGCGTTGCGCGCGCCGTCTATCTCCACGGGCTTGCCGGAGACATTGCCGCTTCGCTTTACGGCCAACAATCCATGATCGCCACCGATATTATTAACTGTCTGGGCGAAGCTTTTGCTGTCTGCGAAGAGGAATCCCGCAGCAAGTTTGCCTATCTTCAACGATGAAAATTGGAGCGATGGAGACCTTTCAAACCCATTCCGCCGAAGAGACCACCGATCTCGGCCACCGCCTGGCCTCCGAGCTCAAACCCGGCAGCATTGTGCTCTTGCGCGGCGACTTGGGAGCAGGGAAGACCACCATGGTGAAAGGCATTGCGGAAGGTTTTCAGGCAGCCAAAGCCGAAGACGTTACCAGCCCGACCTTTACCCTGATCCACGAATATCGCGGCCCAGCAGTGACGCTCTACCACATTGATCTTTATCGCATTGACACGCAGCGCGAACTCGACACACTAGCCCTTGACGACCTGATGACCTCGCAAAGCATCCTGCTGATTGAGTGGGGAGAAAAATTTGCAAGGTTCGCAAAAGAGCGGGACGCGGAGATTGCGATTGAGCATAGAGGCGCTGACGATCGCGTTATTACCATCAAAACCCAACATCTTTGAAACGTGGAGGAACAGAGGACGCGGAGGAGAAAAACTTACCGCAGATTTGCGCGGGTGAACGCGGATAGAAATTCTGGACCTGACGAGTAGGCGGCTCGACAACTTTTTTGCGTTCCCCGATCTTTTCTTTCCTCTGCTGCCTCCTGTTCTC
>DASXKZ010000097.1:0-23107 GCA_036496525.1 Candidatus Angelobacter sp.
ATCCGGGACAGGAACCACAACAGAACGCGCAGACCCCAGTTTGGCAGTGCAGTCACCAACCGGACCAGCAGAGATTGCCGGGACTGTGAATCTTCGTGAGTAGGTTCCCTGGTTGGCATGATGCCACGCTCAGAAAGGTCGCCGTAGCATTCTGGCACCAGTTTGTCTGGATGTAAATGGCGGCCCAGCGCGATTCCAAAATGGGACTGCACCAAATCTGCCGGCCACCCTTGCCTGCGAATCACCGAGGTAACTTCTCATTACCAGAGTAACTGTCCAGCATTAGTGCAACTGGGCCTAAAGTGACTGTAACAAAGGCGAAGACAACCGGGATGTTTTTGATTTTCGCCAAACTGTGCCACGTCCAGGTAGGCAAATGGCACTCTGCAGTGCAAGAAGGATGAAGGTGTTTTCATGCGAAAAGTAGAAGTCTTGGACGCAGTCCATAAGACTGCGCGACCATCGACGAACGGCAAACCGCGACGGAACGGGAACCGCTTGGCATGGTTGATTCTGATTTCAACCACGATTATGGCCGGCTTGTGTACGGCGGTTTTTGCCGCAGAGCCGCAAGGTGTTGTATTGGTTGGGGCGGGATCGAGCGTCCCGCTGCCGCTCTATCGCAAGTGGGCTGACCTTTATAACGAAAACAACAAGACAATCCAGTTGCAGTATGTACCGCTTGGAACCATTGAGGGGATTGCCCAGATTAGCCATGGCACCAGCGACTTTGGCGCCGGAGAGGTTCCACTCTCACCGGAAGAGCGCCGCCTGGGCAACTTAACCGAGCTGCCCGTGGTACTGATTGGCATTGTTCCTATTTACAACCTACCGGGAATCCAAAACCTGCGGCTCACGGGCGACGTGCTGGCCCAGGTGTACCTGGGACACATCACCAACTGGAATGATTCGGCAATCGTTAAGCTCAATCCGGGTATTGCTCTGCCTAACCTGCCGATCCGGGTCATTTACCGCCCCGGCGGGAAAGGCAGCAACTACGTGTTTACCGAATATCTCTCGAAGGTCAACGGAAAGTTTCACGACCAGATAGGACGGAGTGCTTCACCCAAGTGGCCAGTAGGGCAACCGGCAGAACGCAGCTCGGATATGGCCGACAAGGTCAAAAGTATGCCTGGATCGCTCGGGTATGTGGAACTCCAATATGCAGACGACAACCAAATTACACATGCCAGCGTGCTGAATGCGGCCGGAAAGTTTGTGAAGGCCACGGCGGCAAGCATCACCGCCGCATGCGCGGCAGTCGAAGCGCCAGGCTGGGACAAGCTTGCAGCTTCATTGACGAACCCTCCGGGGGCCGATTCTTATCCGATCTCCAGTTTTACCTGGCTGTATGTCCGTCCCAGCGCGCGCGACCAACGCCGGACTGCGGCGCTGGTGGGCCTGCTCAACTGGGCATACTCAGACGGGCAGAATATTGCAGTCCAGGAGGGCTATTCCAACCTGCCAAAGCAACTCGTGGTGAAGGTTTTGGCCAAGGTCAACCTCATGCGATGAGTCACCGGCCAATTGATGATCTATAGAGCGCCGCAGAGAGCGGCCGAAGCTGAAATAAAGGAGATAAATTGTGAAGACGTTAGTTGACGAACAGGAAATTCAATCCAGCCCGGCGATAGAACGCGACGAAAGAAGCCGGCAGGAGGCCCCAAAGATTATTGTGACACAAAGGAAAGCAGTGCCAGCAACGCCTCCGGCTGCGCAGTCCCAGACGGATTGCTATGAAAGTTGCCTGGATCTTGCCGCTCAGTTCCTCGGACGCGGGTGATTTTGCCGCTGTTGTGAAAAAGCCTGGCATTGTTTCATGCCAGGCTTTTCCAATTTAAATACTGCTAGACCGTCATTAATTCTTTTTCCTTGGCTGCGCCCATTTCTTCCATCTTTTTGATCTCGGCATCGGTCAGCTTCTGGACTTCATCCAACGCTTTCTTTTCTTCATCCTCGGAAATCTTCTTGTCCTTCATGGCCTTCTTGATGGCTTCATTTCCGTCGCGGCGAACGTTGCGGATCGCCGTGCGATGGTCTTCCAGGATTTTGTGCAGGTGCTTCACCATGTCCTTGCGGCGTTCTTCCGTAAGCGGCGGTACAGGGATGCGTATCAGCTTGCCGTCATTCTGCGGATTCAGTCCCAGCCCGGCGGAGCGGATGGCCTTTTCAATATCGGCGATGATGCCCGGATCATACGGCTGCACCGTGAGCAATTGCGATTCCGGTGAATGCACCGTTGCCACCTGGTTCAACGGCATCTCCGATCCGTAATAGGGCACACGGACCGGGTCCAGCATGTTCACCGTGGCGCGGCCAGTGCGCGCCGCAGCCAGGTTTGTGCGGAAATCTTCCACTGCTTTGTCCATGCGCGTCTTAAGCTGCGTATAAACTTCTTTCAACGCGGGTATCGCCGCGATTCCTGATATTGCCATTGCTCCAAGCCTCAAAAAAGAGAGTAACCGAACGCTCGATTATACAGCCAGCTTCGCGGATATGAAGAGACAGCAAATGTTATCGAACAGGAATGAATCAGAGTTTAGGCAATGGCTTGCCGACCCTGACCTGCCCAAAATTCAATAAGCTCACAATGGAAACGCCGCCCACGATATTGCCCAGAGTCGCCGGAAGCAGCCATTGAAAATAGTTGCTGAAGTGCAGATGTCCGGACATGATCGCGGCCACAATTTCTGCGCTGCTGGCAATGCAATGCGAAAAATGCCCCGCACCCACAATAAAAGTAAGCATCCACGTGACCGCGATTTGCCCAATCGTCCAATGGCTGGCGCTGACCATCCATGCCACAAGAGCAATCAGCCACCCGCCGATAATTCCTTTGGCAAAGATGAGCGTGAAGTGTCCGTTGGCAGCTTCCATGCCCAGGCCCGCCAGAGCGTCTGCAAAGTTGGGCGAGAGCGCTCCTGTTTTCATTACCAGCCAGCCAAAGAAGACTGCACCGGCAACGTTGGCAGCGAAAACTGCTACCCAAAGCCGCAGCGTATTGAGAACGTGTTTGCGTTCATCCAGGACCAACACCACGGGAAATAATGTGTTTTCGGTAAAGAGTTGCGCCCTGCCAATGATTACAACAATGAATCCGATGGGATAAAAGAAGAAGGAAACAAATTCCTGCACCGGTCCTTTGCCAAGGTAACTAATGGCCAGCGCGACGGCCAATCCTGTGAGACCCATGCTGATCCCGCCGCCAAATCCTGAAAACAGCAGGCCAACTGTCGAACGGGAAAGCTCATCCCGGCCGTTTTCAATTACCTCTTCCAGTATCTGTTCGGCGCTTCTGCGGGTAGATTCCTGTTGCGGCATAGCTTAATTGAGATGCAACCGGCAACTTGGCAGTTCGCAGAGCTTGGATTTATTGATTTATTGCAGTGTCAGGCTGCGCTCTTCTGGCCTGTCTTTCGATACAGCATCCACGTGTGCCACAGAATCCGTAGCGTCGCTAGCACCGGGATGGACAAAAACACGCCGATCACACCCGCCACTTCTCCACCGGCAAATACACCGAACAGAACGGTGAGAGGGTGAAGCTCCAGGGTAGTTCCCATAATGCGCGGCGAAGTTACATAGTCCTGAAGGCCTCGCCAGACAAGCAGGAATATGAGTAGCCACCAGAAATGTCCGTAATCGGAGAGCAACGCCACTCCCAGCACCAGCAACCCGCCAATCGCCGGTCCAACCACCGGAATGAATTCCAGAGCGCCCGCTGCTGGGCCTAAAGCAAAAGCGTATGGCACACGCATGATCCAAAGCACAAAGGTCACTACCACCATGGCAAGTCCGGCCAGCGTTAACTGGGCGCGGATGAAATGCCCCAGCATGGAGTCCATCTCCTGAACCGTTTCCGCTACCATGCGCCGGTTGCGATTATCCTCCACCGAATTAATGATGTTCTGGCTTAACCGATGCCCGTCTTTAAGAAAGAAAATTGCCAGGATCGGCACCAGAAGCAACCACCATGTGTTTTGAATGCTCTTCACTGCACGCAAAACAAAATTTTGCGTAGCGCCGATCAATTCACCCCGGTGATTATCGAGATAGTGATTGATCCATTCTGTGATTGCGCCGTTCCAGCCGTGTTTGGCGCCCAGTTGCTGCAGCAACGCTCCCGAACTGAGTTTGGCTTCCAACTCCGGGGCCTGTTGCATGAGCTTGTTCGCCTCATCGATGACCGGCGGCCCAAGCAGCGACAGAGTGACAATCATGAGCCCCGCAAACAGTAGGTACACCACCGCAATCGCCGTGGGACGCGATCCTTTCAGCCATTTTTGCAGCCTTGAAACAGGAGCTTCCAGAATGTAAGCAAAGAAAATTGCAAAGAGAAACGCGATGATCGCGCGCCAGGCCACGTACAAAAACATGAGTATCAGGGCAAAGACCAGGATGGTCATCAACGCCTGGGCAGTTTTTTTGTCGAAGAGTTTCAAATGCCTCCCGTGGCGATTTCCATTGTAACTGCTATTGGGCACGCTTCAATCGGAGTCTTCGCGCCCAGACCGCCCTAAATCCTTTCAGAATTCCATCCCCGCAGGTATCGTATGATGGCTCGCACAAAGTCTCGAGAGGAGGATGGAATGAGTTTTCAAAGGCGCAGATTACTTCAAATCGTGTCCTATGCTTTCGGGTCCAGCTTCATTCTGCCGCGGAATGGATTAGCCATGGCGGAACAAAATTCCGCACAGCCGGCGAATCCTGCTCCGCCTGCGAAGGAAGCAGCTAAACATGAATCAGGAGGAACAGAAATGGAGAAAGTTACCGGAATCGGAGGGTTGTTCTTTCGAGCCCATGATCCCAAAGCTTTGGGGCAGTGGTATCAGCAACACCTGGGGATCTCGCTCACACCAACGAGCGAAAGCGGGAGCGTTTGGCAGCAAGAGGCCGGACCAACCTCGTTCAGTCCTTTTCCCGAAACCACCAAATATTTTGGGGATCCTAACAAGGCCTGGATGATCAACTTTCGGGTGCATGACATGGACAAAATGGTGGCCCAGCTGCGAGCAGCAGGAATTGAGGTCAAAGACCCGGAAACCTATGGCAAGATCGGGCGCTTCACTCGGCTGCATGATCCTGAGGGAAATCCCATCGAATTGTGGCAGCCTGCATAATCGGCATCGCTTGGGTGCCTTCCATGCAGGGCGGCCCACGGCGAAATCCTGAACCGCAGGCAAAGGATCTCTCATCAATAGAAAACAATGCCGGAACTACCAGAAGTCGAAACCATTGCCAACGGGCTGAACAAGCGCGTGGCCGGAGACCGTATTGACTCCGTCTGGGTGGGCAGCAAGCCTGAACCGCTCAAGTCGTCGTCGGCAGAAATTTCAGCAGTGCTCGAAGGCGCGGAGATAAAGAGGGTATGCCGCGTCGGCAAGCATATTGTCTTTGATCTTGGCTCCCACAAGACTCCCGGCAGCCAATGGATTGTCCATCTGGGAATGACGGGCAAAATGCTCGTCGCCGCCCCGGAAACAGCAACGCTCAAACACACCCATCTAGTAGCAAAGCTCGCGTCAGGACGAGAATTGCGATTTGTTGATCCTCGACGTTTTGGGCGGCTTGAGGTACGTACCAGCGCCTTCAATGGTCCGGGGGCTGAACCTCTGAGTATCGACGTTGAGGAATTTGCGCGTCTATTCCATTCCAGCAAAGCGCCGGTTAAAGCTGCGCTGCTCAATCAAAAGCTTTTGCATGGCGTGGGAAACATTTACGCCGATGAAGCGCTGTTTCGCGCTCACATCCGGCCGCGCCGCCGGGCCAACACTCTCACGAAATCCGAGCTGCGCAAGCTGCATGCCGCCCTGCAAAAAGTGCTGCATGCGGCTATTGCCGCTGGTGGGTCATCGATCTCTGATTACGTTGACGCGAATGGCGACGAGGGCTTTTTCCAGATCCAGCATCGCGCCTACGGACGCGAAGGCAAGCCCTGCCTGACCTGCAAAACGCCGATCAAGAAGATCGTTGTGGGCGGGCGTGGCACGCATTATTGTCCGAAGTGCCAGAAATAGCAGGTAATACTCAGCCGTCAGCACTCAGCCGGAGAACTCACCACAACAGACGCAATGGGAAATTGGAAATCAGCCGCTACTACTTCTTTGCGATCTTTGCGATCTTTGCGTCCTTTGCGGTAAGTGCTCTTCTTACACCTCTAAATTCCTCTGCAACTTTTGCATGCCTTTGATCCACCGTTGATAGTCATTGGCTTTGTTCTGAAAGAATTTACCCGCTTCGGGATGGGGCAGGATCATAAACCTCTCTTCAGCCATGGCTTTTACCACGTCATCTGCCACCTGCTCAGCCTCAATGGCTCCCTGCAACAGCATCTTTGTTCCCGGATGGTCTGCTTTCAGCATGTTTGTGAGCACACCTTGCGGGCAGAGCGCGGAAACGCGGATTCCCTGTTCGCCATAAGTAATGGCCAGCCACTCGGCAAAGCCCAGCGCGGCATGCTTGGTGACCGCGTAAGGCGCCGAGCCCAGTGAAGTCAACAATCCTGCGGCGGAAACGGTCTGCAATAAATAACCTTCCTTGCGCGCGAGCATCTGCGGCAATACAGCGCGCGCCGCGTAAACGTGGGCCATGGTGTTGATCTCCCAGCTGCGCTTCCAGTCGCGATCTGAGGCCTCCGGCCCGCCGGCGGCGGCTATTCCCGCATTCGAGCAGAAGATATCCACCTGGCCAGCAGCGCCGCTGACTGATTCAACCAGATTTTTCACCTGGGCTTCCTGCGATACATCGCAGGGGAAAAATCCCGCGCGGCCTTTCTCCATCGTATCCGCCACGGCTTTGCCGTTTGCTTCATCCACGTCAGACACCGCAACAAATTTCGCGCCTTCTTTCGCAAACCGGAGGCAAAGCGCCCGCCCGATTCCGTTTGCGCCGCCGGTTACCACCACTGTTTTTCCTTGAATTTGCATCCGGAAAAGATAGACCGTTCGCTTTCAATCTTCAACAGACGGCAGAAACTCGCAATCGGGGCGGTAAGCTATTAATCTATGCAGGCATCATCTGCGCTTCCGGAGGAGTCAAAATTCCAAATGACTAGACTGGCCGTAGGGGTTGATCTGGGTGGCACCAACCTGCGCATTGCCGCAGTGGACAGCAATGGCAAGGTGCTGGAAAAAATCACTACCAGCACGCAGGTCGCGCGCGGCCGCGACCAGGTGATCGACGAAATGTGCCTCGCGATCCAGGAGGTTGTTTCCAAGCAGAGCGGCGCAGGAGAGCTCGCGGGAATTGGCATCGGCGTGCCTGGAATCATTGAAATGAAGACCGGCATGCTGCGCGAATCGCCGAACCTTCCCGGCTGGCACAACTATCCGGTGCGCGATGAGATTCAGCGCCGCCTGAATACCACGGTGATCCTGGAAAATGATGCCAACGCCGCCGCGATGGGTGAAAAATGGCTCGGTGCCGCCGCGGGCGTGGATGACATGTGCATGTTCACCCTTGGGACGGGCGTGGGCGGCGGTATTGTAATGCAGGGGCAGATCTGGCATGGCATGACAGGAATGGCCGGTGAGCTTGGCCACATCAACGTGGAGCCTGAAGGCCATCCCTGCAAGTGCGGCAGCCGGGGCTGCCTGGAACAATATGCCTCTGCTACGGCAATCAAGCGCATGGCCCAGGAAGCCATTGCAGGCGGCAACGCACCGCAGATGGCCCGCGCGCTGAAAGAAGATGTTGAATTTAATTCCAAAGAGATCTTTGATCTTGCCATGCAGGGTGATGTGGCGGCGCGGGAGATTTTTGAGCGCGTTGGCAAAGCGCTGGGTACCGTGATTGCAGACATGGTAAACATCTTCAATTTCCCCATGTATGTGATTGGCGGAGGAGTATCCAGCGCCTGGGATGCATTTGCTCCGCTGATGCTGGAAACTATAGGCAGAAATTCTTTTGTGTATCGCGCTACTGCGCCCACTGAAAACGTACAAGCCGGCAATTCGCCCAGCCACTCCGTCTACGGCACCATGATCACCAAAGCTTTGCTCGGTGGTGATGCAGGATTGGTTGGCGCTGCCCGCCTGCCTATGATCGCGCATGCCGTAAGCCCGGTGGGATTCAGCAAAGCATAAATCTTCACGGAATTGCTGGCGGCAACTTTTGTCCAGAACAGTGGCTTTTTGGACTAACCCTCCATTTTGTGCGTTATATTCAAACATGGAGACGCAGCAGCCACACAGCCCGGCGCATGTCACACCTGATCCGGTGCCGGAACCTTCTCCCGCCGCGCAATCAGGATTTTTCAGCGCCTTTGCCATCGATCCCACTCCTCTAAGAATCTCGCGCGATTACCGTCTTCTTTTTCTTAGCCAGACAATCTCTTTTTTCGGCTCCATGATGAGCTTTGTGGTGCTGCCCTGGCAGATGTACCAGCTCACGCATTCATCGCTGATGGTTGGCCTGCTCGGCGTCACCGAATTTGTTCCCACCATCACTATGGCGTTTGTTGGCGGCGCGCTGGCTGACTACGTAGACCGTCGCCGCATGGTGCTCATCACAGAATTACTCATGGCTGTAAGCAGCGCCGTACTGGTTTTGAATTCACTGCTTTCGCGGCCTCATGTCTGGGTGCTTTTTATGTGCGCCACGGCGTTCGCAGGATTCAATGGCCTCAAACGTCCGTCACTGGAAGCGCTCACACCAAAGTTGGTACCAGCAGAATTAATTCCAGCCGTGTCGGCTTTGCGCGCGGTGGGCACCACGCTGGGTGGCGTAATCGGCCCTGCTTTGGGAGGAGTGCTGGCAACCGCCGCCGGACCCGCCATAGCTTATTCCATCGATCTCGGTACCTTTGTGATTTCACTTTTTGCGCTGTGGATGATGCGTGCCACTCCGCCTCCGCTCAACGCTGATCGCCCGAGCTTGCGATCTCTTATCGAAGGGTTGCGCTATGCCCGCAGCCGGCCGGAATTGATGGGAACCTACCTGATCGACATAAACGCAATGTTCTTCGGTATGCCCATGGCGTTGTTCCCGGCCATTGCAACAAAATTTGGCGGAGCGTCAGTAGGATTGCTCTACGCTGCGCCGTCTGTGGGCGCATTCTTCGCCTCCGTTGCGTCAGGCTGGTCGGCTCGGGCGCATCGACACGGAATGGTTGTGACGATTGCCGCCGGAATCTGGGGTCTTGCAATCATCGCTTTTGGATTTGCTGACCGCCTGTGGCTTGCGCTGCTTTGGCTCGCGGTTGCAGGCGGAAGCGACATGGTGAGCGGCTTGTTTCGCATGACTATCTGGAACCAGACGATTCCCGATCACCTGCGCGGACGGCTTGCGGGCATTGAAATGGTCAGTTACATGTCCGGGCCAATGCTGGGAAATGCCGAAGCGGGGATTGTCGCCAGCCTGTTCAGCATTCGCACGTCAGTGGTTTCAGGCGGAATTCTGTGCGTGCTTGGCACAGGGTTGCTGGCGTTGGTATATCCCGCTTTCTGGCATTACGACGGACGAGCGGGGTTGGCCCGCAAGAAAAAAGAAGAAGCGGAGCGTGCAGCGATGGTTGGGCCCGCTTAAAATTATCGTAAACAATTTTCATACGGAGTCGATTGCTGATGACCATCCGCATCCGTCCGGCGAACCGCGCCGACCTTCCGCGACTCACGGAGATTTACAACCACTACGTCATTCATACTCCGGTCACATTCGACCTTGAGCCTTACACAGTGGAACGTCGTGCGGCATGGTTTGAGCAGTTCTCTTTGACTGGGCGATACCGGTTAGTTGTCGCGGAAGAAGAAGGACTGGTGCTGGGCTATGCCGGCACTACCCGTTTCCGTCCAAAGGCGGCGTATGACACAACCGTGGAAACCACGGTCTATAGCAGCCATGAAAGCGTGGGCAAAGGAATTGGCAGAAAAGTCTATGCAGGATTGTTCGAGGCGCTGGCCGGTGAAAACATCAATCGGGTTGTTGGCGGTTATACGCTGCCGAATGATGGCTCCGCAAAGCTGCACGAGTATTTTGGCTTTAAGAACGTAGGCATTTTCACGCAGGTCGGTTACAAGTTTGGAAAATACTGGGACGTACAATGGACTGAACGACCGCTGCACATAGCTCCATAAATCACAAAAGACACGAAGAAACTTATCAAAATCTCTTACCACAGAGAACACAGAGGAACACTGAGGTGCATAATCTTCGGAAGACAAGACCTTTGTGTTCCTTCGTGTCCTCTGTGGTTATGAAGTTTCCAGCAGTTGGCGCGCGACCGTACAGTACAAATCCACGGCTTCATGAAGCTGTTTTTTGGAAATGTATTCGCGCTCGGTATGCGCCACATGAATCGATCCCGGCCCCAGCAGCACCGGAGTACCCCAATTGGTGAGCGCAGGAATATCCGTGGTGAATTTCGCCACCATGGTCTCGACGCCGGGGACGGTGCGCAGCTTCATGAACGGGATTTCCAGCACAAACTCTGCTTCAGCCAGGTTCCCGACTGCTTGTAAGATTTGCTTTCGCAGCGCTTCACTGGGACCCACAAGTCGATAGAGCAACTGGGCCTGTGCATGGTCGGCGATGACGTTGGTAGCCCGTCCTCCATCGATGAGGCCGATATTCAGTGTGCATGGCCCGACTTCCGGGTCCACCGGCAACGCCATGGCACGCAAACGCTCCAGCGCGGTCAGGAGATTGTCAATGGCCGATTCTCCAAGCTCAGGATACGCTGAGTGCGCCATCCTTCCTTTGGCTGTCAGCAGAAGACGAAGCACACCCTTGGACGACGTGGCAATCTTGTTTTCCGTGGGCTCGCCATTGATCAGAAAGCGGCTGCCCAGTGGACTCTCATTCGCGACCTTCGCTCCCTGGCTATCGCGCTCTTCACCTACAAGGAACAACATGCCGACGGCGCGGCCTTCCTTGCGCAGGCGCTGGCATGCGGCAATCTGCGCAGCGATAATGCCCTTGGCATCGCATGAGCCGCGTCCGTAAATGTTGTCGGCGTCTTCTGAAGAAGAAATAAACGGTGGGACCGTGTCCATGTGAGTAGAGAAGACAAGTTCCGGCTTCTGGCCGTCAATCGTCGCCACCACATTAAACCGTTCATGGGCCACCGGCATTTTGTGCGTGGTGTAACCCATGTTGAGCAGGACTTCATACAGTTCGGCGCCCACGGCGCCTTCATTGCCGGAGATGGATTCAATGTCGATAAGCCTGCGGGTTAGGGCGACGGGATCCATGAGTTAATACAGGATAAATGTTGGGCGCGGGAAAAGCATTCAGCCAAACATCTGTTCACCACAAACGGCGCAAAGTGCGCAAAGGAATTAGCGGATCTTTGGTTGCCGTTCCCTTTGCGGCCTTTGCGTCCGTTGCGGTAGCGTTTCTTGCTGAAGGCTGAGTGCTGAAGGCTGAGTGCTGTGATACAAAGAAATGTGGCCAACGGAATCAAATCCTTCTTCCTCAGTGGGCCCGCGGGACGGCTGGAAGCTTTGCTGAATGAAGGCCAGCCAGACGCGACGCATGCCGCGCTGGTCTGCCATCCGCATCCTTTGTTTGGCGGCACCATGCACAACAAAGTCGTTTACCACGCTATGAAGACACTGAGCGGCTTCGGCTTCCCGGTGCTGCGCTTCAATTTTCGCGGCGCGGGCATGAGTGAAGGCGAGCATGATCGCGGACATGGCGAGCAGGAAGATGTTCGGGCGGCGCTCAACTGGCTTGATTCCGCGTTTCATCTGCCTATGATCTTCTGCGGATTTTCTTTTGGCGCGGCGACGGGACTGCGCGTTGGCTGTGACGATCAGCGCGTAGTGGGATTGATCTCGCTGGGGACGCCGGTGGGTGTCGAAGGCCGGGCTTATACCTATAAATATTTGCCAGGCTGCACGCGGCCAAAAGTTTTCGTCAGCGGATCGCGCGACCAGTACGGCCCGCCTGAAAGCCTGAAGCAAGTGGTTGACGCTGCGCCGGAGCCGAAAGAAATGGTGATCGTTGAAGGCGGTGACCATTTTTTTGAAGGCCATCTGCCGAAGATGCAGGCAGCAATCCATGAGTGGGTGAGCAGGCTCTTCGCGCCGGGCAGGCAGGCGGAAGCCAGCTAATGTCCATTGCTCACAGCATGCGCTCCGCGGCGCGTGAAATCTTTCTCCACGCTCTGTCTGAAGCCAGCATTGAAAAGTCTTTTGACCGCCAGGTGCATTACCAGCGAAGCGTGCTGCGCGTGTGCGATGACCTGTATGACCTCAAGTCTTATAGCCGCGTGGTTTCGATTGCGTTTGGCAAGGCAGCACATCGCATGGCGGAGATTCTGGCGCGGCAGGTTGGCGCAACAGTAGAAGGCATTATTGTCGATCCCAATAAGCACCCTTACCAGCTTGCGGGATATCGCTACTTTGCCGGCGGCCATCCTCAGCCGAATGAAGAGTCAGTGCGCGGTGCCGAAGCGATTTTGAAAACGCTGGGAGCTCTGAACCCGCAGTCTCTGGTCATCTTTTTGATCAGCGGCGGCGGCTCAGCGGCGGTGGAAAAGCCGGTGGACTCTGAAATCTCTCTGCCCGATCTGATCGCCACATACAAAACGTTAGTGAATTCCGGAGCGCCTATCGCGCAGATCAACGCTGTGCGCAAGCATCTTTCGGCCGTCAAAGGCGGACGCATGGCCCAGGGCGCAAACGGCGCGCAGCTTGTCTCCATCATGGTTTCTGACGTACCGGAGAACGCGCTGGACTCTCTCTCCTCCGGGCCAACCATGCCCGATTCCAGCACCGTGGAAGATTGCTACCGCATCGCGCATGAGCACAACATGCTGCCGAATTTTCCGACATCGGTGCGCGAGCTGTTTGAGCGGCGCGCGCTGGATGAAACACCCAAGCAGGATGACGCGGCCCTTGTTCGCTCACGCTGGTGGAAGGTGCTGTCGAATGAAACTGCGGAAAAAGCGGCAGCCGCAGCAGCTGCACGGCACGGGTTCGCCGTGGAGATCGACCATAGCTGTGATGATTGGGATTATGCTCGCGCAGCGGATTATCTGCTGGAACGTGTGCGAACGCTGAGAAAGAGTGTTGCGAAGGTCTGCATTATTTCCGGCGGCGAGGTCACGGTGAAAGTTCCGGCCAACGCAGGCGCAGGTGGCCGCAACCAGCACTTTGCTCTCTACTGCGCGCAGAAGATTGCCGGTGAGAACATCGCGGTGCTGAGCGCGGGGACAGATGGCATCGACGGCAACAGCCCGGCAGCGGGCGCGGTGGCCGATGGCACCACGCAGGAGCGCGCGCACAAGGCTGGACTCGACGTCGCTACGCACTTCAACGGCTTCAATTCATTTCCACTGTTTGAGAAATTGGGAGATGCGGTCCAGACCGGGCCGACTGGGAACAATGTTAGGGATTTGAGGGTCCTGCTTGCCTACTAGCCGGGCAAAATAAAATGAACAGTTTGCGAAGGTACCGGGCGGCCATTGCCGTTCCTAATCCACTTCACTGACGAAGATAGCCTTGCAGTTGGCCGCGTCAATTTTTTTTCACGTACGTATTGGCGATCTTCTCCTTGCAAACCGTCCAACGCTAAGCGAAATTCATTTGGAAACCTCCTACACACCCGTTCCGCGTTCCCGTGAAGTTTGAATGTATATCGATTGTTGCCAGAGGCAGGAAGGCCACATAACTCTTCATCCCTTCGGGGAACCGTAAGGCTGCGCGCGCAACCAGTTGCGGCCATTGGTCATGGATACTTCCCAAAGCGAACATGACAGTGTTTGGCGCATTGATGTCCTCAGGCGGATCGGAGAGAGTCATCAAGTCCACTGCTTCTTTTTCTGTGGCAGGAATGTTTTGCAAGACACCATGTGCGGCACCCGTGTTTTGAGGTGACAGCGAGAGCCAGCGAGAAAAGAACACTAACTCCGTGACCTTGTCATGCACACCAGATTTACCATGCGCTTTTTGCAAGGCTGTCACAGTGCGGCATTGTGCCATTGTCATGCGAGCACGATATGCGGGAACAGGCGTTTGTGCATAGCTCTTACCTGCGATGATCAGGAGGAGTGTGCAGACAAAACACGTCCTTCGCGTCATTAGTTGCTCCTCACCAACTGCAAATTGGTGCGCTTCATGCACCAGGAAGAACTCCAGCCACATTGAAAGGCTCATCGAGCCAAATTTGGGATGAACGCCGGTGCGCGCAAAACCTTCTTCGTTCAGCGAGCGCAAGCGGGTCATCAGCTTGGCGCGTATGGAAGAAATTCGCACCAGCAGTTGCGGAGTCGGCAGGCTCACCCACGCGGGCCATTCAGGATCGTCTTCCGCGCGATAGCGGGAAAACGCCGGAGATTGCTCGGCGAGTATGCGCTCAATGCACTGGAGAAAAATCTGGTGATATCGGCAAGGTGGGCGAACTGCTCATGCGCGGACCATTTGCCGGAATCGGTTTCACGTTGAGCGTCTCTGCGGAAACGCCACTGCGTGTTACGACCAGAAAATCCTGAAGTTGCGTTTCACAGCGCTGAAGACGCGTTGAGTTTGAGTCGGTCACCGGCAGTTTTCAAGACGAAGGACAAAAGCCTTTTTGGCGATCAGGCATTCCAGGTGAAGCCGCAATGGCCGCAGGTAGTCGGCTTGCGACCGGCCAGCAGTGAAAGCAATCCAACCGGGAAAAAGCAGATACTAACGACAATCGTCCATGTGGGATAGCCTGCCCGCTCAGTCATGGTGCCGCACTTGGAACACGAAATCGCCGCCATTCATCCTCCTTTAGAGCACTCTGTAGGTCCAAACGACGAACAATAGTATCACCGAGAAGTTCGAACCGTATCGCGAAATCGATGACACGACTCCGGCCGCTCGAGGTGCAGCAATGGCAATTGGTCGCGCGATGATCTGAAAGGAAAAGAGCAGAGCAACGCCGATTCCAGCAGGGTTTGCGAGCCACGCCTTTGCCAAGTCGAATTGGAAGGCAGCCATCATTGAGTGCGAAATGCCACAGCCAGGACAAGGAAGCCCCAAAAGCTTCTTCATCAGGCAGAAATGGGGCACATGCGGCAGTAATGGAACCAATAGTAAAACGACAAACGTGGAAATCAATATGGCGAAATGACCCTGGCTCCGTTGAGGGATACGGAGCTTTACGAGAATCCAACGTGGGCAAAAATCAATCTCCATCGGAAATCCTGTTCAAGACTTGCAGGGCCGGTAACCGATAGCATGATATTGCAGTATGCGCGTGCCGCATTGTAGCTAAAGGGATCCCTCGCTTTGCTCGGGACTGCGGAAAAATCACTTCTTCTTCGGAACCAGCTTCAACTCATCGGCGGCAAGAATTTTTCTCATCTGGTTGCGCGCATGGATTGACCACGGCCCAACAGTATCAAGACGGGTATAAGCCTGCCAGTGATTGAGCGCCTTGCGCGGCTGGCGAGCTTTTTCAAAAGCCAATGCCAGGTTGTAATGCGCATCAGCGTAAGTCGGGGCCAGTGAGATGGCGGACTGATATGCACGAATGGCGTCGGGCAGACGTCCGGTTTCATCGAGCACATTGCCGAGATCGAAATAAGCCAGCGCGTAGCGCGGATCAACTTCTATGGCCTTGCGATAGAAGCGTTCTGCCTGGGGATAATCATGGCGATTGTAAAAAAGCGTGCCCAGATTGATATAAGCGGCGGCGTGCGTGGGATCAAGATCAACGCACTTCTTGTAACTGTCAATGGCTTCAGACTGCGTTCCAGGATCTTCTTCCAGGGCAACGCCGCGGGCAAAGAATTCACTGGCGGTTTCAGCGGCGCGCATAGCGTGAATCTTGTGCGATTCCACCACATCACGCTGATTGAAATCCATCACGAACTGGCCGGCCAGCGGCTCAACCGCAGAACCCTGATGGCGGAACACCACGCGCGACTGGCTGGCGAAGGTCCCCATTTCCATCAATGGATTTTCCATGCCGGCAACCTGTCGCATGGCGCGCAATGATTCAAGAATCACGGCAGAGCGTACGCGCTTGGCGCGGAGATCGCGCAATTTTTTGATTTGCAGGAGGTCAAAAAAGGAATAGGAATCGGACGCAGGCAACAAACCGGCTTTTTCCCAGCCTGCCAGCTGCCGAGCTGTAATGCGAAGGATCCGCAGAACGTCTGATCGATCGTATCTTTCCACTCGTGGCCTTTTGGAAGTACTCGGTCTTTGTTCTTCCCTGTACAGAATATTATGCGAAAGACCAGGCAGGAATAGCAAGAGGAAATCTCCGCAAAGTGTGGAAAACTCACCCCTTTAGTCAACCCTTCAACCTTGTCGTTTCGCTCCAAACCGCTCACGCTTCATTTTTTCCACTCGACTCTATCATGCACCTGTGGCAGTGGGTTCGGCTCGTGATCGGCCTCGAGGCTTAAGAACCAATGCACTATTGATGATTCCCAGAAGGTAGGCGCGAGGGGATTGAAAGGACTGGAGCCGACGATCGGACTTGAACCGATGACCTGTCGATTACGAATCGACTGCTCTACCAACTGAGCTACGTCGGCCTTGACGAAGTATCTCTATTCTAAGAGAGAGCGGCAAAGGCGTAAAGGGCACAGGGTTCAACTCAACCATCCGCTGCGATAAACGACCCACCAGCAAAGTACGAGCAGCGGCAATGTGAGCGCCAGGTTCCACCACAGCGACGGCAAGAGCAAGCCCATCACAACGCCCAGAACGGTGAAGAGCAGCCAGAACATCTTTTTTTCCATCAGAAAAAACCTTACCACGAATGAACATCCCGAGACCGCGCGAGATCGCTGCCATCGCGCGTGATCGGAAGAACACCCCCACCAAACCTTACCGCGGATTTGCGCGGATGATCGCGGATCAGAACCAGAAGTGAGAGGTTTGGTAAAGTAATAAGATTCATGCTCGATTTAGCTTACGTCCGAGAGAACCTTACACAGGTTGAAGAAATGCTCCGCCGCCGCGGAATGGATCCGGCGCAGGTGCTGAACGGTTTTCGCCAAGTGGATGAAAAACGCCGCCAGCTGATCACGCAATCTGAAAGCTTGAAGGCGCAGCGCAATCGCGCGTCAGAGGAAATCGCCAAGCTAAAAAAGGCCAGCCAGGACGCCACCGCGCAGATGGAACAGACCAAAGCCTTGCGCGCGCAGAGTGACGAACTGGAAAAGCAAGCGGGAGAGATCGACCAGGAAATGCGGACGATGTTGGCCGGAATTCCCAACGTACCGCATGAGTCAGTGCCGGTGGGGCGCTCGGCTGATGACAACAAGGAAGTGCGTAAGTGGGGCACGCCGCCGGAATTCAGCTTTACGCCAAAGCCGCATTGGGAGCTGGGCGAACAGTTGGGCGTGCTGGACATGGAGCGCGCGGTCAAGCTGAGCGGCGCGCGGTTTGCCGTGTATTGGGACCTGGGTGCAAAACTGGAGCGGGCACTGGCCAACTTTATGCTCGATCTGCACACGGGCGAGCACGGTTACACCGAAGTCCTTACGCCTTACATGGTCAACTCGGCTTCAATGTATGGCACAGGACAGCTACCGAAATTCGGCAGCGACCTGTTCAAGATCGATAACCACGATCTGTGGCTAATACCCACGGCTGAGGTGCCGCTCACAAATCTTTATCGCGACGAGACGATCGACGCGGCGCGGCTGCCACTCTCAGTGACCGGATACACGCCTTGCTTCCGTAGCGAGGCCGGGTCCTACGGAAAAGACGTGCGCGGAATTATCCGGCAGCACCAGTTCCAGAAAGTTGAGTTGGTCAAGTTCACGCGTCCAGAGCAGTCTTATGAGCAGCACGAACAACTCACGCGCAATGCAGAAATGGTCCTACAGAAGTTGGGCCTGCCGTACCGGGTGATGTTGCTATGCACAGCGGACATGAGCGCGGCTTCAGCAAAAACCTACGACCTTGAAGTCTGGCTGCCGGGACAGACGCTGTATCGCGAGATTTCTTCCTGCTCAAACTTTGAGGCGTATCAGGCGCGACGCGCGAACATCAGATTTCGTCCAGAGGGCAACAAAAAAAGCGAGTACATACATACGCTGAACGGCAGCGGTCTGGCGATTGGTAGAACATGGCTGGCAATCCTGGAAAACTATCAGCAGGTTGACGGCAGCGTGGTGATACCGGAAGCGCTGCGGAAGTATATGGGCACGGAACGGATCACGCCAAAGAAGTTTTAAAAAACTACCACTGATTAACACTGATGACACTGATCTGAAGAAACCGGTAAAGCCAAGAACTCTACCGCGAATCAACGCCGATGATCGCGGATCAAAACCAAACCCAAGGATCGAGTAATCGTAGATTCGGTGATCGGGTAATCTGAAGTCCAGTCGCCTTTTACGATCTGTGCCATCCCTGCGATCCATGAAATCCGTGATGAGGTCTTGACGCGCGTTCAGACGGTGACTCCCCGTCGCAGGTTTTCAATGTCGCAAGTTGGCGTTCCAACAATCGCTTGAAGGGACCTGTCAGCTTCGATACACTTAAAGCATGTCTCGCATTGGGCGCACACTGAAGGGTTATCTGTTCTGGACATACACGCGGGGAAGCTTCCATTACGACGTAATGGTAACGCTGATCCTGGCGTTTATCTTTATTGCGCCGCGTTACGTCGATTTCAAAGATAAACCGCCCATCCGAGAGCAACATCCTACAGGCATTGTTGCGAGTGCAGATGGAAAGATGTACGAGGTAGATGCTTCTGCTGTGGATGCCCAGGACGAAGGCATGGTGCGCGCGAATTTCCAGCGAGTGCTCAGGCCGATTACCGGCCCGGTAATCGTGGAACGCGTGGAGCAGGTGCGTGATGGCAGCGGACATGTTGTCGCCTATCGAGGCTGGTTACGTAAGTAGCTAAGCTTTGCTGCTGTGAGTTATTCCTTAACATTTTTCTTCTCTCTCTTTCCAAATCCATCCTTACTTTTTATTAGAAAAAACATTTTCAAAGTTACCGGTCTTACCTCAGCAGCGTACCTGGATTTGCGTGCAACCCAGATAAGAAAACGGACCTCTCGTCCCATATGCGCAGCTCGCATCTTCTTAGTAAATAAATCTACATATTGAAACTAAACAAATCTATATATTCCAAATTCAGAAGTACCTTTAACTCTGAATACGATATTCCAGAAATAAACCATGGGCCAGCATGTGAAGTTAGTTTATTTAGAACACGCTGCAGTCTCCATTCGTCTGGAACGGTAGTTGCATATATAGCGATCAGGCAAGACACCTCTGTCTGTTTTGCTAGTAGTCAGAGTTGATTTGTCTATCAAATATTAAGAAGTATGGAGAATTGTGTAAATGAATCATAGATTGCGCGACACATTCATTCTGCTCACATCATGCTTTATGCTGCTGTGCTCGATCGCGTCTTTTGGTCAGGTGCTGAAGGGATCCATCTCCGGCACGGTGGCTGATCCACAAGGCGCGGTAGTTCCAGGAGCACAAGTAACAGCGACTAATACTGAGACAGGAAATACTTTAACTACAACCAGTGACAACACCGGCTCATTCCGCTTTAATCTGATCCAGGTAGGCGTATACAAGGTTGAAGTAAAGGCACAAAACTTCAACTCTGCTGTACAAAGCGGAATTCAAGTAACCGCCGGACGTGACAGCGGCGTGGGAACGATCAAACTAGCGGTTGGCGATACAACCACGACGGTCGAAGTTACTGACACAGTGCCTCTCATTGAAACCACCCAGGCACAGATCACAAATACTTTTACCGGCACCGCTCTGGCTAACTTTGCGGGAGTTCAGGAGAACCAAGGCCTGGACAATCTGGCCTTATTTGTTCCGGGCGTTGTCTCCGCTCGTGATCAGGGTTTTTCCAACACGAACGGCGGCGGCGGATTTTCTGTAAACGGGCTGCGCGGCCGCAATAATGACCAGGAAATTGACGGACAGAACAACAACGATAACAGCGTTGCTGGTCCAGCTTTGTTTGTCTCCGACCCGGAATTTGTTTCCCAATATGTAATCATCACCAACAATTTCGGCCCTGAGTACGGACGGAATGCCGGATCAGTGGTCAACCTGATCACCAAGAGCGGCACCAACGCATGGCACGGCAGCGTGTACATGAATGAGAACAATTCCATCCTAAACAGCATGACATCCACCCAAAATAACAATGGACTGAAGGAGCCGCCACGATCCAACGATGAATTTGGCGGCTTTACGATCGGAGGGCCCCTGGTTAAGAACAAGGCATTCTTCTTTGGCGGCTTTGATCAGGAAATCCTCTCTGCCAGCACCTTGTACAGCACCGGCGGTTTAACGCCAACGCCTGCGGGGCTGGTGGCTCTGGCGGGTTGCTTTCCAACAGGCGCAAGCGCAAATGCGGTTGCAGCACTCTCTCGTTTCGGTCCGTATGGAATTTCCGCGGGTAATCCGACGCCAGGCAATAACTCGACGCTAACGGATATTACAGACCCAATCAGCGGTGCTACGCTCTGCTCGGGCGTAGAAGAAAATACCGTTTCCCGTGTTCTCTCAACGCCGTTCCACGGTTTCAATTTTGTGAACAAGGAAGATATCTCGTTCGGGGGCAACGATAACCTGAGTGCGCGATACATCTTCAACCGCGGCAACTTTTTTAATACGCAGGACAATGGCGCTGCAGGGTATGTCGTGAATGTTCCGGCCTTGAGTCAGGCAATTCTGTTCAGCGAGACGCATAACTTCACCTCTCGCATGGTCAATGAAGCCCGCCTGGGATTTGACCGTCTTAACGTCCAGTTCGGAGGCAATTCCATTGGCACATTGCCGACCACAAATAACATTCTTAACGCGGTAACAAATGTGTCATTTCAGGATCCCAGCCAACTGGGATTTGGACCGAATCCCGGCCTACCCCAGGGCCGTGTGGTGAACACGTGGCAGGCGCAGGACAACTGGAACTACGTTCACGGCAAGCACACAATTAAAGCAGGAGTGAATTGGACGCGTCAGCAATCGCCCAACATCTTCCTGCCGAACATCAACGGTGCTTATTCCTTCGCCGATCTCAACTCCTTCATCGTGAACAATCCTACGGATTGCACTCCGGGAAGAGATTGCACCAACGTTGCTCTCGCTCAAGGCAATCCGGAACTTGGCCTCAAAGAAAATGACACTTTCTTCTATGTTGGCGACGACTGGAAGATCGGTCGCAATTTGACGCTCAATTTAGGCGTTACTTATTCCTACTACGGTTCGCCTTATAACCAGCTCAATAGTCTCTCGGTGGCGCAGCAGACAGGACCAACCCCTTTGTGGGACCCGACATTGCCGTTGTCCGTTACCACAGCTCCCAAAGTTCCTGCTTTCACAAGTGGAATCGGCCCCAGCATCGGGTTTGCTTACTCGCCGCAGTGGGGAGGATTCCTGACCGGCCAGGGAAAGACCACAATACGCGGTGGATATCGTCTCTCGTATGATCCGGCGTTCTATAACATTCTCCTGAATAATTACGGCGGTGCTCCTTCAGTCCTGGAGACGGCAGTTTCAGGAGGACCCGGAGCGTCACCGGCACTCGCACTTCCTGCAGTTCCAACCGGCCCCAATGTCCGCGCACTGGTCCAGCCACTTCTTCCAATCGGCCAGCTTGATCCTCGCACACTCAGCGAGGTGACGGTGCCTTCGAACTTCAGGCCCGATCAGGTCTCAAGTTGGAGTTTGGGGTTTGAGCGCGAGGTTACGAAGAATGCCGCGTTCGAAATCCGCTACGTCGGCAATCATGGCAGTAAACTTTTTCAAACCGTGAACGCCAATCCATTTATTGCCGATCTGGCCAGGGACTTCCCAAACCTCATCCCTCCGGGCGTAACACCTTGTCCCGCGGGAAGCGCGTTTGATCCGGTTGCAATTGGCCGCGTCAATTGCAACGAAGGAATTCTCCTGTCCCGCAACAACTCCGGCTTTTCCAATTACAATGCGCTTCAAACCGAGTTCCGCGCAAACAATTTATTCCACCAGCTGACCCTGCGTGCAGGCTATACGTTCAGCAAAACACTTGACAACGTAAGTGAAATATTCAGCACGTTTGGCGGAGGAACTACTTTCTCAATCGCACAAAATGCGTTGAATGCGGGTTCAGGTGAATATTCGCTTTCGGGTCTGGATATTCCCCATACCTTCTCACTAAACGCAGTGGAAGAGTTGCCGTTCTTGAAAGCACAACATGGAATTGTGGGGCACGTGCTGGGCGGCTGGTCAATGTCCGGTTCATATATCTGGGAATCCGGGCAGCCATTCAGCCCGGAAACCATTGTTTTCTCTCAGCTGACTGCAGCTGGAGATTACTTTGACAACGCATTCAATGCCAACTTCAACTCCGGCGTATCTGCTGCTCGTCCATTCATGGCGAATAGCTCTGCTCCAGTTGATAGCGTGGGCATCTTCGCAGGTGACGCTTGCAATCTCTTTGGCGCTGGTTGCTCACTTGCTACCACACAGCTTGTAAGCTTGAATGCTCTCAATGGCGCGACCAGCACCGTAACCCCTGTAACCAACAGCCAGGTGCGGTACATTGCCAACACCGGCGTCGCCGAGACCGTTTTTGGCACGCCTTTCGGGAACGCGCCACGTAATATCGGACGCGATGCTCCTCTTAACTTCCTCAATGCCAGCGTGACCAAGCAGATCAAGTTCAACGAGCGGGCATCTTTCGAGCTACGCTTTACTGCGCTGAATGCTCTCAATCACGCAAACTTCACAACCGTCAATCCGTTTATCGAGAATGCCGGTACGAACACGTTTGGAAACGCGTTTGCGCTTCCACAGCTCACCGGCACCTCCATTCCAGGATCGAATCTGGCTGCCAGCCGTCGTTTTTATGTCGGAGGCGTATTCAGGTTCTAACTTCCTTTTTGACGTTCTTTGCCCGCCGGTTTTATACGGCGGGCTTTTTTCTGTCCTATCAAAAATTTCAGGAACATCCAGCAAATTCGCTATGATACGTGCAGCAAGCAGGCCTATCGCCGAAAACTGGAGCGGAAGCCAACGACCTGAGTTCACGACATGCCTTCCGTTATCTCCGGATTGACCAGGGCCAAGTGAATCAGGAATAGGCGGCAGGTTAATCTTCAGAACGCATCCAAGTCTTCAAGAAGCAAACGCTAAAGAAAGCGAACAAATCATTTGATGAAGCACAACTTTATTCGTTCAGCGGCAGCGTTATTCAAGAC
>DASXKZ010000098.1:0-3442 GCA_036496525.1 Candidatus Angelobacter sp.
GCTTCAGAGATTCCTCCGGCAACCGCGCTGATGCCGGTGGCGTTCTCGCCCTGGATCTCACGGAAAGCGTCAATAATGCCAATCACCGTGCCCAGCAGTCCGACGAAAGGCGCGGTCGAGCCAATCGTCGCCAGACCGCTCAGGCCGCGTTCCAACTCAGCATGGACAATGGCTGAAGCCCGATCCAGCGCGCGGCGGCTGGCTTCAATCTTGTCGCCCGGAATTTCTTCAGATTGCTCATGCACCCGGAATTCCAGCAGCCCGGCATTCACAACCTTGGCCAGATGGCTTTTCTTGTTCCGCTCGGCCACGCGAATGGCTTCGTCCAGCTTGCCTTCACGCAATGCGCCGGCCACGATCGGAGCAAACTGCCGCGATTGTTTGCGCGCAGCCCGAAAAGCCAGCCAGCGGTCCATCATCACGCCCATAGACCATGCAGACATGCCCAGTAGGATGATGGCGATGGTCCGAGCCGGCCATTGCATGTGCAGCCACATTTCCCATAGGCTGAAGCGCGATGTTCCGCCGCCGGATTGAACCAACACAAGAGCAGCCATCGGAATTTTGACAAACATAGAGCTGGCAAGATAAGCGAAAAGCATAGGCAACAATCCTCCGATAAAGCACGGCCTTAATTCGGGCCGTGGGATTCTTTGACACCGCTGCTGCGGGTTTTGCTCCAGCGCATTGTGCTCGCATTTCCTGTAATGAAAAGCTACAATCCGCAACTACTCTGAAATAGTCATCCTGTGTTCTTCCGGGAGCTGATATGGTCCAATCAAAAGCAAGGGTCGCGCTGTCCCTCGTTTGCTTTGTAATCACCTGCTCAATGCGTGTCTTGGCTCAGGGCACCCCGCTCACGGTTGGGCCTCTCACTGTAACGCTTCCGCCGGGCTGGACCGCGCAATCCCTCGGTATGGGTCCCGAGAAGTACTATTCTCCGGATTCGACGCCGCAACAATATCTCACGTTGCAGTTTCTGCCTGAACAAACGACGAAGGACGTGCGCCAGCGCCACGCTGAGATCATGGGAAATCTGGCCGGCATCGTGCGGCCCGGCTCGACGCAAAATGGCATAACCGGCAAATTCATCTGGACAAGAATGGAGCTGCAACTCCCCGGCGGCACGAATGAAACCATGATATGGTACAGCGCGAAAGCCGGATCCACGTACGTGGCGATCGGTCTGGAGGCGACGCGCCCGGAGCTGATTGCCAGGAACCTTCGTGCGGTTGAAGCCATGCTGACGAACGCCGTTCTGAGCGGAGCAACCACAACTCCCGATGCTTCCAATGCGCCAGCGGGGCCGGGCAATAACAACGTTGCGCCGGGCGCCGTCGGTCTCAGCTCTCTTGATGACTATATCTACACTCCACCGACCGGATGGGCGGCACAGAGACTCTCCGATGCCATCATGCTCTCCTCGCCTCTTTCCTCGACGAATGAAAAGTGCCTGATCTACCTGCTGCCGATGCGCCCCGCCGGCGCCAACCTGCTGCAGGACGCCAACAGCGCATTTCGCGACGCCTGGCGCAACTTTGTTCCGCGCAACCAGACGCCGGCAGGCTTCGCCTTCCCGGAATCGATTGTTCACGGCTACTCAGGCCAGGGATGGGATTACGTCATCATAAGGCGCGGTATCGCTCCTCCTAATTCGCGTGAAAGCCGCCTGGGTTTTGTGATGGTCGCCAAACTCGACAACCGCCTGGCCGTCATCTCCGGCGTCTCCAAAGATCCGCTGGTAAGCGCCTGCATGGGCGAGAACATTGCCACCACTGTGTGGCCCAAATTTTTTTACAGCCTGGGATTCAAGAACTGGCGTTCACAAGATCAAACTCAGGTCATACGAAAGCTTCTGGCCGGAGAGTGGATCGCCGCCACCGCCACTGCCGGCGACAAGATTACCTTCGCCGGCAATGGCCGTTTTGCCAACGCCGCCGCAGCCCAGCAATATCACCTCACCCCCAATGAGTTGATCACTACGACGCAAGCCTATTTCGGCAACGGAAATTACACACTGCGCGGAAACGCAATCACACTGACGCAAGATGACAACAGGACCGATCACGGCTTCTTCCGCGTGGAACAGGAAAGCAAGGACGAAGGCCGGACATGGGCCGATGTACTGTATCTCATGCGGACCAGTTCCGTCGATGGCGCAGAGTACGAGCTGCGGTTCAAGAAACAGTAGTGGCCGGGCCTTTGCCCCAGTAGTTTGTTATTGCTATAGAGTTCACTCCGCTCTGCTTCGGGATTTAGGCATTCCGACCGATTGACGGGCCTTTGAGGTGCAAGTAGCCTTCCGCTATGCAATCGCACCGGATGACCTTTTTATTTTTTCTGCTAATCAGTTTTGCATGGTGTGAACAATCTCACGGCCAAGAGATAACGCACACGTGTGCGGCTTTTAGTCCGGATGGGACGCTGGCCACAGGCACAGTCAAGCCGGACGAGATTGAAATCAGGTTGACGCCTTCTGGCGCGCCGGTTGTGACAACACAAGCCTCCATTACCAATTCCCGTAACTGCGAAGAAAAATTCAGCAGCGACGGGAAGTGGCTGGCGACTGTGGTCCCAGGCGCCGAACTCACGGTTGTAATCCATGACAGCAAGACCGGGAGCATACACAAGCAGTTTTCTTCAGCGTGGCGGCAACAGGCCAATCGTCCTATTGAGTGGACCTACATGTCCTCCTTTTTCGGTGGATTTCTTCCCGACGATTCTTTCGTCCTGTGGCGATATGTTCCGCGCCCCGTTGCTACCACCTCCGACGGCTCATATGTGGATTTGCACCTGCAACGCTGGAGTATTGAAGGCGAGATGCTTTCTGAGGCAGATCTTGGAGAGATTAGTTCCGGCGCGAGCGGACGACAGCTGCCTACCTTCGCGAATGAACTCGGGCTGCTCTGGCTACCTGCAAGATGCCGCTCCACTTGTTATAAAGAGGTAAGAGTTTCCGGAGCACAGATTCAGAAAGAAGGCGATGTAACACTGTCTGACGACAATAGCTGTAGACCATCGCAATGGCATCCTGCGCCTGGTTGGGTTCTGGAAAGAGCAGTGGCACGACATGAAATATGATGAACAGCATCCTGGCAAATGGACAAAAAACAGGAACTGATCGCGAGCGTGAAACTGCCCATACGTTATTCTTGCTATAGGGTCCCTTCGCCTTCAACAAGTTCAGGGTTGGGAAGAAGACTATAGGGCTCCTCGCTCCGCTTCGGGACAAGAAAAAATGCTCATTCTCGCCATTGACACATCGGGCCAATCCGGTGGTATCACCTTGGCTGAAGCTAACACAGGATCATTCCGCGTGATTGAGTCGGCTGCGATTGCCGGCGGCACTTTTTCCGCGCAGCTCATTCCTACTCTGGCCACACTGCTCAAGAAGCATGGATACGGAGTCAAAGACCTCGATGGTTTTGCTGCGGCGTCGGGG
>DASXKZ010000099.1:0-1875 GCA_036496525.1 Candidatus Angelobacter sp.
ACCCGCGTACGCGGGGAGACCAAGATCACTGCCAGTCCGGGCAGGATCAAAGAATTGTTTATGCTTCCGCCGGATGCGCAACCTCTTCCGCAGGCATTGGCCGCTATCGAACGTGCGGATTTGATCACCATCGGGCCGGGATCTTTGTTTACCAGCCTCGTTCCTAATGTGCTGGTGCGAGGAATTGCGCAAGCCATTGTGAACTCTCCTGCGAAGAAAGCTTATGTTTGCAATTTGATGACTCAGGCGAATGAAAGCCTGGGACTGACTGCCGCAGACCACATTCGCGCGCTGAATAACCATGCTCGAACGAAACAATTGTTTGACTATGCACTGATCAACTGGGCTCCGGCTTCTCCCCACATGAAGGCCAAGTATGCGTTAGAAGGTGCTAATCAAATTGTTGCTGATCTGGAGGCCATCGAAGAGTTGGGAGTGATTCCGGTGCAGGGTGACTATTTGATTGAGGACACGGTGGTTCGCCATGCTACGGACCGCGTGGCTGCGGATTTGCTTGGGTTGGTTTTCTCACCTACGAAACATCCCGAGATTGCTCAGGGCCGCTCGACTAGTGTCTGAAGGAATTCCCTTAAATCCTGATCGTGGCAGGGTTCCTCCGCGTTCTGTGCGTTAACTCCGCGCCATCTGCGTTTAAGATTTTAGGTCCAGTCAAAACAAAATCTTTGAACGCAGAGCTCGCGGAGAAAAGCCGCGGAGGGCGCGGAGAAACCCCCATGGTTATGACAAACAATCGAATTTTGAAGAACTGTATCTAATGTGGCATGGCCGCTATGCGTATTGCCGAACTTTGGCGCTATCCCGTGAAATCCATGGGTGGAGAGAAACTGCAATGTGCCACGCTCGATTCGCTCGGTGTGCAGGGGGACCGGGTGGTACATGTGGAAGACTCCAGGGGGCGGTTTATTACGTCCAGAACCCATCCGCGCTTGCTTGGGCATCATGCGAAGCTGGATTCTGCGGGTGAGCCTGTGGTTGATAACTTGTCCTGGACAGAACCGCAGGTGCTCCAACAAGTGATCGAGATTGCGGGGCCGGACGCGCGTCTGGTGAGGGATGATTCTGCGCAGCGCTTCGACATTCTGCCGTTGCTGGTTGCAACCGATGGCGCCATTACAGCCTTCGGTCGCGATGGACGACGGCTTCGACCCAACATCGTCGTTGGTGGAGTGGACGGTTTGGAGGAGCGCTCGTGGGAAGGGAAGTGTCTGCGCATCGGGAAGATTTTGATTGGGATAGAAGACCTTCGCATGCGTTGTGTGATGACTACCTATGATCCTGATACTTTGAAGCAGGATCGTGATGTGCTTAGAGATATTGTCCGCAGGTTTGATGGCAAGCTAGCGTTGAATTGCTGGGTGATTCAAGGCGGTGAGATTTGTGTCGGCGATAAGGTCAACTTAGTTGAAAACTGTGAACGTGAAAAGGCAATCGCAGGACATCCGGAATAAAGAACGGCTGCGTCGGAAATATCGGCCTGCTCCCGTAAAGATATTGTTTGTCGGCGAAGCACCGCCTGCCTCAGGAAGATTTTTCTATCAAGCGGATTCTGGGCTCTATCGCGCTTTCAGGAACACATTTCAAATTGTATTTTCAGCCTTGAGAGATGCAGACTTTCTAGAATCGTTTCGTGAGATGGGCTGTTATTTGGTTGATCTATGCGGCAAGCCAGTAGATCGTTTAAATAATTCAGAGCGCAGAAAAACTTGTCTGGGTGGTGAAGTTCGGTTGAGTCGAATTCTTAAGGAACTACACCCACAAATTGTGATTGTAGTCGTTCGATCCATTGTGCCCAATGTTCGTCGCTCGATTGAGAAGGCAGGGTGGAAAGGGCAGCTATTGGAACTGCCCTATCCA
>DASXKZ010000100.1:0-23618 GCA_036496525.1 Candidatus Angelobacter sp.
CACCCCGTACGCTCCCTGCTCCACATCCTTCACCATCCCTTCCAGCAGACGCTCCCAGTGCTTCACCATCCGCTCCACCGTCCCCCTCTCATACAGGTCCGTCGCGTATACACACTCTCCACTCAGTTCTCCACCTACCTCGCGCAAATTCACCTGCAGATCGAGTTTCACACTGCTGCGCTCTATCCCTATCGGGCTCAGCTTCACCCCGGCAAACGGCTGCTCCGTGACTCCAGGCGGGTTCAACACCAGCTTGACCTGGAACAATGGTGAACGCCCCAGATGCCTCTCCGGATTGATCTCCTCCACCAACCTCTCGAACGGCAGATCCTGATGCGCATAAGCACCAAGGCACACTTCTCTCACCCTTCCCAGCATCTCCCCGATCGTTTCATCCTTCCTTAATTCTGTCCGCAGCACCAACTGGTTGATGAAAAATCCGATCAGCTCTTCCAGTTCCGCCCTCGTCCGGTTCGCCACGTCGGTTCCCACCGCGATGTCCTTCTGTCCGCTGTAACGACTTAACAGCAACTGGAACGATCCCAGCAGCACCATGAACAACGTCAGTCCCTGTTGTCTCCCCAACTCCTGCATCCGTCTCACCAGCTCGGACCCAAAATGGACACCTACGGCTGCTCCTTCGCGGCTCCGCACCGCAGGCCGCGGCCAATCCGTCGGCAGTTCCAGCACCGGCAAATCCTCCAACTGCCTGCGCCAGTAATCCAGTTGCCGCTCCAGCACTTCTCCCTGCAGCCACTCCCTCTGCCACACCGCGTAGTCGGCATATTGAATCTTCAAATCTGGCAACGGCGATCCCTTCCCGTTTACGTACGTTTCGTACAGAGCTGTGCCTTCCTGAATCAAAACCAGGGTCCCCCACTCATCACTGATTATGTGGTGCATGGTCAGCTGTAATACATAATCTGCTTCGTCTAACTGCAGCAACCGCACACGTAGAAGTGGCCCCTGGCTAAGATCGAATCTCTTGTTCGTTTCGATAATCGCCTGTCTCTCCACTTCCTCTCTCAAGCTGTCCTTAGCCAATCCTCGGAGATCGATTCTTTCCAGATCTCCATTCCAATGTGGATCGATCACCTGCACCGGCCGGTCCCCCGCCATCACGAACCGGGTGCGGAGTACTTCATGCCGACGCACGATTTCAGCAAACATCTTTGTGAGTGCATCAACATCCAATGTGCCGTTAAGGCGCACCACGATAGAAACGTTGTAGGTAGTATTCTCAGGCTCTAGCTGATGTAAGAACCAAAGTCGTTCCTGGGCATAGGACAATGGCAGGTTTCCCTGACGCGTTGTGGAAACTAAAGGTGCGAAATCAGCGGATCCCAGCTTCAGCACTGCATCGATTGTCGCAGCAAGCCCGGCGACAGTTGGTTGGTCAAAGAGACGCCGCAATTCCAGTTCAATGCCGAAGGCCTGGCGTACTTGCGACATCACCTGCGTAGCCAATAGCGAGTGACCGCCTAATTCAAAGAAATTGCTGCTGGCTCCAACGTGTCGCAAGCCCAGTATCTTTGCCCAGATAGACGCAACCAACTCCTCGGTCGGCGTCCGAAGAGTTTCAGCTTCAGTATCTGCTTGATTGAATTCCGGTTCTGGTAAAGCGCGGCGGTCAAGCTTGCCATTTGGAGTAAGAGGTAACTTCTCTAGCAGCATGATGGCATTTGGCACCATGTAATCCGGCAATACGGTTTTCAAATACCTTTTCAAATCTGCAATCTGAGGCAGAGTTCCATTGCGTGGCACCACGTATGCGACCAGCCGCGCCTGTGCCAGAACGCCTTCCCGGACAAGTACCGCCGCTTCACGCACGGCTGGATGATTTCTGAATGCTGATTCAACCTCGCCGAGTTCAATACGAAATCCGCGAACCTTAACTTGATGATCGGCTCTGCCAATAAATTCCAACTCGCCTCTGGAGTTGTGCCGCACCAAGTCACCAGTTCGGTAGAGACGCATGCATGGTTGGCCGCTCAGGGAATCCGGCAGAAACTTTTCTGCAGTCATGCCTGCCTTATTCAAATATCCGCGCCCAACGCCTTTCCCTCCCACATACAATTCCCCTGTTACTCCAACCGGAACCGGCATCATTGCTGAATCAAGGACATACACTTGTATGTTCCGCACTGGATGTCCAATAGGCGCATACACCCATGGCTGATTACTGGTTGTGGAAACTACAAAGTGGGTCACGTCATCGGAGCATTCCGTTGGACCATACGCGTTCAGCAGAGGAATGTTTGGATAGAGCAGTCTCCAGTCATCACATAGTTTTCGTGGAAGGGCCTCACCAGTGCAAACCATCCATCGCAGGTGCTGCAATTGCACAGCTTGCTGCGGATATTCAGTTATGCTTCGCAGCAATGCTGGAACCGTCTCCAGGATCGTAACCGCGGACTTCTCTGCTTTATGCAGCAGGCGCGTGCCTTCTCGCGACGTAGCATCGTCTATGATTACGACCTTTCCTCCCAAAATGAGGGCAACAATAAACTGCCAAATCGATATATCGAATGAAGAAGGAGCGGTCTGCGCGATTACATCGCTGGCAAGCAAATTCAGCTCATCAACTTTGGCCCACAGGTGATTTGTCATGCCGCGGTGCTCAACCATGGCGCCTTTGGGTTGTCCGGTAGAACCGGAGGTATAAATCACATAGGCTAGATTTGCAGGAAGAGCTTTGACTGCAGGGTTCTGAGAACTTTCTTGAGCGATGATTGCGTCTTCGCGGTCCAGGCAGATGACACGCGCTTGGGTCTGGGGAATATCCTTCAGCCCCGCCTCTTCACAAAGTAACGCAGTCGCCTGCACATCCTCCAGAATGAATGCCATCCGTGCTGCCGGATAAGTCGGATCTAATGGAACATAGACAGCTCCGGCTTTCCAGATGGCAAGAATTGCGATGAGCAACCGTGGGCCGCGTTGCAGGCAGACTGCAACCTTCTCTTCGGGGCCGATGCCTAGCCCGAGCAGGTAATTTGCAAGGCTGTTTGCCCGCTGGTTAAGTTCCATATAGCTGAACTGCGATCCATTGCACTCGACAGCCACTGCATGAGGGGTTTTGGTCACCTGCTCTTCAAACAACTCCGTCACTAATGCATCGCGGGGATCATCTTTGCGGGTGCGGTTCCATTCGATGACAAGGCGCTCAATTTCTTCATCACTCAACATTTCCAGTTGAGATATATGTCTGTCCGGACGGGAAACCATTGCTTCCATCAGGCATTCCCAATGGCGAATCATGGCCATAACGGTTACCGAATCGAACAACTCTGTTGCATATTCCATCCAGCCTTCAATCACATCGCGATGCTCCCATAGTGACACCTCCATATCCAATTGTGAGGTCCCGGCATCCAGGCTTATGGGCTCCAGACGCAGCTTGCTGCCAGCCGCCAAGTCGTCTGTCATGTTGCGCATGGCGAACTCCGTCTGGTTTTGTAGGACAAACTTCACCTGGAAGAACGGCATATGCGCAAAGCTTCGCTCAGGATTGAGGATTTCCACCAATCGCTCAAACGGAATACTTTGGTGTGCATATGCGCCAAGGCATACTTCGCGAACTCGGCCGAGTAACTCTGTCGCGGATGGATCACCGGAAAGGTCAGTGCGGAGCACCAGTTGATTCACGAAGGAACCAATCAGGTTTTCAACGTCGCTCTGGGTACGATTCGCTACGTCTGTACCTACGGAAATATCCTGTTGGCCGCTGTATCGTGCAAGAAGCAACTGGAAGGAAGCCAACAGCACCATGAAGAGAGTAGATCTTTCTTTCTGGGCCAGCTTCCGCAAACCACTTGTCAATTCAGCCGGAATTTGAACGCGTGCTTTCGCGCCCCGAAAGTCTGAAACCGGTGGACGAACCCGGTCTGTAGGGAGTTCTAGAGGCAGCAGTCCCAACAGCTGTTTTTCCCAGTACTGCTTGTCTGCGTCATGGTTTTGTTCGTGGAGTACGCGTTCCCTATGTGCGAAATCCCGGTATTGTGCCGTTATAGGGGCAGGTGGTCGTCCCTTCCCTTCGGTAAAGATCCCATAGAAATGCAGCATCTCGCGGACCAACAATGCCATCGACCAGCCGTCCGCTAGGATATGGTGGACAACAAGTTGGAATACCTGCTCATTGGCGCTTACACGGATGAGGAAGGCGCGAATCGCCGGCGCCTTCTCCAGATCGAAAGGCCTGGCGGCCTCATTGCGACAAAATACCGGAATTTCATCCGCCGGCATTTCAAGAACAGAAAGAGGCAGTTCAAAACTGTCCTTGACGACCTGGCGGGGCACACCTTCGTCTTCGCAAAACACAGTACGCAAGATGTCATGGCGGCGGACCACCTGATTCAAAGCCCATGACAATCCGTCTGCATCCAGTTCACCATAACAGCGCCATGCAGTGATCAAATTGTATGCAGCGCTTGTTGGATTCAGCCTGGAGACAAACCAGATTCTTTCCTGTGCGAAAGATAACGGCGTAACGGACAGCTCAGCACGTGAGTTGGAATATGCGATGCTTTTCATGTGAAACCAGGGGATGCTGAAGTTTTTTGAAGGTAAAGATCACAAACAGTTGAGTACAAGCACATGCTTGTATGAGTCGCTCACAGAAAGAGGAGCAACTGGGAACGTATTAGGATTGGAAAGAAACTCTGCTGTAAAAAGAAAAGTAGTTCGAAAAGTTATTCAGTCCGCAATGTTTTAGCGGGATCGAGTTTCGTCGCCTTTTGTGCGGGAAAATAAGCCGCAATGGTGGCGATCATGGTTAATAACAGAGAGACGCCGAGCAACACGGTGAAATCCAGCAAATGCATTCCCTGAAATACGGAAGAGAGCACTCGCGACAACACTACTCCAAGGGCCATGCCCACTATTGTTCCAAAAACTATTGGCATCATGGTTGCACGCATGATGAGGCGTAGCACATCCCATCTTTGCGCGCCTAACGCCATACGGATGCCCACCTCACGAGTTTGCTGGGCCACAGAATAGCCGACCATGCTATAGATTCCGACGGATGCCAGGATGAGACCAAGTCCTCCTATCACGGCAAACACGATGCCACTGAGTCGCGTAGCTATGTAAAACGGTTCTGAGGCCATCATGGAGCTAAGGGTTTCCGACGATACGGCAAGGCCGCGATCAATAGCTTGAACTTCTGCCGGCAATGAAACCGCAACCGCTTTCGGGTCCCCGGAGGTCCGCATAAGAACGTCGCGGTTCCATTGGATAGGCGGCATGGGAAGATATAAGGCGCCTGTATCGGGAGTAAGCATGCTTGCGCTGTAAATGTCGCGAGTTACACCGACGATCTCGCTCGATTCTGAGAATGGAGCATATTGAAATTGCAGATGGGCCTGGGATTGCGATCCAATGGTAATGCGCTTGCCCAGCGCGCTTTCACCGGGCCAAAAATGCCGCGCCAGTCCTTCACTCACAATCGCTACTTGCGCCCGGTCTTCAATCTCCTGTTGCGTAAAGGTTCGTCCCTGCTGCAAAGAAATACCGACGGTTTCAAAAAATTCGGGAGAAACCAGCGTGTAGGGATATTGAGGTGCCTGGGAAATGAGACGTGAATCAGTTACAGCTTCGTGGCTTTGCGGAAGAACTGTGGTTGAAGTCACATTGCCGCCCAAAGGCACCCGCGACGCGCTGGCAATCGACTTTACTTGCGGCAATGAACGCAACCGTTCCTGCAGCATACGATGGATTTCTTTCGTTCGGCTGGTGGAATACCCAATCTCCTGGGGATTCAAAACAGTCACATCAAGCACGCGCTTGGTTTCAAAACCAGGATCGAGCGATAGCAGATGAATCGAACTTTTCACAAGCATGCCGGCGCCAATCAGCAACATCAGGCAGACCGCAATTTGCGTGCCCACCATCCAGCCCCTGAACCGGACTTTTTTGGTTCCACCAAATCCTGTGGTTTCTTCCTTCAGCGCTACGGTCAGGTCTGGCTTGGATGCCTGTATTGCCGGCAGCAATGAAAATGCAATTCCAGTTATTAAGCCAAGGCTGAATGTATAAAAAAAGACGCGAGGGTCCGGACGTACGTCGATGAAAATTGTCCCGCCTTCGCTTAGTCCCGTTCCTGCGGTCCATGATGAAAGTGCGTTCACGAATGCGTGAAGACACCACCAGGTAAGAAACAGGCTTATGACCCCCGAAATTTGGGCAATCAAAACTCCTTCGGTGAGCAGTTGCCTGATCAGCCGGCTGCGCGATGCACCCAGCGCCTGACGTACAGCTATTTCGCGCACTCTCGCGGCCGCTCTTCCCAGCAGCAGCCCTGCAACGTTGGCGCAGGCGATCAGGAGAATAAGAGCGATTGCCGGTTGCAAAATGCTATAAAACAATTGTTGAAAGACCTTATGTTTCGTGCCGAAGGGAGTGGCGAGTTCCATATTGATTCCGGCACGCTGATCGGTATCGGGGTAGTCATGGTGAAACGTGTCCGTTAGCACTGACATTTCTGCCCGTGCCTGCCGCAAGTTCACTCCGCGTTTTAACCTGGCCTCGATCCAGCAACAAAGAGTGGCTCTATCCTGCAAACGGTGCTGTTGATCTTGTTGTCCTGAAAGCGGCAACCATACGTCGGGGACCTTGGGCCTTGTACCCATAAAATCATGCGGCGTGATGCCGACAACTGTCCCGGCGATTCCACTCACCATCAGGGTTCTTCCTAGAATCGAGGGGTCCCGCTGAAAACGTCTTTGCCAGAAGTTTTCGCTGATGAGCATGGTGTAAGGAGGGCCTGTTGCTGCATCATCGGCTGGTGAGAGCCCCCTCCCCATGATTGGTTGTATACCCATGACTGAGAAGTAATTTCCGGAAACAAACAACGCTATCACGGGTTCCGCCACGCCCGTTGTAGAGATGGTCTCACTCGCACCTGTCTCGGTTGATATGCCGCTCATGTTGAGGTGGGCCGCAAAATTCACGGCAATTCCGGAGAAAACTTTATTGTGGTCGCGGATGAACGCATACTCCGCATAGGAAAATGGGCCGTAAGGAAGACGCTGGGTCGAGCGATAAACATCCACAACTCTGTTCGGCTCCGGAATCGGCAAGGGACGAAGCACAACTCCATTGAAGAGTGTGAACAATGCTGTATTGGCGCCGATGCCCAGAGCTAAGGCGATAATAGCGGCAAAGGTGTAGCCGCGGTCTTTCAGCAGGTTCCTCATGCCGAAATGCAAATCCTGCACTACGGTTTGGACCCAGTGAATGCCCCGTCCGGCTGTGCTTTTTTTATTGTCCTGCCCTGTGGTTTGCGACATCATCTGTGCCTCTCTTCCTTTTGAGGTCAACTCGGAGATGCTTTTGCCCAGGTACGATCCTGAAGGCGCTTAGTCTATCATCCAAGTTTCCCCAAAAACCAGCGCATCAAGCTGACTTACGCCCTGCCGCAGCTGGATGCGCCAGCACCATGCGTTTGACTTGGTCCCACAAAACATAATCCTTTGCACTTTCAACCAATAACAACTGTGGATCTGAAACATCGATCCGCCCGCTATGAGTCTCACAATAATCCACAAAGCGCTGGCTCTCTGCCCAGATCGATTCATTTTCCGCTTTATAGAACTCCACACGCTTTCGTAGCCTCACAACCAAATCTTTGAACCACTTGAAGTGATGGACTGGAATGTATTCCCGTTCACGAGGACAACCGATGCCATTTCTGGCGAAGTGCTGGCCTGGCCCGAGCTTAACCAGGCCCTTTGCCGCCACTACCTTTTGGATATTGGCCCCCAGTAAAGGGTAAGTAATCATTCCCGCTAGTGGGAACTGCTCCCACAGCGGCACTTCCTGTTTGACTTCCGGAAATGAGCCATCGCGGGCAATTCTGTCAATCACACAACCCTCGACATAGTCATAACCCGCCTTTTCCATTTCGCCAAGGAACTGTCTCAGTGGCCGTGGATAAACCTGGAACTCATCGACGTCGGCCAGAATGAACCAGTCTTTGGGACGTTTGTCTCGTGATTGTGCATACAAGAATGGATTGACGCTCTGCAACCATTTACCTGCAAACACACACCCTATCTTTGCATCGTATGTTTTAGCCACTTCTAGTATGGATTCATAAAGCGGATCGCCGTACTTCTCCAGGTGAACGTTCAAAACCAGCGAATCGATCCCGAGCTCCCGGTAGTGGCGGAGCATATGGGGCAAGAGATCAATATGCGACCCAACTACAGTGACAAGATGGATATTCACGCGACACTCCAGTGCCTAAAAAGAATTTCGTTGGAGAAATCCTTCCGGCGGGTCTGCGGCTCAAAAAGCGAACTGCGCCATCACTGTGATTTGGCGGTTTGAGCCGGGTGAAGAAAATGGCTGGCCCGCCAGCGCAGTAGGTTGTCCGAATAAAGGCGACGTTAGCTGTCCTACAAAATGCGTGAAGTTCACGTTATTGAGAAGATTTCGGGCAGCAGCGGCAAGCGTCAGGCTATAACGCTCACTATTATTGCCGGAAGCCTCCCCGGAAGAACGGGCAGGACGTCGCCGTGCGCCAAGGGCAAATACCTTACTCACCCGCATGTTCAATGTGAAATAAGGAGTACCTTCACCAAGGCGGGCTGGAATGATAGTCTGGCCCGGCATCGGATTGGTGTCAAAGGCCCCGAACCGGGTGAAAACAACACTGGGCCTTGACAGATCAGTCGCAAAAGCGGGCCGGTCATTAAAAATGGAATCGCCGTTCAGATCTTCCCCAGTGGTGATGTTGAATGGATGGCCTGAAGTCGCTAGGATGAAAGGAGACAGCCGGACTGCGTAAGGCAGCAGGAGGCTTCCTCCCATTGAAAAGCGGTGGCGAATATCAAAGACAGCTCGGCCATAATCAGCTTTCACGTCGTACTGATTGGAAGGAAAATTCAGGGTACCGGCTGTAGTGCTGTTGGCATAACCCAAAGTGTAATACCCAAACAGCGTGAGCTTAGGCCCAAACCGTAGGTTGTAGTTGGCTATCAGTTGATTCTGCTTGAAAAATCCATCCGATCTGAACTCAAAGATGTTGCCGATGTCGCCCAACGGCCGCACTCCACTGGATGGATCGTCAGGATTGTAGGTCCCGGGAAGAGGTGCATTCACGTTGCGAGAGAGGAATTGGTGAATACCTCTGGAGTTCAGATAAACAACTGAGACTGTCCCATTCTTCCAAAGCTGCTGTTCCACACCAATGCCAGTCTGGATGGTATAGGGTGAGGTTAGTTGGGCGCCGATCCGGTAGATAGTGGGTAGTGTTTGGAGGTTTTCCAACACACTACTCGGCGGGATGTTGGGATAGAAATCCGGCTGGTTCACTACAAATTCTCTTTGCGTAATTCCATTCAGCCGGTTGGCAGTCAAAACAAAAGTGGGGGTGAATCTGTCATAAAAAAGGCCGAACCCACCGCGTATCACGGTCTTTGGTGAGCCTTGCTTGCCGCCTCCTGGCGCCCACGCAAAGCCAAGGCGTGGAGCAAAATCAGCGTGATCGTGAATGGCATTCTGAGTTTCAAAGCGCAACCCATAAAGAATATTCACGTTGGACCGGATGCGCCAATCGTCCTGCGCATATACGCCAAGATCAAAAAGATTGCTGCTGATCAGCGGATTGCCGTCAGAAATAAGGAACTGGCTTGCTCCCCCTCCTGCTTCCCTGATCTGTGTTGGAGTCAAGCCTTGTTGCAGGCCGCGCTCCGTGATCTGCAAGGCTTTAAGTGAATCGAAGGCAAAAACGCCATCGAAATTCTCGGTGCTGAAAGATGAATTCTGCGCAATCCTGACTCTTCCCCCGAATTTCAGGCCGTGAGTACCATGCGAAATGGAGAGATTATTGAAAATCTCATAATAGTTCGCAGTTGACAAACTGTTTCCGGCAGCATTGCCTCCACCGTTGAATGACCCTTGCACCTGTATTTCCGGAGCAAAACTCAGTACGGTTTGGCTGCTCGACATGCGCTTGAAGTCAAAACCATTTTCGTCTTCGGTGCTGGCGCTGAAAACATGAGCATCCGTTACAAGGAATTCATGGATCGTGCTGTGCAGGTTCATTGCTTCCGATGCCAGATCAAGCTCAGCAATCCCGCCGTTCTCTTCCGATGTGCTGCTGAACTGATAACGAGCCGTCAGGTTATTGCTTGAACTGATCTGGTAATCCACCCGCGGGTTAATGATGGTAAGAGTTTTTGGATTGGGTACGGCCTGGTTGACAGAAAGCGGGTTCAGGTTTGAATCCAGCGTCAAGGCGCCGACCACTGAATTTTCATTAATGTTCCGCCGCTCTGTGCTGACGAAAAATGACATCTTCTTCCCGGCGGGCCCACTAACGCTCACGCTGGACATATTGGATTGATAGCTTGGCGCGCTGGTCAGGAATGGATTCATGGAGTTAAAAATGGAGTCATTAGCCGCAAAGCGAACTTGGCCGTGATATTGGCTCGTGCCGCCTTTGCTTGTCACCTCAACCCGCCCGTAGCCCAATTTGTCTTTATCAGGAGCAAACGGATTTTGATTGATGCGGATTTCGCGTATCGAAGCCTTAGGCGGGAGCCGCGCTCCAGTAAAGCCGTCGATGTAGAGCCGTCCTCCGTTGGGACCAACCGCCGGACCAGACATGGCTAATATCTCTGCTTCGAGCTGATCGGGATCATCCGAGAGAGCGTCCAGCGCTTTACCTGCAATCACCAACGCGCTCGCATTCTTTTCTGCGTTTGTATCCACAGGCGATGGCCTATCTGCGCCTTCTTCAACCACAACCTGTTCGTGCTTGGTTGCAATCTTCAGCGCAAAGTTGCTGTGGAGGTCCTGGCCTGCACTGACCCTCACCTTGGCCGTGGAAACGGCAAAGCCCTTGGCATTTACACTGATCGTGTAATCTCCAGGCGCAAGTCCCGTGAACACATAATTCCCCACGGAATCGGTTTGTACCGAAGAAGGTTGACTCGAAGGGCTGCTTGCAGACACTACTGCTCCCGGCACAACGGCGCCGCTGGGATCAGATACTTGCCCGCGCAGATTGCCCGTTGAATTCTGTGCGAGGAGATGACCGGCAAAGGTCATCACCACGAAAAATCTGAGCATGGAATAGATATGGACTTTCATCAAATCACCTCAATCATTCAAGCGCGGGATATGCCTTGGGGGCGTATAGCGTCCGCCGCTTTTCAGTTTGGATTATTGCGCTGCAATGTCTGTGGTTGCCGTGGTTATGTTCCAGCGGGAAAGGAGAGCAGCCACACCATCAGCTTTGGGCGAAGCCGAGAGAATTGGTTCGATGCCACCAACCATGGTGATGGCGGCCATTCCATCATTCGCGTCCTGCATAGCCACAATAATGACGGCGTCACCCTTCTGGAGATCGCTCAAGCGCGCTGGCGGCACTCTGCCTAACATGCGGGCAAAATCCGGAGGACGAGCCGGCAGGGGAGGCTGGGCCTGGCCGTTTTGTCCGCTGCCGTTTCCCTCTCGACGAGCAGAGGTGCTTCGCACAAAGGCCATCACTGATTCGGCCATCAGTGGAGTGAGTTTTCGCAGTTGTGCGGCAGGTCCTACCGTTACCGATACTGACTTTTTGGTAAGAAGGTCAGAGACCTTGACGTTCTGGTTCTTCAGATCAACAGAAACCACAGTTCCGGCAATATTCCGGAAAGCTCCTGTTGCAACCTCATCGCCGCTAACCTGTGTTCCATCTGCGCTGCGGTCACCGCGCGCAACCAGTTGATCACCGACCTTGATTTGGCTGAAATTTCCGGGAACGGCGTCCGAGTATTTCACCGAACCGGGAGCATAACGGAGAAACTTTGTGTTTTTTGACGTCTTGATATCAATGGAATAGCCCGGCATAATCGCAACGGTAATAATGCCGGTCGAAGGACGAATGGCACTTACCAGTCCGCCCACACCGCGCTTTGACCAGTCGTCGCGCTCCTGTTTTTCTTTTTGGGCAACGTCCTCCTGCTTCATGATCATGACTGTGGAAGCCACAATCGAATTGCCCTGGCTCCCAGGTTTTTGGTGGACCAGGATCCGGTCTCCCGCCTGAATGTCTCGCGCCTGGATTGGTTGCACATTTTTGGGGTCTTTCTGACCGGATGAAATCCGCAGGATTCGAGTGGAGTCCTGAATTACCACAGTCAGTTCACTCCCCGAGTCCGCCTTGACGCTGATATTGTTGCCACTAATGGAGTTGATTGTTCCAGTGACCCGCGCTTGAGATGTTTCTGCTGCCGCTTGTTCTTTCTGCTGCTCTGCGGAAAGCAGTGCCGCATTGAAAGCTACAAGTGCAATGAACATGAGAATGTGCCGGTGATGTCTGATTGAAATATGCATTTCTCCTCCTCTTGAGTAGGTGCCCGGCTGTTTTACCGTGGGAAAAGCGGGCTTTTTTAAATGAGTTTTAGGGTTGGTGCAGGCGTTCCTTGTTCTTGCTCCCTGCCGAGCGTAACTACCGTGAAGCTATGTTGGTTTTCAGTCTGGATCGAGACTGGAAGATTGCTGTTTACACACTATGCTGAGACCGCCACAATTCGATTCCATGGCTCCGGGAAGAATGATGGCAAAATGGATCCCATTCCTGCTTGGGTTGCCCTTTGCAAGACATACTCTCCCAGAGCCAAATCAAGAATGCCAAGCCCAAAAGGGCTGAAAACTGTCAGCTTGTTCTCACAGCTGTTTGCAGGCGCAAGTCCATTCAGGATGTCGGGCAGCGTGCAGCGTATGAAGTCTCGGTTTCCTGCCTGCTGCTCTGCTAGGTGCACTGAAGTCCTTGCCCGGCATACGTGATTGACGTCATCAACGATGTTGTCACTTGCAAGAATTACCTGCGGCGAGAGGTCCCGTAGTGAAACATGAAGAATCACGGAACCTTGTCGACAGTCACTCAGATCAGTGAGATAAGGAGTTCCTGCGGTGGTGGCAAAGGAAATCAGCGATGCTCCGGAAAGAACGCTATGAATGCTCTCCACTATTCTCACTTCACCAAAACCGAGCTTGCTTGAACACTGCTCACGAAAGCTCTGGGCACGTTCATGATGAATGTCATAGACCAACAACGTAGATACATGAGGACATGCTGAAAGCAGGAACCTGGCGATTTCAAAATTGATAAGGCCACATCCAATCATTCCTGCCACGCTGCTTCGATTTCCATCAAGCACTTGTGCTGCAAGCGCTGCGCTTGCGGCAGTCCTCCTTGCGCTTACGATGGAACCCTCCATGATCGCTTTCGGCCGGCCGGTCGCCGTAGAGTTCAGGATTAGAACCGCTGAAGCCCGGTCAAGACCGTGTTCCAGATTCGATGGAAATGACGCAATCCATTTCACTCCCGCGGAGTCTACTTCTCCTCCCAAATAGGCGGGAAGAGCAATAATCCGGTTGGCCGCATTATCGGGGAAATGGATAAACGTGGACTGCGGCAAGAAGCTCTCCTGTCTTCCATGCGCCTGATAAGCCCTGCGGATTACATCAACGATCTCCAGCTCGCGGCCATTGAGGGTTGATGCGATTTCCGGGGCGCTGAATGCTACAAGGTTGCAGCTGCCAGCGTCTTCGTTTTTGCTGCCGTTCTCCATTGGTATAGTGCGTCTCCAAAATGTTTCCTCGTCCACTCTTCCGAGTAGATCGTGTCTAAGTAGCGTTCACCCCGATCGGGAAAGATCGCTACGCAATTCGCTCCAGGCCCAATGCGTTCCGCGTAATGGTCAATGGCCGTCACAATGGCTCCTGAGGACCCTCCTGCAAGGATGGCTTCTTCAAGCACCAAACGGTAACAGCCTATTACCGACTCCAGGTCAGTGATTTTTAGGCTTTCATCGGCCAGTTGTTCCGCGTAAAGCGCCGGCACTATGGCGGCGCCATGGCCAGGTATCAGCCGCCGTCCTTTGAAGCCGCCAAAAATGACACTGCCTGCGGCGTCCACGGCAATAATCCTGGTCCGCAGTTGATGGTCGCGTTTATATTCCGCGCATCCGCGAAGCGTGCCGCATGTGCTAACGGCACAAAAGAGATAATCAATTTTCCCTTGCAGCTCGGTGGCGATCTCACCCATCGTGCAATAGTGCGCTGCCGGATTATCTGGATTCGAATATTGGTCGGGCCAGAAGCTGTTCTCAAATAATTGGACCAGTTCTTTCACCCGCCGGATGCGTGCCGGAAGAAATTCTCCTGTTTCCGGGTCCGGCTCCCGGACCATGTCCACATCGGCATTGAATGCTTTCAGCAGATTGATATTTTGTGCAGTAATTTTAGGATCAACAACACAGATGAACTGGAGCTTGTAGTATGCACACGCTTGGGCAAGCCCGATTCCCATATTTCCGGAACTCGATTCAATCACTACTGTGTCCGGACGAATCACACCAGTCTCAATGCCGCGCTGAATAATGTGAAAGGCTGGACGGTCCTTTGCGCTGCCTCCGGTGTTGAACTGTTCAAGCTTGGCAAAGAGCCGAAACTGCTGACCTGCGAACAAGCGTGTGAGTTCCACAAGCGGAGTGTTTCCTGCAGTGGAGAGGATTCCTTTTTTCATGGAGTAATCAGGCCGGCAGTGAATCTTGCCTGGCAGTATTGGTGAAAATAGATATTCTTTTAAATCCCATCAAATTTCTTTGGCTGGATCTTCACTCGCTAACCGGCTTTCATTGGCTGCGCCAGCCCATTTGTATAGACAGGTTTCTCGCCAGGTTGACTGAAGAATGAAGCCATCTGTGCCACAGTTGGACCTTCAAACATTTTCGCCAGTGGAACAGCTACATTGAATGCCTCTCGAACTTCCAGGATCAATCTGGTGGCGAGCAGTGAATGGCCGCCTAATTCGAAGAAATCATCATTGACTCCGATTTGTTCCAGCCCGAGCGCCTTCGCCCAAATTGACGCAAGCACACGCTCAACTTCATTTCGCGGCCCAATATATGCAGATTTCACTTTCGGCCGAGGATTCTTTGGAGCAGCCGTCAAAGCGACATCACCTGCTGGATTGGCTTGTGACTCCACTTGCTTCTTGGTCCAAAGATTGCTTCTGGCGCGCAGGTCTCCCGTGGAGACAATGACCTGGCCTGATAGCGGGAGCGCAAGCAACCGGAGAAAGGCCTCTTCGGCTTCTTCGCGGGTCATGGCAAACTCGTCCATGCTTGTCCGAAAATTCGTCAACTTCTTCGCTTCCTGCGGCCAGTGGTCCCAGTTACTCACAATCCAGCGGGTGCTCCCGTTCTCCACCTGCTGCCGCTGCACAAACATGTCGAGAAACAAGTTGGCCGAACTGTATGCAGTAAAGCCAAGGCCTCCTAAAACTGAGGCATTCGAAGAGATGCAGAGCACAAACTGGACAGGGATGTCCTTTACAAGTTCTTTAAGTACCATCAGTCCCAGCGCCTTGGGACGCGCCTGTATATCACATTCCTGTTTTCCTGTTTCCTGCATCGGACAAAATACTGATGGTCCGCTGGTCACACCGGCCGCGTGAATTACACCATCGATCTTTCCAAACCGGCTGATACTTTGATCGAATGCCTTCCGCATTTCTGCGGCGTCTGCCACATCAGCAGAAATGATCAGTATCTCAGCGCCAGCTTGCTCCAGAGCATGCAGCTTTTGAATGCGCCGGGACTGCTCTGAGGGCGTTGCATCATTCAACAGCTCTTCCCACCGGTCTCGCGGTGGCACCGGCGATCTTCCTGTCAGAATCAGTTTTCCCTTCGCAACACGGAAAATCCATTCTGCAATTAGAAGGCCGACAGCTCCCAGACCTCCAGTGATAAGGTAAACCCCGTCTTTTTCCAGAGCATTCTCGATCGAGAATTGATTGCTCAGAGAAACCTTCTGGTAGTTTTCTACCCATCGGTTAGGACCGCGATATGCAATCACTGAGTCTGACGGGCAACGCACGATCTCTTCCAGCACACGCTGCACTGTTCTGGAATCGTATGCTTCAACGTCCGGCTCAAGATCAATGACGCGCGCGGTAAAAGCCTGGTCCTCCTGTTGCAAGACCCGGCAAAATGCCAGCACACCACATCGTTGCGCATCGGCGCGATCATGACTCTCAACTTGAACTGCACGCCTGGTGACAACGTGTAGCTTGTATTGCGGCTCCGCACTATGGGAGGGCAGCGCCTGGATGGCGTGAAGCAGACTCAAAATGCCCGATTCTTGGCACTTTACAAAAAATGCGGTCTCGTCAGCCACATTGTCGGGTACATCCAAAGACCAAAGATGCAGCAGGTTTTCAATGGGAACCCCGGTTTGGCCAAGGGCCGCAACAAATTCGCGGTAATCGGAAGAATTCAAAGGGTTTATGTAATATGACTTGCCTTCTGAACGGAAACCCTCTCCTTTATATATATAAATGATACGTTGCGAGCGATTTTCGAGCTGTTTGCCCAGGGCAAGTCCCAATCCGCCTTCATCAGCAAAGATGATCCATGAACCCTGGGGTTTCACCTCCAGAGCTTCTTTTCCGGTTAGAACAGATTGTCTCCATGACGGACGCCAAAACCATTCTGATACCTTTGGTATTTTCTGGATGGCTGAGGCATTCGCGGCGATTCCCTGAGAAATGGTATTGCAAGGATCGATCCAGTAGCGTTTGTGCTCAAACGGATAAGTAGGTAGCGGAACCCGGTTTCTGCGAACGCCATTATGCAATTCCTGCCAATTCACGCTGGTCCCGTTTTGCCAGAGCGCGCTGAAAGCCTGGAGGATTGCCCGGTCATCCAATCCATCACCAGGATTCGGTGATAACGAAGCCACTGCGCCAACACCCTGTCTCTGGGCCAGCCTACGCAACGTCTGCCCCGGCCCCACTTCCACCAGCATCCACTCGCCTGTGTCCGCTAAGTGCCTTAATCCGCGCTCAAATTGCACCGGTTCCCGAAGATGTCTCACCCAATATTCCGGATCCTGTGCCTCGTTGTCCTGAATCCATGCTCCACTCACGTTGGAAATAAACGGAACAGCGGGCAGCCTGAGCTGTACTTGCTTCATGGTTTGACGAAAAGCGGCCATCGCGGGCTCAACCATCGGGCTATGGAAGGCATGCGACGTGCGTAGCCGTCGGTAATTGACTCCTTGTTGCTGAAGCTCTCCTTCTAGTCTTTCTATTTCAGCCAATGTCCCTGAGACCACAACCAGGTCAGCAGCATTGATGGCCGCAATACTCAAGTTGGGCCCTAACATCTTGCGTATTTCTGCGGATCGCAGGCTAACGGCGACCATCGCTCCCGGCGGTAACTGCTGCATGATTTTTCCCCGCACTGACACTACCTTGAGAGCGTCTTCCAGAGACATGACACTGGCCAGACAAGCAGCCGTATATTCACCGATGCTATGGCCCAGAAACGCCTTCGGCTGGATGCCCCTGCTCTTCCACAACTGCGCCAGAGAGTATTCCACCGCGAACAATGCCGGTTGAGACAACCATGTCTGGTCTATTTCTGCAGATTTCTCCTCGTAGATCAGGCGGCAAAGGTCCCGCCCAAGCTGCGGCCTTAGAATTTCTCCGCATTTCTCCATCGATTCCCTGAACACTTTTTCTTCCTGGTAGAGCTTTTCTGCCATGCCTGGATACTGGCTGCCCTGTCCCGGAAAGAGAAATGCTATTTTTCGGCCATCTTCCTCCACCGCATCGCCTGGGTCTTCATTTACTGCGGCTTCCAGCGCTGCTATTGCCTCAGCGTGGTCTTGAAAGACACCCGCCCAGCGATGCGCAAATTGCCTGCGGCCGGCTTGCAACGTGAACGCTACATCGGCAAAATTGCTCTGGGGATTTCGGCGCAGCCACTCGCCAAGGTTCCGCATGCTCGCGTGCAGTGCCTCGCCACTGCGTGCCGATATCGGCAAAATGTGCCATGTCCCGCCTTTTTCTCCTTCCTCAGGCAGCGGAGCTTCTTCCAAAACCACGTGCGCATTCGTCCCGCCCACGCCAAAGGCGCTGAGTCCGGCACGGCGGGGCTTTCCATCACTCTCCCACGGCTTGAGTTCAGTGTTCACATAAAAGGGACTGTGGGCAAAATCGATTTGTGGGTTGGGCTGGCTGAAATGGAGGCTTGGTGGGATCATTTTATGCCTGAGGCTCTGCACCACTTTGATCAATCCCGTAATGCCCGCAGCCGCGTCAAGATGCCCTACATTCGATTTCACTGAACCAACTGCGCAAAAACCCGTCTTGGCTGTTTGCGTCCGAAAGGCTCTTGTGAGAGCGCGAATTTCCACCGCATCGCCCAACAATGTGCCTGTCCCATGACATTCCACGTAACTGATCGTTTCTGGGTCTACTCCGGCAGCCAGTTGTGCCTCCCGGATGACCCGGGTCTGTCCCTGAACTCCCGGAGCGGTAAAACTGGCTTTGGACGATCCATCATTATTAATGGCTGAACCCTTGATAACTGCGTAGACGTGATCACCGTCCGCCAGCGCGTCCTCCAGTCGCTTCAGTACTACTACGCCTACTCCGCTGCCAAATACTGTGCCCCGCGCTTCACGATCAAACACACGGCAGTGGCCATCAGGAGAAACTACGCTGCCTTCATCACATATGTAGCCCACCTTGTGAGGGACGTTAATGGCCACTCCGCCTGCCAACGCCATCTGCGATTCACCAATTAGCAGACTTTGGCAGGCAAGATGCACAGCAACCAATGAAGTTGAACACGCTATATGCAGCGAGCAACTGGGGCCGCGGAGATTGAAATTGTGCGACACGCGCGTTGTAAGAAAGGCCAGATCATTTCCCAGCCCGAGATGAAATGGCCCCACGGATTGAACAATCTCCCTGTGCGAAATAAGGTTGGTAATCAGGTAAGTATCAGTGCGCGCCCCTGCAAAAAGCCCAATGTCCTTTGAATGGCGCGACGGATCATACCCGGCGTCTTCGAGAGCCTCCCAGCAGCATTCCATAAAGAGCCGGTGCTGCGGGTCCATCAACTCCGCCTCACGGGGCGTTATGCCGAAGAATGAAGCGTCAAACTGCTCTATGTCGTCAATTACTGGCGCCGCAGGAACGTAGTTCGGCAGTTTGAGGAGTTCCTCATCCACTCCTTCTCGCCGCAATTCTTCTTCACTAAAGAACGAGATGCAGTCTTCGCCGTTGCGAATACGCTCCCAGAATTGCTGCGGATCGGCTGCTTTAGGAAGACGTCCTGCCATTCCTATCACAGCAATATCGGTCGGGCTGCAGTTTGTAGATAGACCCATAATGAGATTCCTGAAGTTGGCAAATGAAAATCCGGAAAAACCGGCTTGAGGATTAACAAACGTCCTGGCAAACTCCAACCTGTATCGCGTATTCGTGGACGAGCTTTGCCGCTAAGCGAACACCCGGCTCTTTCCTTACCTTTTCTCCCAGTGCTCCCGCTGCACTACGAAGTTGCTCGTTATTCATGGTTGCAGTGATGGCGTCCGTCAGCAATTCCAGAGAAAGTTCGCCATAAGGAATTGGCGGCACGGCACATCCGATCTCCCATGCAAGTTGTCCCCAATAGCGCTGGTCATAGCAATCTCCGTGTGGCACAAAGATTCCTGGAACGCCGGAATCGAAGGTATAGGCGGCTGTTCCAGCTCCACCGTGCAGAATGATGCAAGCGGCGCGCGGGAAAATCCATTCGTGCGGAACAAATCCAGCCCAGTACACAGCGTCAGACTTGCCGCTCCAGTTGCTTGGTTCGGTAAACCCCTGAATTACCGCTCGCACTCCGGCTGCGTACATTGCATCTGCCAGCAATTTTGCCAGGGCCTCACATTCACGATGCACCATACTGCCCAGCGTTACCACCACAGGCGGCTCGCCTTCCTCTACAAAGCGCACCAGCATGGGATCGATGCCCGACAATAAAGCATGCCTATCAAAGAAGAAGCCTGTCTGGCGGTAATGTGCCGGCCAATCTGCAGGACGCGGACGAAGATGCTTACTCATCGCATAAATCGCGAGTTGTGGTGAGTTGGTTCCTGCGGTCAAAGGATCGTTTATCGCCGGAAGACCCAGCTTGCGTCTGAACGGATTGATGAGTTGGTCTCCGGCATCGCGCAACGCCGGGCCTCCGCTCCCGCCGAAGTGGGATACCTGGATGGATACAAAAGGAATCCCAGTCAATTCATGGACGATCCGCGCAAGTGGCTGGCCTGGTCCGCTGATAAGCAGATCGGCATCGCGGCAAACGTCTGTAAGATCACTGAATGTCTGATCAAATGCATCCCGGAACGGCATCAGCAGGGCTGCCATCTGATCACTGGATTCGTAGATTCCAGCCATGTGGGACCAACTGGCATTGACACTGTCACGCAGCGAAAGTAGATCGGGACCAATTGAAACATGCTCGAACCTGTACTCTGATGCCAGCGTCTGTGCAAACGGCGGAAATGCAAGTACAGGCTTGCATCCATTTGCAGCAAGCTCATTTGCAAGGATCAACAGCGGACGAAAGTCGCCCAGCGTCCCGAAATTGGTAAGAACAACTCGCATTTGAAGGAATGTGGAATCGCTATAATTACTGTGCTTGATGAAGCGCTCTGCGTCTTTCCTGGTAGAAATGCCGTCTACTCTCTGGCGCTGCCTCGGGTGAAGCTGCCAAATCTTCCGGACCATTCTGGATCAGTCGAAGCAACTCCCGAACTGTCAGACCGTCATATAAATCAATAATCTGAAGTTTGCAATTGAACGCAGTATTGATCTGATCGATGATCTTAATCGCGGTAAGCGAATCACCGCCCAACTCACCGTATAGATCAGTAACTCCAACCGGTTTGATACCTAAAGCGTTTTCTAGAATTCTGATCGCCTTGCACTCAGCTTCAGTGTTCGGGGAAACATAGCTGTTGCGCAAGGCAGGACGTGGAGAATGCTGAATTGTTTGTGCCTCACAAGGTTCCGGCAAAAGCTCGCTAGAACTCTCGCCAGGGTCGGCGCAATACTCTATCCAGAATCTCTGGCGTTCAAAAGGATATGTCGGGAGCGAAACGCGATTGAAAACAGTCCCACGGTGCAATTGCCGCCAATCAATGCTTGCTCCTGCTACCCATGAGTTTGCTATCGTTTTCAGCGCTGCTTCCAATGCCGCATCTGTGCATTGGGCGGACGATAAAGCAGCCATGGCATTATCTAGATTTGCCTTAGGAAGTTCCGGCTGTAGTTCTTCTCTGCTCCCTGCTGCTGCGTTGAACTCCAATACTGTGGCCGCTTGTTCACGAGTGCTAAACACGCCGGCCCAACGGCAGGCAAACTCCCTTCTGCCAACCTGCAACGTATAAGCAATATCTTCCAACGCTGCGCAATTTTCGCCCTGGAGATATGACGCCAGATCGCGCATACCCTGTCGCAACGCATTTTCCGTACGCGCTGAAAGGGGCAGCAAGCACAACGAAGCTTTGTCAGCCGTTTTTTGGCAGTGTTCCGGCGCCTCTTCGAGAATGACATGGGCATTGGTGCCGCCCACACCAAAGGCGCTTACACCAGCCCTCCGCGGCTCACCATCCGTGCTCCACAGTTTCTTGATGGTGTTGACGTAAAACGGACTCTTATCAAAATCAATCGCTGGATTGGGATCTTCGCAGTACAGGCTTGGCGGAATAGTCCCATGCTTCAGCATGAGGACAACCTTGATCAGCCCTGTGATTCCTGCGGCAGCATCCAAATGACCCACATTTGATTTCACGGAACCCACCGCGCAGAACCCGTTTTTTGCAGTCGCTGTTCGAAAGGCGTTAGTCAGAGCGCGAATCTCCGCCGGATCTCCCAGTGGGGTGCCCGTCCCATGGCATTCCACGTACCCAATACTTTCCGGATGGACATCGGCACAACTCAGGGCTTCGACAATAACTTGAGTTTGACCTTCAACACCAGGCGCTGTGTATCCAGCTTTCACCGAACCGTCGTTGTTGACGGCCGATCCCTTGATAACGGCATAGATGTGATCGTGGTCATTCAGCGCGTCAGCCAGTCGTTTTAAGACGACAACACCCACGCCGCTACCGAATATCGTTCCCCGCGCCTGGGCATCGAAGGCGCGGCAGTGCCCATCGGGCGAAAGAATGCTTCCCTCCTGGTAGTAGTAGCCCTTTTCAAAAGTCATATTCACTGAAACGCCGCCGGCCAGCGCTAGGTCACACTCAAAGTCCAGCAAGCTCCTGCATCCGCAATGCACCGCAACCAGTGAAGTGGAACATGCGCTCTGGACTGTGTGGCTCGGGCCCTTGAGATTCAATTTGTAAGAAATTCTGCTGGTGAGAAAGTCTCCCCCATTCCCAATATTGAGCTTGATGGGATCTGTATCTCGCATGATATGCCGGTTGGAAGCTATGTTCCGGAGCAGGTACGTATTGATCGTAGCTCCGGCAAATACTCCGATTGAACCTTGATACTTTTGCGAATCATAACCAGCATCTTCCAGTGCGCTCCAGGCATGTTCCAGCAATATCCGGTGTTGTGGATCAGTGAGCATCGCCTCTGCAGGCGGAATTCCGAAAAATGTAGCATCAAATAAATCAACATCGTCCATCATCGCCACAGCAGGCACAAAGCGGCTGCTACTGTTATGGTTGTCATCGTTGCTCGGTCCAAGAAAGCGGACCATCTCCTGTCCGGCGCACAGCGACTTCCAGAATTGCCCAACCGTCTTTGCTCCTGGAAAGGCACCTGACATACCAATGATCGCGACGTCTCCGCCACCCTGCTCGTTTAATCCGTGTGAATTGGCCATCATTTGATTATCTTTGAGGAGGAACTTGCATTCATGATGAGTGTCTAGGCGGTCGCTCCCGATCGCGCAGCACTCCGGGAGTGGCGGCGCAGTTCGCCGCGATTGCGGCTAACTGTGTATAGCTCCGTTCTTCCACTCTTTTCAATGAGCTGCGAAAGCGTTGACACTGTCGGCCCCTCGAATAATGCACTCACCGGAATCTCAATGCCAAGGTCCTTCTTCAGGCGTGCGACAATTCTCAGCCCGATGAGTGAATTGCCACCCAATTCGAATAGATTGTCGTGAATTCCTATCTGTTCGATACCCAGTGCCGCGCTCCAAATTGCAGCGATTTCTTTTTGAAGAGGAGTCTCAGGAGCAACATAATCGGTCTGCAGCTCAGGCCTGCTATGCGTTTCTTGCGATTCTTCCCCGTCTTCAGGAAATGCTTCCTTCGTCCATTCGTCCACTCTGGCATTCACGTCGTGTGAAGAAACCACAACCGCCCCTCCGGGGACCTTGGCAGTGATCAAATCAAGTAAATTCAATGCAGTGGAATAAGGCAACGCATAGCGGTCCAGCGCGCTTTCATGCATACCGAGAAAACGTGAGGTCTTCTCCGGGACCCACGCATCCCAGTTGATGCTGATCCAGCGCTGGCCGTTAAGGCACCAAGAGGCGGCACAGGCATCAAGGAAACAACTGGCCGCTGCATAAGCCAGCATGCCGGGGCCGCCGAGAACTGAAGCAGTAGAAGAAAACAACAGGCAGAAGTCAAGCGTCCGGTCATGCAAGAGGTCCTTCAGGACATAACAGCCCTCCACCTTTGGCCTAAACTGCGCTTCACACTCGAATGGTTGCAGATCGGAACTCAGCCGCAACGCTTTTTCCCCGGTGATTCCTGCCAGATGGATCACTCCATCCAATGCGCCCAGCTCGGCTTCCACTCGCGCAATT
>DASXKZ010000101.1:0-2871 GCA_036496525.1 Candidatus Angelobacter sp.
TTCCGCTCAGACACAAAAACCAATTGCACTTATGCCCGTGCCGGCGCACTTGCAGGCTGGCAGCGGGCAGTTAGTGGTCGATCCGTCGTTCACGATAGCCGTGAACGGAAAAGGTGACGGCAGGCTCGAACGCGCAGTCGCGCGTTTCGCTGACCAGCTGCGTATCGAGACGGGCATGTTGCCGATCAATATCAAGCTGGTTGGTGCAGAGCCTGCCACTCTGGTGGTCCACGCTGACCGGGCCAGTAAAGAAATTCCCGAGCTAGGCGAGGATGAGTCCTACACGCTGGAGATCACATCATCTGGCGCAAAGTTGAATGCTCCGACAACTCTGGGAGCAATGCACGGTCTGCAAACTTTTCTTCAACTGGTTGAGAGCACACCTGCAGCTTTTGCGGTTCCGGCGCTAACCATCCAGGATGCGCCTCGCTTTCCTTGGCGCGGATTGATGATCGATGTAGGCCGCCACTTCATGCCCCTTGACCTAATCAAACGCAATCTTGATGGCATGGCAGCTGTAAAGCTGAACGTTTTCCACTGGCATCTGTCGGAAAACCAGGGCTTCCGCATCGAGAGCAAAAAATTTCCCAAGCTGCACGAAATGGGATCTGACGGCATGTTTTACACGCAGGCTGAGGCGAAGGAAATCATTGCCTATGCGGCGGATCGCGGCATTCGCGTGGTGCCGGAGTTTGATATGCCAGGCCACAGCACTGCATGGTTCGTGGGTTACCCAGAATTGGGTAGCGGCCCAGGCCCCTATCAAATCGAGCGTGGCTGGGGAGTTTTTGATCCGGCCATGGACCCCACTCGCGAAAGCACTTACAAATTTCTCGACAGCTTCATCGATGAAATGACCGAATTATTTCCCGATCATTATTTTCATATTGGCGGCGACGAAGTAAACGGGAAAGAGTGGGACGCGAACAAGAAAGTCCAGGAATTCAAACGCGATCACCAAATAAAAAGCAACGCAGACCTTCAGGCTTACTTCAGCGGCCGTGTACAAAAATTGGTCAGCAAGCGCGGAAAGATCACCGTGGGCTGGGACGAGGTTCTCCAGCCGGACGTGCCGAAGAACATTTTGATCCAGTCCTGGCGTGGGCAAGCTTCGCTCGCGCAGGCAGCCAAGGGAGGCTACAGCGGCATTCTTTCCTCCGGATACTACCTTGACTTGGCGTGGTCAACTTCGCGGCATTACGCAGTCGACCCTATGACTGGCCCTACGGCAAATCTCACTGACGAAGAGAAGAAATTCATTTTGGGCGGCGAGGCCTGCATGTGGGCTGAATATGTGTCGCCGGAAAATATTGATTCGCGCATCTGGCCGCGGGCGGCAGCAATTGCTGAGCGTTTTTGGTCGTCGCAGGATGTGACCGATATCAATTCTATGTATTCGCGCATGGAAATTACCAGCCGCAAGCTGGACGGTCTGGGGCTCACCCACAACTCAAGTTACGACGAAATGTTGCGGCGAATCGCTGGCAGTAATGACATTTCAGCATTGCACACCTTGGCCGACGTGGTCGAGCCGGTAAAAGATTATTCTCGCGAAGAACTTGCGCCTGTACCGCCTACTGCCTTATTACCGCTTAATCGTCTGGTGGATGCTGTTCGGCCGGAGAGTATGACCGCTCACGATTTCGACAATCTGGTAAGCGCATTCGTCAGCGGCAATGTGGCTCCCGGTACGGAAGCGGAAATCCGAACGTTGCTGGCACGCTGGCGTAACAATCAGACTGATATTCAAGCTGCGGCAGAACAATCGTTCCTGATGAAGGAAGTTGTGCCGCTTTCGCAATCTCTTTCAGCGCTTGGAACAGCGGGTCTTCAAGCGCTGGACTACCTCGATCGCAAAAATGGCGCTCCGCAGGATTGGAAAACGCAGCAGCTGGCCGTGATTGAAGAAGCAAAGAAACCCAAGGCCCAGCTTTTAATTATGGTCGCACCTGCGGTGCAAAAGTTGGTGGAAGCGGCGGCTGGACAAACCGTGAATGCCCGCGCCAAATAAGGCTTTTCGAACTTAATGACAAAAAGCTGACATCTTTTTTACATTTTGTTGACATTCGCCAGAAGACCCACGCCCACTCTTGGTGGCGTGCAACTTGTCACTTCCGTGATGAGTTGCCGAAATGGGGCTTTGCTATCTCATCAATCTGAATCGGAAACCCAGGTTCCGAGAGCAACCTCCGTCCTAAGGAGAACCACACCAATGAAAAAGCTCTGCTTGCTCGCATTTTGCGTCGCCTTCTTTACCTTGATGGCCAACGCAGACAGTCATAAACGAGTCACACTGGACGCCATACTGATTGGCGTCAATGAAACCCCTCCAACTGCCAGCACAGCGGTCGGCGTTTTTAAGGCCGTCGAAAATTCCGATGGAAATTTTAATTTCACGCTGGTGTTCAACGGTCTGGCAGCCAATGCAACTTTTTCCCACCTACACTTTGGGCTGACCAAAGAATCAGGCGGCGTCATGATTTTCCTGTGCGGCGGTGGCAACCAACCGGCTTGCCCTGATGCAACTTCTGGCACGATCACCGGTACGTTTGGTGCGGCCAATGTAACTGGCCCTGCTGCCCAGGGAGTTGCCATAGGCGACTTCGCGACAGCACTGAAGCAAGTGTTGCGCGGAGCCAGCTATGCCAACGTCCATGACGCGACCTTCCCGGCAGGAGAGATTCGCGGGAAAGTACACGTTCATACAAGCAGGTGGTAACAATCGTTCTACGGGTAATTTGAAAGCCCCGCTGCGGCGGGGCTTTTGTTTTGTAGACTTTCACCCGAGAGTGGACGCATTTAAAAACGGATTGGAACTTTGCATCCTGAGTGCTTTCGTAGTCATCTACTGCTTTGGATTAACTCCGCTTC
>DASXKZ010000102.1:0-5474 GCA_036496525.1 Candidatus Angelobacter sp.
CTGGCTGATGCCCCAAACACTTGCATTGCGCTTCCTGGCCGTGCGGAATAGTTGAACGACCTCAGGGGCGAGGACGGGCGAATCGAGCAGAAACCAGCACTCATCGAGCACGGTGATGCTTCGGCGGCCGTCCTTGCCTGATGCCCGCCGCGCCGTGGCATGCGCGATGAGCAGGCTCATCGCTGTTTCGAGCCGTGGGTCGTCACTCAACTGCTCCACGTTGAAAAACAGCCACGGGTTATCGAGCGAGATTGTGGTCGGGCGGTCAAACAGTTTGGCGTACACACCTTTGTCGCCTGTCCAACTGCGCAGTTTGATAGCGGCAACCCGATCACACATGTGCGTCAGAGCGCCAAACGTTCAAAGATTCCTACCATCCTCAGCATTTCGGAGATCCAGGTTCTTCTCTCGAAGATCGAAGATCCCTGCCGGCTGGCTTGGTTCCTGGATGCAACGAGCGGACTGCGGGTGGGCGAGCTGCTGGCGCTCAAGTGGGAGGACATCAACTTCACATCTCTCGAAATCAACGTCACCCGTTCAATCCGAAAACAGCGGATCGGCCGGTGCAAGACCGAGATATCCAGAAAACCGATTCCATTGGCTCCGGAATTGGCCGAGATGCTGTGGAGTTGGAAGCTGCGAACCCCATACAACGGTCCCAGGGATTGGGTCTTTGCCAGTCCTCACAAGAAGGGAAGACAACCCTACTGGCCTGGTTCTCTATTCCGGGCCCATGTCGTTCCCGCGTTGAAGGAAGCCGGCATCACAGCCTCGGTTGGATGGCACACGCTGCGACACACTTTTGGAACCTTGATGAACGCCAATGGCGAAGACCTCAAGACGATCCAGGAGATGCTGCGGCATGCGACGTTCAAGGTGACGGCGGATATCTACACCCAGGCAATCACGGACACCAAGCGCGAAGCCCACAACAAAGTCGTCAAGCAACTCATCGCGGAACCCGGCAGGGACGATGGGGAGAACGCCGAGAAACCCGGTCTTATTGGACCCTTTTGGACCCACGCGGATTCGAACGGATCAGGATAAGTGCTTTGGATTGTTGGCGTCCCCGACGGGATTTGAACCCGTGTTACCGCCGTGAAAGGGCGATGTCCTAGGCCGGGCTAGACGACGGGGACGCGAGCAGGCGGGAGCGAATCATCCGCATTCGAAATCCAGCGTAGCTAACATCAGATCAACCTCTTGCTTGCAAGTGCGGCTGATTTTTGACCTGATGCTAACCTGCTGAACTGCCATTTGATAGTAGCAGTGGCAGAAAGCCTGTGTCAAAAGAACCAGGCGCTCTGAAAATTGGTAGAGTAGTGTGATGAGCTTCAGCAAAGCAAATCGCGAAGGAAGAACGGCGTGACTTCGCGTACAGCGGTAGTACTGGGAGCCTCCGGACTGGTTGGCGGCTTTTGCCTGCGCGCGCTGGTGGACGATCCAGACTACACGCGCGTACTCACGTTTGGGCGCAGAGAGCTGCCATCGCTTACCCGAGCCAAAGTTGCCCAAAGGGTGGCCGATCTGGCAACTCTTTCCGCGGAAGATTTTCAAGGCGCACAGGATGTCTTCTGCGCGCTGGGAACAACCATTCGGAAGGCGGGATCGCAGGAAGCGTTCCGCCATGTTGACATGGAATTGCCGTTGCGAGCTGCCGAACAGGCAGTAAAGGCGGGTGCCGAACAGTTTGTTGTAGTGTCTTCAGTGGGCGCTGATCCGGCGAACAAAAATTTCTATCTCCGCACTAAAGGCGAGATGGAAAGGGAACTGGCCAAATTGCCCTTTAAGGCGTTGCATATTCTGCGTCCGAGTTTGCTGATTGGCAAGCGCGCGGAGTTCAGGCTAGGCGAGGCCATTGGAATGAAGATTGCTCCCGTGCTGGATTTGCTAACGTTTGGGCCGCTCAGAAAATATCATTCCATGCAGGCTGAAATCGCCGGCAAAGCCATGGCGGCAGCCGCAAAATCCGGAAAGAGCGGGTTGCAGATATATGAGTTCGATCCAATCGTGACTTTGGCTGCATGAGCCTCACGATCAATCGCAAACCCTGCTTGCTAACCGCTATTGCTTTAAAACGTCACTCTTCTTGACGATGCCGATCAGCAAGATTAGGCTTCTCTGCGCCACTACCTGGAGGGGATTGTGAAACGAGTATTTTTTCTTTGTGTATATCTGCGTCCTGCGGTCTTATTTGCGTCGATATTCATGGCGGTGTCGCCGATCATGGCGCAAGGCGCTCCGCCGGCCCAGCCTGCGGTGATCAAGCCGGGCGACAACCTTGTTGTCGAAAACATTCCTCCAGTGCCTGCCGCCATTGCGGAAAAAGCCAATCAATACGGTGAGTTCCGTTCTGCAACCTTGCAGGACTGGCATCCGACAAAGCGGGAGATGCTCATCGGCACGCGCTTTGCTGACGTGCCGCAGATTCATATGGTCAAGATGCCAGGCGGCGATCGTACGCAGCTTACTTTTTTTCCTGATCGCACGGGCGGCGGCCATTTCGGTCCCAAAGGCGATTACTTTACTTTCTCCAAGGATATTGGCGGCGGCGAGTGGTTCCAGATTTACCGTTATGACATTGCCAACGGCAACGTGACGCTGCTGACCGATGGAAAGTCGCGTAACGGAGGCCGCAGCTATGCTCACAACGATAATCGCATCGCGTATACCTCTACTCGACGCACGGGCAAGGATACTGACATCTGGATGATGGATTCTACCGATCCCAAGTCAGACAAGATGCTTTTGCAACTGGAAGGCGGAGGCTGGAGCGTGGTGGATTGGTCGCCCGACAATAAAAAGCTGCTGGTGGTGGAAGAGGTCTCAGCTAACCAGACTTATCTTTGGCTGGTGGATGTTGCTACCGGTGAAAAGAAGGCGCTGACCCCCAAAGCAGAAGGTATTGAAGTAGCTTACAGTGGTGGTCCGTTCAGCAAAGATGGCAAAGGCTTCTACACAGCTACGGACCGCGATTCTGAATTCCAGCGCCTGGCGTACTTTGATCTGTCCACCATGAAGCCCACCTATCTCACCACGGACATCAAGTGGGATGTGGACGAAATCGAGCTCAGTGAAGATGGAAAGACGCTGGCATTTGTGACGAATGAAGACGGCATCAGCAAGCTTTACCTGATGAATACTGCTACCGGCAAATATCGTCCGGTCTCAGGGATTCCCGCCGGTCTGATCGGCGGACTGAACTTTCACAAAAATAGCCGTGACCTGGGATTCGTACTCACCAGCGCCAGGTCCACGTCAGACGTTTATTCCGTTGATGTGACGACTAACAAACTTGAACGCTGGACTACCAGCGAAACCGGGGGCCTGAATACTGCCACCTTCGCCGAACCGCAGCTCATCAAGTGGCAAACGTTCGATGGCAAGACCATCTCCGGTTTCCTTTACGTGCCGGATGCGACCAAGTTTCCCGGCAAGCGGCCGGTCATGGTGAACATTCATGGAGGGCCGGAAGGGCAGTACCGTCCGGGATTTCTGGGCAGAAATAACTATTATTTAAACGAACAAGGCATCGCGCTGATCTTTCCCAATGTGCGCGGGTCAACGGGATATGGCAAGACTTTTCTCAAGCTCGATAACGGCGTCAATCGCGACCACACGCACAAAGATATCGGCGCATTGCTGGATTGGATCGGCAAGAACCCGGCGCTTGACTCAAGCAAGATCATGATTACCGGCGGCAGCTATGGCGGCTACATGACCTGGGCCGTGGCGTATGAATATAACGACAAGATTTGCTGCAGCCTGCCGATTGTTGGCCCATCGAATCTGGTAACTCTGTTGGAACATACGGAAGCTTACCGCCGCGATTTGCGCCGCGTAGAGTATGGCGATGAGCGCGATCCTAAAATCCGCGAGTACCTGGAAAAGACCGCGCCGCTCAACAACTCAGAGAAAATTCGCAAGCCGGTGTATGCTGTGGTGGGGAAGAACGATCCGCGCGTGCCCTGGACAGAGTCTCGGCAGATGCTGGACAAGCTGAAGAACAATGGAATCCAGACGTGGTTCTTGATGGCCAATGATGAAGGCCATGGATATGCCAAAAAGAAGAACCAGGATTTTCTTTTCTATTCCACGATTCTGTTTGTGCAGCAATTTTTGCTGGGCGAAAATGTGGCAGCGGGAACGCAGTAAAGGGGAATTAACTCCTGTTTGCCCGTTGCACAAAGCAAGGGAGATCAAAAAAGGACCGCCAATTTTTTGGGCGGTCCTTCTTTTTGCGTGAAAAAGCAGTTAGTGGATCGGAATGGCCTGGAATTGAGTGCCGCATTTTTTGTTCTTGAGGGCGCTAATGTCGCCTGTGACCAGTGAGCCATTATTGCAATTCAGGGCAAGATTGGCGCCTGTGGCTGTGATGGTGTCGGGGGCAACAAGGTTGAGCGTTGACAGCGCGTTCACGATAAGTGCGTCGCCGGCATTGTTGGAAATCGTGTTGCCGCCATTACTTGTGTACGCTGAGTGCTGATCTACGAGGATGCCCGCGCCGTTATTGCCGGAGACTTGGACCGCGCCATCCAACTCAAGCTCAGAGTGGTTGGCCGTTCTAATTCCACCGCCGGTGTTGCTGTTGATTTGAGTTTGCGTGAATTCGCAGTGGCTGGTTGAAGTGCAGGTAACTCCTATTCCAGTGTTGCCATTGATCGAGCCGCCCTGCATCACCGCGGCGCTGTTGGTGGAGACAAAAAGCCCAAAGTTGCCGCCGGCATTATTGTTAATCTGCAGGTCGGTAAAGTCTCCTTGCGAAGAGTTGAAGAGCTGTACTCCCCCAATTCCATTTTTGGAGACAATCGGAGGAAGGCCATTTCCATCCGACATGATCAAATGCGTGGTTGCGGCGCTTACGCCCAGCCGTCCATTATTGCTGATGGTCTCGCCGTCCAGCTCTACCGTGCCCACAAAAGCGACTACCCCGGTGCGCGTATTGGCGCTGACTGAACCACCAATCAACAAAAGATCGGACTTGCTGGAAGTGATGCCGAACTGGCCACTGTTTTGAATCGTTACCCCGCTAAACAATATTCCATTCGAGTCGCTGACGAGAACGCCCTGGCCCCCGGTGATCGTGATTGGACCGGCAAAGGTGATATTTTCCGAGTGCGTAATGATCATGACCGACCGGTCGGGCGAAGCTACCTGAATTGTGGCCGGTGCAAGGGCAATGAAGCTGAGGGTGCTGCGGTCCTGGATGTTGATGGCGGTTTCGGTGCAGTTGCCGGTGAGGGTAAAGGTGGTGTGGTCTGGCGAGTTAAAAATCGCCTGATCGATTGAAGTGAATGCTCCAGGCGTGGCGCCGGAGCAGTCAATGGTCGCCGAGTTTTCGGTTTGAGCAAATGAAAGGGTGAAAGTCGGAAGAAGCAACAGAAGGGCGCACAACAGTTTGAGCCCACAAGAACTGGTCATAGTTATCCTCACGCTTCTTGAAATCTAAAATTGGAAATGGAGTAGCAGAACTT
>DASXKZ010000103.1:0-1844 GCA_036496525.1 Candidatus Angelobacter sp.
AGTTGCTCGAGGGTGATGATGCCCGGTTTGTCGGACATGTAGTCCTTGCCGTGTTTCATGACGCGAACTCCCAGCGGCGCTCGGTCTTCCGGAATGCCCGCGCTCAATACCAACTGAATCGAACGGTCTTCCAGGATTTCATTCTCGCTGCGGGCGCGTTTCACGTCCGGATATAACTTAGCAAATTGGGCGATCAGGTCGGGCTGTCCGCCTCCCTCATAAAGCGCAACAAAGTCGCCGCCGCCGCGTTTGGTGGCTTCAATCTGGCTGGTGATGTGGTAATGGTTGATGCCGATCACGGCAAACTTTATTTTGGGCTGACTCTTAGCGGAACCTGTCATATCCTGAGCGCTCTCCACTGCGCTAAAGCGGACGGGATTGTTTACAAAACTCTGCAACGGGAAGGCTGACATTGCGCCTGCCGAGCCTGCAATGCCTTTCAGAAAATTGCGGCGATCAACACTGTTTTTTTTCATGAATATAAGTTCCCTTTTAATACGACGCGCAATAGATTACCACTCCTGACAGGGGCGTATTATCGAACACAAAAGTACGTTGCCTGATGGGGTTCACCCTGGGGCAATTTGCGAACTGTGATCTATAATATTTAAGGGCGTTCTCCTAATAAAAAATGGTTTTTCCTACATTCTCTGCAATCTTTTTCGGCGGCGAAATCCTTGACATGGTCAGTCAGTCAGGCTCGGTCGCCAAAGTAGTTTTACTTGTCTTGCTCGCCTTCAGCCTTGTCTCCTGGGCCATTATTCTATCGAAGTGGGGCACATTGCAGCGCGCACGGGTGCAGAGTGGACGGTTCGTCCGCGCGTTCCGGAAATCGCAACGGCTACAGGATATTTCTGCCGTCGCCGAACAGTTTCGTCCCAGCCCGCTGGTGGGAGTTTTCCAGGGTGGCTTCGAGGAATTTCGCCGGCAGATAGGAAGCAGCGGTGCGGTGCGCAGCATCCTGGCCATTCAACGCGCCATGCAAATTGCAGCCTCGGAGGAGATCAGCCGCTTCGAACGCAACATGCCATGGCTGGCGATTACTGGAGCAGTTGCGCCATTTGTCGGATTGTTTGGCACGGTGTGGGGCATCATTGATGCGTTCCACGGACTGGGTGCCGCTGGCGCTGCAACGCTTCGCGCAGTTGCCCCCGGTATCTCGGAAGCTCTCATTACCACTGCCGCGGGCTTGGCTGCTGCCATTCCGGCGGTTATTGCTTACAATTTAATTGGCAACTCCATACGCGAATTTGCTGCGCGCTGTGATGACTTTGCCCTGGAAATGATGAACGCAGTCGAACGCCAGCAAGCTGAACGCCCAGTTACGACAGAGGTGCGGCGGTAATGGCTTTCACGGCTGGTAATGGGCGTACCCAGACTTCGCTCTCTGACATCAACATCACTCCACTAGTAGACGTAGTGCTGGTGCTGCTGATCATCTTTATGGTGACAGCTCCGGTGTTGCAATCTGGTATCGAAGTTAACGTCCCGCGCACTAAATCGGTGAAAGAGATCACCGAAGAGCGCACAGTCATTAGCATCAATAAAAAGCAGCAGGTTTTTCTGGGTAATGACCCGGTCAATATCAACGAAATTGCCGCGAAACTGCATCAAAAGATAAGAGACCCGCAGCACCAGTTCATCTTCATTCGGGCTGATGAAGATGTCCCCTTTGGTGCTTTTGCCACGGTTATGGATGCGGTCAAGCAATCCGGCATCACTAATGTAAGCATCGTCACTCAGCCGCTTGATAGCCATGGCAAGCACTGAAATCTTTTTTGAACACGATCGCTGGGGCCGCAATCTGAGCTGGTCTGCGGGACTGCATATTCTTGTGGTTGTGA